>CAZSSQ010000001.1:0-57429 GCA_964609465.1 uncultured Dehalococcoidia bacterium
TGAAGATGTAGGACTGGATGTTGTACATGGGGCCGAGGCGGGTCTGGTGGGGGTCGCGGGTGTCCAGGACCAGCGAGTCATAGTTGAAGCCGCGGTAGGTGCCGCCCCGGCTGCCCACGGTGGTGAGGGCTGGCTGGCTGGCCGCCGCCGCTGTGGGTGAGGCGGCCGCTGGGCCCTCCTCACCGCCGCCGCAGCCCGTGGCAGCGAGCCCGGCAGCGCCCGCGCCGGCGGCTACCGCCCCCGCCAGCAGGCGCCGGCGGCTGAGCCTCTGGGTCCGCAGTTTCGTCCAGTAGTTGGCCTCTCTCACGGGACCGCCGTCTCCTTTCCCGCCGCATCCTCCATGTCCGGGCGCAGGCCTCTATGCTCCCTCATGCGCGCAGCCTGGGGTCCAGGATGTCCCGGAGGGCGTCTCCAGCCAGGTTGAAGGCCAGCACCGCCAGTGTGATGGCCAGGCCGCTGAAGACCGCCTGCCAGGGTGACGTACGGATGAAGTTGCGGCCCTCGTTGAGCATCTGGCCCCAGGAGATCCCCGGCGGGGCCAGGCCCAGGAAGGAGAGGCCAGCCTCAGCGATGATGACTGAGCCAAGGCCTATGGTGAAGACGACGATGATCGGGGCCGCCGTGTTGGGCAGGATGTGATGGATCATGGTGCGGAGGTCCGAGGCGCCCAGGACGCGCGCCGCCTCCACGTAAGGCATTTCGCGCAGGCTCAGCACTGTCCCCCGCACGATGCGCGACACCTGGCTGATGCCCACGATGCCGAGAGCCAGGATCAGGTTGCGGATGTTGGCCTCCATGTAGGTGGCGATGAGGATCAGGAGGAGAAGGGCGGGGAAGACCTGAAGGGCGTCCATGAGGCGCTGCAACAGCATGTCCACCCGGCCCCCGAAGTAGGCGGACACGACCCCCACCAGAGTCCCTGTGGCTATCGAGATGGCCAGGGCGCCGACACCGATGCCCAGGGAGCGCCGGGCGCCCCAGATCACCCACGACCAGGTGTCGCGGCCCGAGCTGTCCGTTCCGAACCAGTGGACCGCGGAGGGCTCCGCTGTCCTGTCCAGCATGGTGGGGCCCAGCGCCTGCGGGTTGAAGACTCCGGGTTGGTAGTTGGGGTCGGGCCGCTGGAAGGTTTGCTGGGGGTCATAGCGGGCCAGCACCGGCGCTCCTACCGCCGCCACCACCAGCATGATGATGATCAGCAGCCCAAAGGTACCCAGGGGCTTGCGCAGCGCCAGCCGGCGGGCCGTCACCCACCAGGCTGCCCGGCGGGGGAGGACCCACTCCTGCTCGAATAGGGCTGCCTCTGTCGCCACGGTTCCTCCTCCGGGCCGTCGCTAGCGGTATCGAATGCGGGGGTCCAGCCAGGCGTAGCTGATGTCCACCACTATGTTGGTCATCACCAGCACGATGCCCACCAACAGCACGATCCCCTGCACCATGGGCAGGTCGTTCTGCTTGAAGGAGATGACCACGAACTGGGCCACTCCCGGCAGGCCGAACATGCTCTCCAAGATGACGTTCCCCCCGAAGAGGGTGCCCACCAGGAGCCCGACAACGGTGAAGACCGGGATCAGGGCGTTCTTCATGGCGTGGCGGGCAATGACGCCCCGCTCGCGCAGGCCCTTGGCCCAGGCGGTGCGGACGTAGTCCTGGCGCAACACCTCTAAGAGCTGCGAGCGTAGCAGGCGCATGATGACGGCCCCCATAGCGAAGCCACCCGCCAGGGCGGGCACGGCCATCGCCTGGAGGTTCAGGCTGGGGTTCTCGAAGAAATTGCGGTAGGTAGTGGTGGGCGGGCCCCACCCAAACCAATTGAAGCCCAACAGGAGCATGAGCGTAGCCATGTAGAAGGAGGGTATCGCCAGCCCCAGGACGGCGAAAAAGCGCAGTATGTAGTCCAGCCAGGTGTCCTGCCGGACGGCCGAGATGACGCCTATGGGGATGCTGATGACGAGGCCGACGAGGATCTGGAGAATCCCCAGCTCGACGGAGGTGCCGAGCCGGTTCTTGAGTTCCAACACGATCGGCTTCTGGCTGACAAGGGAGGTGCCGAAATCGCCCCGGGCGGTGTCGAGCAGGTAACGGCCGTACTGCTCAATGAGCGGCTTGTCGGTGCCCAGCTCCTGGCGGATGTTGGCCACCGCCTGTTCGAACTCCATCCCCCCGATGAAGCCCTGAGCAGCGCGCTGCTCGGCAAAGTCGGTCCGGAAATGGCTGATCAGAAAGACAACGGTGACGACAAGAAAGACGACGGGGATGTTGAGCAGGATGCGCTTGGCGATGTACTGCTGCACGAGGCCACCCTTCTCTGGGGTGGGGGAAGCCTTTCCCTCGAACGGCGCCCCGGGGCTACCCGTGTACCAGTGCTGACGGTGGAAGCAATCCCTGTCCTAACTCGCCTGACCGTTGGCGGTGTCTGGCCGGCGATCCCCCGCAGACGTGGTTGGCGACGCAATTATGGCTAGGCGCTCGCAGAAACGCAATACCGTTCGGCCTCAGGAAGGCCGCTTCTCGGGCAGTCCGGCCCCCTGTCTGCCGGTGACCGGTCGGCCCCAGCGTCCAGCCCCTCTCAATCGTGGATTTCGACGCGGGTGCCGGGCTGGGCGAAGAGCCAGAAGTACTGCGCATCGTGGAGGCGGAGGCCGACGCAGCCGTGGCTGGTGGGTGCGGAGCCGAATACGGAGTCCGCCCGCCAGTAGTTCAGGTGGAGAGCGTCACCCTGGCGGTCGAAGTACTGGGTGAAGAGCACCCTCTCAACGTCGTAGCGGGCCTGTGAGGGGTCGTAACCCGCCTGCGAGGCGGTCATCCGCTCCAGCACGATGCGCCCGTCGGGCTCGATGTAGTGCGTGCCGGGGGGTGTCTCGAAGCCCGGTGCGCCGGTGGTGGCTGCCGCCACGTGCACCACTTGCTCCCCCACCATGGCCCGCACCGTCTGCTCCGAAAGGCTTACGTCGATCCACTTCTCCTCCCCTCCGAAGTCGAGGAGGGGTGAAGACTCTCCCTCCAGGAGCTGGAAGACGAAGACCCCGTAGACGTAGCTGCCGTCCTCCAGTTGGAGCCATTCGCTGGCCCAGGGAGGGCTCGCGGAGACCCACGTCTGTTCTCCCACCAGCCAGTTCTCGCCCTGCACGGCGGCCGCGATGCGCACCGGCTCCTGGTCCGGCAGGGTCCCTATCGGGATGTTGCGGGTCGAGGGCTCCGGCCGGGTCCGCACTTCGCCCCCGACGACGATGGCGCTGCCAGCCTGGAGTTGCGGGACCGGCGTCGGAGACGGCTCGGGCGTGAGGGTCGGGGGCACGGGCGTTGGTATCTGGGTTGGGACCAGTGTCGGCGTCGGGGTGGGTTCCGCGGGCCCCAGGTAGCACGCCTGCCCCAGGCCCAGGTTCAGGGCGAGAGTGGCCAGGAGCAGGGCGAGCCCCAGCGCGTGACGAAAGCGACGTCTTCCCCGGCGGCCTGCGTCGTAGCTCTGGTTGTTCTGAAGGCGCATTACGGCTCCTGGTGCTGGGCCCCATTGTACCGCGGACGCTCACTGCGGACAGCGGGCGGCATTGACAAGCGGGGGAATCTACTAGGACCGCACCAACTCGTCCATCATCTGGCGGTAGATCTCCAGGGTGGCCAAACGGCGTCGCCAGGCCAGGCGCTTCTGCTCGCGGGGGGCGCCGCTCAGCTCCACGGCTCGCGATGAATTGAGGGCTGCCTGGCCCTGCTCCACGAGACCCCGAAAGACCATGTTCACGTCCCAGTGAGGGCGGTGGCTGGCCCACCAGAACTGGCAGCTATGGAGGGCGGTATCGAGGATGTTCCTGGCGATGCCCGTGTGCCACTGGCTCGGCGGGCTATCGGCGCACTGCTCGGCCTGCTGCTGCAGCTCGATGCAGAGGGTGAGGTGCTCCCAGAGGAGGCCGTGGATGTGGTTGCCGGGGTCGTTCCATAGCGGGTAGGGCACGCCGCGGGCCAGGTCATCGGCGGTGGTGCTCCAGGAGCTGGCCAGGGGCCAGCAGCCCTCCAGGTGAGGAAAGCGATCGACTATCTCGCTCACCGTGGCAAGCCGAATGAGCGACGCCTCGTCTTCGCGGTGACGCTCCATGCCCAGAAGGTGGTGCGGAAGCGGGTACTGTCGCCCCTCGCCATTGCCGTCCGACGGCCGCACGACGCGGACGGGGCGTGCTTCGTCCACTGCGCTGCCAACATAGCCTGCGGTGACAAGCCTCTGGCTGGCGCCTTCCTGCCGGGCTGAGACGCCGGTCACCTCCGGACGCAAGGCTCTATAGACCTCGCCTAGGAAGGCCTCCACCCAGCCAGCTATGTGATGGCCGTAGGTTTCGGCGTCCATGGCCGTCACGACGTAGACGTCGCCGCGGCGGTGGCGACCAAGGTTGCGGAGTCTGTCCAGGAACGCGTGGGCGTCCAGCGTCTGGAAGGAGATGCCGTTGCTCAGGATGTCGTCGCGGAAGATGAAGTTGATGGGCGCGTCCAGGGGGTTGCCTCTCTGCACCACGTCCGTTGGCCACTGCCCGTGGCAGGCGATGCCGCTGAGTATCACCCAGTCGTGTCCGAAATCGACCATGGGTGCCAGGATGCGGTCGCTGTAGCACAGCTCGGGCGGGAAGAAGCCTCGAGGGGCGTAGGTGTGTCCCAGGTAGTGCCGGTTGGTGTTGTAGTTGGAGCGGATCTGACGGCGTATCTCTTCCTCCGGGAGGAGGGGAAGGATGGGGTGATACTTGGCGGAGCCGGTGAACTCCACCTGCCCGCGCTCGGCCAGCCAGGCCAGCCCCTCCACCACGTCCTGGTGGGCGTTGTCGATGAGCATCTCGGTGAGCACACCGCTGATGTTCACCGTCACCCGAGCGTGGGGATTATCGGCGAGGAGCTGGATCAGAGGGCGGTAAGACTCGCAGGCTATCTGGCGAAGGACATACGGAAGCTGGATAGGAGGTTGATAGAAGTGCAGCAGCAGGGCCCAGTGGGTCGTCAACCTCTCCGGTCCCGTGAGACATCACGAAGCCCCGCCACCGCCCGCAAAACGGGCGGGTCACCCTATAGAACGCGCCAGCCGCGTAAATGGTTAACCAAAGCCACCAAACCGAGTTCGCGCCCTGAGCCCCTTCGTCATTCCCCTGTTGGTGGCATCGTGCCCTCGAGTACGGGCAGGATGCGGGCCAGGTCTGACGGATAGTTGACGTTCCAGAAGCTGCGCCCCTCAGCGTCCAGGCGCTGCAACTCGTCGTGGCTCACGTAGAGGACGCGTACGTCCGGTAGGAAGTCCACAAACCGCCTCTTGCCCCCCTCCAGGGCCTTCTCGATCGCGGAGAGGCAGGTGCGACGGTAGAAGGCATGCAGGGGCTCCTCCTTGCCCTCCCAGAGGGGCATCACTACGTCCACGTCCCGGTCCAGGAGGCCCCACAGGTGGCGAAGCAGCGGCCCGCTCAGGAGAGGCATGTCGCAGCCCAGGGCCAGGGCGACAGGCTGAGAGCACACCAGCAGGCCACTGTAGAGGCCGGCCAGGGCGCCGCCTTCGCGCACGTCCGCCACGTGGCGCAGCGGCGTCTCCGAACTCACCGGAGGGGGGGACATCCCCGGCGCTCCGACGACAACGATCTCGCTGGCGATGGGGCTTACGGCGTCGACGACGTGCTGGAGGAGGGAGTGGCCGGCGACGATCTCCGCCGACTTGTCGCGCCCGAAGCGGACGCTGCGCCCGCCGGCCAGGATGATGGCCGAAAAGGGGTCTTCAGGAGCCAACTCTCGACCCTCCGTCTGTCCGGCCGTGGCCTATGTGGTTGTCAGGTAGCTGGCTGAGGGATCGCAGACGCCGGCCTGGCACGGCACCCCACCAACCGGACTTACACTGGCTCGCCGGCCGCCGACACCTCACGGATGCCCCTTCGGAAGGCCTTGAGGTTCAGGTCCAGCTTGTCGGCCGGCAGGCTTTGCCGAAGCTCGGCCTCGAACGCGTCGAGCCCCACCGGCAGGGCGCCGCTGCCCACCAGGGCCCCCAGCATGACGATGTTGGTGAAGATGCCGGCCCCCAGGCCGAGCGCGATGTCCGTAGCATCAAGGAGCCAGGCACGGCTCGATAGCTGCTCCAGCGTCCTGATCACCTGCTCTCGCCCCGGGTACTCAGCGGCGCCCGTGGTTACGGCCAGCGGATGGACAGGCCGGGAGTTGGCGATGACAGTGACCTCCGGGTTGCCGTACTGGGCCAGCACCCGCAGGGTCTCCAGCGGCTCCAGGCCGAGGATGACGTGCGCCGCGCCCTCCGGGATGAGGGGGCCGTACTGGGCATCGCGCGAGATGCGCAGATGGCTCATGACGGCGCCGCCCCTCTGAGAGGCCCCGTAGGTCTCCCCGATGGTGACGTGGTAGCCTACCCTCACCAGGGCCCGGCCGATGAGCTGGGCAATGAGCACGTTGCCCTGGCCGCCCACCCCCGTGACAATGACGTTCAGCGGGTCGTTCCCTTCCATAGTCAGACTGCCTCCCGGATGATGGCTGAGGCGGGACAGATGTCGGCGCAGACGCCGCAGCCGCTACAGACCACCTCGTCGATCCTGGCCACGCCGGCGGCGCTGTCCCAGGCCAGTCCAGGGCACTGGAAGACGCGCGTGCAGAGGCGGTTGCAGCCGCAGCTCTCGCCTAGGCACCTCTCGCTGTCCACGCGCATCCGGTAGGCCGCTTTCTCCTGCCGGCCCCGAACCAAGGCGCACATCCTCCTCGATATCAGCACGCGCACGCCGCCTTCGTCCGCCATCAGGTCCAGCAGCTTCTCAGTGGTGCCCTTAAGGTCGAAGGGGTCCGTGACCTCCACCCGCACCCCCAGCGCGCGGCAGACCGCTTCGATGTCCACAGCGGCCGTCGGCTCGCCCATGGCGTTGGTTCCCGTGCCTGGGTGAGGCTGGAAGCCGGTCATGGCGGTGGCACTGTTATCGAGGATGAGCATGGTGAAGTTGGAGCGGTTATAGACGCCGTTGATGAGGGCGGGGATGGCGGCGTGGAAGAAGGTCGAGTCGCCGCAGACGGCCAGCACGGGCTGCTTGAAGCCCATGGCCCCCAGCTTGCCGAAACCGGAGGCGAGGCCGGTGCCTGACCCCATGGCCTGCACCGTCTTCAACTGGAAGTAGCCCGCCGGCCCGATGGCCATGGTGTAGCAGCCGATGTCCCCGGTGACGAAGCCGCCCCGCCCGTCCAGCTTGAGGGCGTTCTTCACCGACCAGAAGGTGGCCCGGTGGGGACAGCCGGCGCAGAAGCTCACCACCCTGGCGTGAGTGACCAGCCCGGTCAGCGCCTGGGCCTTCTCCACATACTCGCTTGGCCGTGCCGGCTTTTCGATGCCGAGGACGGAGGCCAGCGTCTGGAGCACCAGGTCCGGGTTGATCTCGCCGAAGGACGGAAGGTGCCCGCTGCCCTTCCCGTAGAACGTGAGCGGGCCGACGGCCGAGAGATTCGCGCCTACCAGCTCCTTCAGGTTGTTCTCGAGGAAGGCGTCTACCTCCTCCACTACCAGCACCTTTTCCGTCTGCGCCAGGCGCTCGAGGACGAGCTTCTCGGGCAGAGGCCAGGTGGTGCCAAGCTTGAGGATACCCACCGAATCCTCCCGCTCCAGGGCCTTGACCGCCTCGAGTGAGTAGAACCAGCCGCTGCCGCTGGTGACCACCAGCAGGTCCGGCTTGTCGGGGCCTGTATACCAGTTGAAGCGTGAGGACTCGAAGAGCTCCTTGGCCTTGGCCAGCTTCTGGTGCAGCAGGTTGTGCTTGAGGGGCGCCGGGAGGGTGGCGAACTGGACGGGGGAGGTCGGCGCGAAGCGACCGGCCTGGCCGGGCGGCGCAGGCTCCCCCAGACGCACGTCGCCGCGGGCGTGGGAGACGCGGGTGACGCCCCTCACCAGGCAGGCCGACTTCAGTTCCTCGGATAGCTCGAAGGCCCAGCGGGTCATGTCCTTGGCTTCCTGAAAGGTGGCGGGCTCCAGGAGGGGCAGGTCAGCCCACTTGGCGATGGGGCGGCTGTCCTGCTCGTTGGTGCTGGAGTGGGCCGAGGGGTCATCGCAGATGACCACCACCAGGCCGGCGATGGTGCCCGTCAGGTTCAGGGTCATCAGGAAGTCGGAGGCCACGTTGATGCCGTTCTGCTTCATGGCCACGATGGCCCGTACCCCGGTGAAGGAAGCGGCGGCCGCCGCCTCCAGGGCCACCTTCTCGTTCACCGACCACTCGGCGTAGATGCCGGCCTCTTTGGCGGCCTCGGCGAGGCTGCCGACGATCTCCGACGAGGGCGTGCCGGGGTAGGCGCTGGCGAACCCGACCCCCGCCTCCAGCGCCCCCCGGGCGATGGCCTCGTTGCCCATGAGGAGCTGGTCGGTTCCCGGCGCGTACGTTGCGATGGTCGCCATCCTTCAGACTCCCTTCCCGGTCAGCTCGGCGCGCTCGTGGTGTGGGTTAAGCTCAGGAGAGCAGTGCCCGCAGGGCTTCTCTGCTCGCTTCCAGGTAAAGCAGGTCCTCCTTGCTTCCCGTGGTCTCGACGATGTTCGATAGCCCCCGCCTCTTCTTGTTGAGGGAGGCCTCCTTCAGGTGCTCCAGGTTGGCGTCCGGAACGGGCGCCACCTCCAGGGCGCCGGCGGCGCGGGCGGCCTCCACCAGCTTCGCTCCCGCCGCGCTCCTTACGACAAGAGTGTTCCAGCCCTTGATGCCTTCGGCGGCGCCGACGGACACGTCGGCGAACTCGGCCGTCATGTCGATGCACCTGTTGCAGGTGGGGCGGATGAAGGCCCGCACTTGGTCGAGGGGGATGGTGACGCGGGTAGAGTTGGCATAGACCTCGAAGACGTTGGCCGGCGGCGGTGGGATATCGACCTTGACGATCTGGTCCAGGGGCACTCTCTCGCCCAGAAAGGCGGCGAAGTCGCGGTATTTCAGGGCCCAGGTGCAGAAGAGGCCGACGACCAGCTTGAGCTTGTCGATGTTGTTGCGGTTCTCCAGAGGCGAGGCCCTCATCTTGGCCAGGGCCAGCGTCTGGCAGGGCGTCGCCACCACGCCGATGCGCTGGGCGCCGCCGGCGGCCTCTCGGTTGAAGGTCTCCAGCGTAGGCGAGGCCACGAAGTTGGAGCCGGCGCAGGCCAGAACGCCCGCCTCGTCGCGGACAGCCCTGCCGGCGGGCAGCATGCGTTCGTCGCTGTCGGTGAGGACAGCGGTATCGATGAGGGCCGTCCGCAGGGCGAAGGTGACCAGGGCGCTGACGGTGCCGCCGTACTGGGCGCGGGAGCGCAGGGCGCCGTCGGCGGCGCGGCTTATCAGCACCTCTTTGACTGTCCCCAACGCCTCAGTTGGGTAGGGCACGCCGAACACGGTCTGGCTGAGGAGGTTCAGGTCGACCGGGGTGCGAGGACAGAAGGCGTAGCAGCGTCCCTGGGCCAGGTTGCAGTCGTCCAGGGTTACCATCCGCCCTTGATAGGGGACGTGGTAGGGGCACATTCCAGAGCACGCCCCGCAGCCGGTGCAGAGCTCACGTGCCCGGACCTCGTCCTGCAGTGCCTGACTTCCCTTGATCTCGATTCCAGGGCTCATATCCTGTCCCCTTCTCCCCCAGTCCGCAGGGTTTGGTCAAACGCGCTCCCGAGAGGCTTCGTCCGCTCAGCCGGCCGGGTATTGGGTCGTGGCATCGGGGTAGACAGCTACTTTGGCGCCGTCAGGGTACTGGCTCTCCAGGGCTTCCCGGACCTCGCCCCAGTTCTTGGCCCAGGTAACAGACTTGGGGTTGCCGAACATGTCGACGCAGGTGAGGTCCTTGAGGGGATTAAGGACGATGGTTTTGAACTGCGGCGGCAGCGTGCGGGCGGAGAAGAGACGGCCGCCGTACTCAGTACCGAAGCTGCGCATCGAGTAGTGAACCACCTGACCGGTCGGCGAGTTCATGATGATCACCAGGGTACCGCCACCGAGCCCCAGGGCCCTCAGCGCCGTCCCTACGGCAACGAAGGCCTCATTGGGCTTGAGATAGGCGTTGGCGACCAGCACGTTCAGCCCCGGAATGCGCTCGGTGGCGTAGACCTCCTTTGCCAGCTTGGCCGCCTCCCGGTGCTCCTCCACCGGGTCTCCGGTGAAGAGGGCGGTTATTTCGCCCTTCAGGTTCACCAGGCAGTCGGCGGTGAAGTCGAGGCCCGCCAGCTTGCACGCCTCCTCGAAGTCCATCCGCATGACGTTCTGGTCGTAGTTCCCGGGCCCGATGGTCTCGGGGGCGGTGAAGGGCACCTTGCCGTGGAAGTGGGTGATGCTATCGATATGGGCGACGCCGGGAAGAATGATCTTACCGCCGCCGCCGAAGCCGACCTGCGGGTGGGGCAGGACGCAGCCGATGCCGATCTTCAGGTCGCAGCGCATGACTTCCCGGTTCACGGCCAGGCACGTGCCCTGGCTGGTGGTGCCTACCTCGACGCAGTTCTCGTATGAATTGTGGTTGTAGACGGGGAAGCGCTCCAGGATCTCCTGGCCCAGCTTGAGGCGGTGGGCGACGTTGTCGTGAGCGCCGTGCGTGCCCACGGCAGCTATGAAACGGATCTGGTCGTCGGCGATGCCGGCCGCGGCCAGTTCCTTTAGGACGTAGGAGGCGATCTGATAGGTGCGGGTAGGGCGGGTGGTGTCGTCGAACAGGATGGCGACTTCCTTTCGCCCTCGGGCCAGCTCTCTGAGCGGCGGTGTCCCGATGGGATTGTCGAAGGCCTTCTGCATCTCCTTTGGGCTCAGTGGGGGACGGTCGTGTCCTTTCGGCTGACAGAAGTGGACTTCCCACGAGTCTGGGAAGTCCAGCTCCAGCTCTGACGGCTTGTGCCAGTAGAGCTGTGGGACGCGTACCTTCATGAAGTCACCTCTCTATGCACGGCTTGCGGGTCGGCTGGACCGAATCTAGCACAGGCGTCGTTAGCCCTGACTACTGCCAATTGGCCCATTTCCTTGGTCATCTGGAGGATAGTACACCCGGCGGCCGGCGGTCAAAGGCGCTGCGCGGACGGCTGCGGACCGGGCCGGCAGGGGGCTCCCGGTCGAGGGGATTTCCCTGATTGACGCGTCTCCCCGCAACCGGAATCATGGTACCTGGAGCTAGCCTCTGTCGGGCGTTTTCTATGCGGGTTGGTATCTACCTTGTACCGCTGCTTGACCACGTTACAGGCCGCGAGAGGGGCATGCAGGGTCTCTTGGACGCTCTTGCCCGCCTCGACGGGGCCAACGACTACTATCTCTTCGTGAGGCCCGGAAACCGGCGGCTCTTCCAGCGTCCTGAGCCCAACTTTCACACCGTAGTGGTCCGGCTTCCCTCCCTGCCCTCGCGACGGCTGTGGCAGTTGGGTCACCTCTACCTGGCCCGCTGGGCTCACCGCCTGGACGTCATCGACCTGCCGGAGTCGCCCATGCCCGGCTTCTTCTCCAAGAGGGCCGTGGCCATGGTCCACGATATCACGCCGGTGCTCTTCCCCTCTCTTCTTCCGCCCAAGGGACGTTTGTTCTACCGGAGGGCTCTCACGCTCGGCATCAAGCGCCTGGGCCGGATCACGGTGCCTTCGCAGTGCACCAAGAACGACCTGGTGACGCATCTCTCGGCCGATCCCGGCAAGGTGACGGTGGTCTCCCGGGGCGTGGACCCACGGTTCCAGACGGCCCGGCATCTCGAGCCGATAGCCGCGGTGAAGCGGAAGTATCGCCTGCCCGACCGGTTCATCCTCTACGTGGGGACGCTGGAGCCACGCAAGA
Source organism: uncultured Dehalococcoidia bacterium (assembly GCA_964609465.1). Taxonomy (GTDB): domain Bacteria; phylum Chloroflexota; class Dehalococcoidia; order DSTF01; family JALHUB01; genus CAVSBT01. The sequence continues at coordinate 11,739 of CAZSSQ010000001.1, forward strand.
ACCTGGCCCGCCTCATCGGCGCCTATCGCCGGCTGAGGGAAGAGGGGGCGTGCCACGCGCTGGTTATCGCAGGCGCCAGGGGCTGGCTCTGCGACGACGTATTTGAGGCCGCCGGCCGCGACGGCTTGAGAGAGCATATCATCTTCACCGGGCACGTGGGCGAGGACGACCTGCTGGCCCTCTACCAGTCGGCCGACGTCTTTGCCTACCCTTCCCTGTACGAGGGGTTCGGCCTCCCCGTGCTGGAGGCCATGGCCTGCGGCGTGCCCGTGGTCTGCTCGGACCGGGGCTCCCTGCCCGAGGCGGCCGGCGACGCTGCCCTCCTGGTGGACCCCACCGACGAGTCAGCGATTGCGGCTGCCCTGGCCAGGGCCCTGCGCGACGATGACCTCCGTCGGGAGCTGGTGGCCAGAGGCCTGCGCCGGGCGCGGGAGTTCACCTGGGACAGGGTGGCGCGGAGCTTCCTATCGGTCTACCAAGAGGTGGCCGCCGGACGATGAACGTAGCCGGCATCATGAGGCGCGCCATCCGTTTCGCTGAACCTGGCGCTACGGCAGGTAGGAGAGGGGGTCCCGGCGCACGCCGTTGTCGATGACCTCGAAGTGGAGGTGGTTGCCGGTGCAGTGGCCGGTGCACCCCACGATGCCCAGCGGCTGTCCCTGCCGCACCCTCTGCCCCTCGGTCACGCTGATGGACTCCAGGTGGGCGTAGAGAGTGATGATGCCTTCCGTGCTATCGACGATGACGTATAGCCCGTAAGAGCAGCAGGGGTCGCCGCCGGCGAAGACGACCACGCCGTCTGTGGCCGCCACGATCGAGCCTTCCGACTGCCCGATGTCTATTCCCAGCGGGTGGCTGGGCCCAAAGTAGCTTGTGATGGGGCCCAGGGCCGGCCAGACCAGGCGCCGACGCTGGTCTTCCTGCAGAAGCGACGTGCGGTACTTCTGGAAGAACTGGTGGATACCATCTGCCAGGCCTTGAGCCAGGGCTTGGCCCTTGCTGTCGCCGGCGGCGGAGGCCGGGACCTCCAGAAGCACCGTCGTCATCCGCGCCCGACCGGCCAGCAGGACGCCGCAGTCGAACGCCTCGGGGTCCGCGATGTCGCCGTCCCCCTGGTTCACGTTGGGTAAGCCGGTCGCCGCGAGACTTCTCAGGAGCAGGTCGGCCAGTTGGCCGCCAAGAGAGCCTTTCACCTGGCAGAACCAGGCCTCGAGGCCTGTGTCGGCGTTCGCGCCGGCGGCAGGTCGAATGGCAACGTAGGCGTCGGGCCGGAGGGGGCCAGCGCCGTTGTCGGCAGCGTCTCCCTCCAGCAGAGTGACATCGTAGCCCTGAGCCTCCAGGCTTTGCTTTGTGAGAAGCGCTACTTCCACCGTGTCCGCCGAGGCGGATGTGCCCACGTCCAGGACAGCGGCCAGGCGCCGCCTGGCGGTAAGGCTGGCTTGGGAACGTTCTGACGCACGCGTCTGTCCCGACACGGGGCGAGCGCGGGTGGCTGGCAGGGCTTCGCTGGGTGCCGGATAGCGGATGGCAGGCGTGGCCTGGGGGGCCGTCGGACCGGGCGATGTCTGTGTGGTCGCCCGCACCGGCTGTAAGGGTTGCGCCTCGTCCGGGATATCGCGCGGTTGTGTCGGCGAGCCTGTCTCGCCATCAGGTGGACCGGCCTGCGCTCGGGCGGCCTGTAGAGACACGATGATGACGCCGACAGCCAGGACCGCCGTCAGCACGGCGATGGCGCGAACCGTTGCCGTCCACAGAGCCGCAAGCATAGCCGGCTAAGCAGCCCTCTCCTGCTTCTGAGGGTTCTCAACTCCCGCGGCTTGCCTCCCCAGGAGGTCGTTGCGGATGGAGCGGGCTACGGCCAGGAGATCCACTGCCGGCAGGTCTTCCAGGTCATCCTTCAGCACCGGCGCCGTGAACGTACGCTTGGCGCTAGCCCTGAACATGTGCATCGGGTCATCTGAAGAGCCCTCCTCCGTCTGGGGCTCTTCACCCACACTCTCTGGTGCCTGGCTCTCGGGCGCTGGCGACTCCTCCGTCTGGTCCGGGGACTTATCTTCGCCGGTGAGAAGCTGTCCAGCCTCGTCTTCGGCGGGCCTGGCCTCCCCCTGGGACGGCGGGTCTGCCATCTCTCCCTCCACTGCTGGCACGTTGACCTGGGGAGCATCCGCCTCCGGCGTCCCTGCTAGCGTGGCCCCCTCTGCGTCTCCGGGGAGAGAGGGTATCATGAGAAGACCGTTCTCTTCGGCGCCAAACTCGTCCTGCTCTTCGTTCTGGTCCTCGTCGGGGGTCTTCAGCAGCCGTGTCAGGAATCTCATGGGGTATTACCTCCCTTCACTGTCCTGGTGATACCGGGGTGGCGGCTATGTTCTGGAAGAGCACCGACACCATGGCAGGTATGACGATGATGGCGATGCCGGACATGAACATCATTATTGCTGCGAACAGGCAGAGCTTGTAGCGATTTCCGCCTCCGGCCGCGTAGGGCGCGAAGCTGTTCGCTGCCGTCAACACTAGGATCATCATGCCGACGAAGAGGCTGATGAAGTGCATGTTGGGGGCAGAGTACAGGAGCATGTTGCTCACGCCCGCCTCGGACATGATGTCGCTGTTGAGGCTCTGGTCCTGGACCTTGGCCAGCTCGGCGCCGAATATGCGCATCACTTCCGTGATGAACAGCATGATGGATAGGAGAACGGCGTGGAGCGGAACCACCACCCATGCAAAGGTGGAGGACACCAGCTTGCGGGTGGACCGCTGCAGCGCCACCTTCTGTGCGAAGGTGGAAGCCAGGGAGCCCACTCGGCTGGCGTCGCCGCCCAGTCGCAGGCCGTCCCAGAAGACGCGCACGGAGCGGCTCACCAGCTCTGACCCTGTCTCACCGGCGAAGCGCAGCCAGCAGAGCTGCGGCGATATGTTGTTGCCCAGCCTCACGTAGAGACGGCGCACGTTGGGCTCCAGAGCGCCCAGGGAGCGCCGGTTGAGTCGGCTCAGGCCCTCGCCCACGGTGGTTCCCACGGCGCCCATCACGCCGCCCAGAGCGCGCAGGAAGGTGGCGATGTCTTGGTCGCGGGCGTCCACCTTCCAGTCATCGCGGAAGGCCACGTAGCCCAGCGGTGCCAGAACCAGCGCGCTCCCGATGAGGGCCGGACCCAACCCGAAGGTGAAGCCCAGCACGGCGCCGAAGACGGCCGCCACCGGCAGCAGGATCTGGCTCAGCCGCGCCATCTGGTATTGCTCCGGCGACTTTCTCGCCAGATGATGCGTTTTCACCTCGTGAGGGGCGACGCTGAAGATGACCCAGCTTCCGGCTATGGTCACTAGCAGCACGACGAAGGCCAGGCCGACGATGACGCCCGCCCCCATGGAGTAGATCATCATCGAGACCATGGAGATGACTACGATGAGGGTGCAGGAGACCATGAGGGCTACGTAGGCGTCCGCCCACTTGCGCAGCGATTCCATGTCCCGCTCGTACTTCTTGCCGTAGAGCTCCAGTTGGACCTCGGTCTCTCGGCCCAGGAACTCTTCTTCCGGCTCGCCGGCCGAAAGAGCGGTGGACAGGCGAAGGAGCAGGTTCTGCACATTCTCCGGCCCCGTCGTTTCCGCCACCATTTCGCAGGCGTGCGAATAGTCGTAGTTCAGGCGTTGCGCCACCCGGTGGACGCGGCGAAAGAAGCGGGAGGTGCTGTAGTCCAGCCGGCCCGTTCCTTCGAAGAGCCTATCACGCGATATGCCTGCCGTCGCCGCGGCCGACATGTGGGTGAGCTGGCTGATGAGGTCGAAGTCCAGGGGCTCCCGGCTGAAGAGGGAGGACGCCGCTGGACTCTCCTCATGCGGCTCGCTAGATGAGGCCTTCCCGTCCCGCCTGAGAAAAGACTTGATAGAGATCATAGAAGTTTGTTCTGCCGTCCTGGCTCAGCTTCTGGATCAGGCTGGCTCGGCGCTCCAGTTCATCGTAGACGGCCCGCTTGTTGCGGGTGTCCAGGCCGCGCCTAGGCGCGATAACCTGCTCCAGGAGGTAGCTGTTGCCGCTGCCCGTAAACTCGAAGATGTCCCTGGAGGAGTCCCAGCGGAAGATTTCGATGAAGGAGAACGAATCGGTATCAGAGTCGTAGTCGATGATCTCACTGATAGAGACGATGCGCCGACCCATCTTGCCGTCCGGCAGCCGTACAGAGCTACAGAGGACCACGACGTTCAGGTTGTCCATGTAGACCTTGGGCACGTTGATAGGATGGCCGGTGAGACGCTGGATTAGCTTCTCCACCGTGGAGGCGTGAAAGGTGGCCATGACGGCGTGCCCGGTCTGCATAGCCTGGAAGGCGATTGCTCCCTCCTCGCCACGGATCTCGCCCACCAGGATGGCGTTGGGCCGCTGGCGCAGGGCGGCCTTCAGCAAGCTGAACATCGTCACGGACGAGTCGTCGTCGGCCATGCTGCCCCGGACCACCTCTCGGATCCAGTTTGGGTGCGGCACCTGAAGCTCCGGCGTGTCCTCTATGCTCACGATCTTGGCCCAGGGCTGGATGAAGCCCGAGATGGCGTTGAGCAGGGTCGTCTTACCGGAGGCCGTCTCCCCCGAGACGAAGACGTTCATGCCCTCATTCACAGTCAGCCAGAGGTATGCCGCCATGTGGCAGTCCAGGCCGCCGCCCCCCATGATGTCCGTGATGCTCAGAGGTGTGGAGGTGAACTTGCGGATGGTGAAGTTGCTACCACGCTTGGACACGTCACCCCCGTAGACGATGTTGATACGCGAGCCGTCGGGCAGGGTGGCATCGACGATGGGGTTCCTGTAGGTGACGGGCCTGTTGATCTTCTCCGAGAGGCGGATGACGAACTCGTCCAGGGCCTCCGTGCGCTCGAAGGAGACAGAGCTCTTGAGGCCCTTGAAGATCTTGTGCTCGATGAAGAGGAGTCCCAGGCCGCTGCAACTGATGTCCTCGATGTAGGGGTCATGGATCAGAGGCTCCAGGACGCCGAGGCCGATCTTGTCGCGGACCAGCAGGTACTCCAGGCCGGCAAACTGCCTGCCGGTGACGGGAATCTTGCCGCCTGACTTTGCCGGGCGCGAGAAGAGACCGCCGCCAGACTTCTTCCCATTGGAGCGTTTGCCTCCCCCGTTGCTCGTCACCGCGCAGTTCTCCTGGACGGCCTGCCGCAGGACTTCGGCCTTGGCTTCCGACGTTTCGGCGCGCTCCAGCGCATCCACATAGTCCATGAGCCGGCGCTCTAGCTGGTCCAGGATGGGCTCCAAGTCCCCTACGGACGAAGGCTCGATGGCGATGTAGTAGTCGCGCGCATCCGCGGCGTCGGGAAAGATGTGCACGAAGAGGTCATCGGACACTGGATAGATCAGGTTGGGGTGTTTCAGGTCGCCCAGCTTTCGGTTGAGTTCAGGGTAATACTCTGGCATCCCCACCTCAGCGATGGGCACTTGATGCAGATACTCCAAGAGGTGCGGCGCTTGGGCCGTCCTTTCCTGAAGGGCTGGGGGCAGCAGCCCGTGAAGGCTGCACTGCTCAGCCCCTGCCCCATGCTGATGGCTTGTGCCCTCGCTGCTGAAGGGGAGATTCTTCATGCCTTGGCTCTAGTCATTGGTATGATGCGCATGCCCAAGCCGGGCTCGACGTCAAAGGCGATGACGTTGCCGGTATTCTGGTCGGCCCCCCGGACCTTAGATACCTCCATCTCCTTCAGGAGCTGAGTGCCTATCTCCCCCACCCTCAACCGCAAGTAGGCGTCGCAGATGGAGCGGATGCGGATGAACATAGCCTCGCTGAACGCGTAAGAGTGCATGGTCAGGAGCAAGGTCTTGTTCTGGTCGCACAAGTCTTTGACCGCCATGAAGAAGGAGAGAGTCTCCTGCTCAGGGATGCTGGTCATGAAGACGCTGAGCGAATCGAAGGCCAGGAGCTCACGGTCCTCCGTCATCCTTGTCATGTGATCGAGGGCGAACCGAAGCATCGCGCGAGCCTCGTCCTCCGTGGGGGCGGAGCGCATAGGATAGATGTTTATACGACCCAAGAGGAAGAAGTCGGTAATGTCCTGGTTGAGGCTCTTCATCTGCCGGAGGAGGCTGTGGATGGTGTTCTCTGTGGTGTAGTAAGCCACCCGTCTGCCATCCCGAAGGGCGCCCCACACCAACTGCTGAGTCAGCACGCTCTTGCCTGCCTCGGACTGGCCCTCGATGAGGGTCAGCGAGCCCTCCGGGATGCCGCCGGCCATCTTCTTGTCCAGCTCGGCGTTACCGGTGGAGATATAGTGGCGCTTGTGTTCCGGCTCCTCGGTCATGGTTCACCTGCCTTGTTAATGTATCGGCCACGTCTCACTTACCCTGTGAACGTGGTGGAGACGGTGACGCCCAGGTCCGTAGCGACGAGGAGGCGGTTGGTGGTACCGCCGCCCGCCGGCGGATCAAGCCAGATGCGCATCCTGAGGGTCTCCCCCGGGTTGAGGATGCCCGGCTCAAAGGCGTCGTTGATGATGTTCTGGACGGTCCAGGTGTTGGGCGCCAGGGCGCCGTTCGTGTAAGGGATCCAGGCCAGCGCGGGGCTGCCGCCGCCGGTGGTGTACTGCACGAGCACGTCCATGCGGTCATAGCCGGCCAAGGTGGTGCTGCCGTCATTCTGAAGATCTGCGTCCACATAGGGGCTGCTTGAGGTCACGTTGGTGATGGTGAGCCGGGTGTGCATCTGTTCGGCGGAGCGGGTTTCCATCTCCTTCCAGAGCTGTCCCATCTCATCAACAGACCGGTAACCTGACCGGGCCAGCACCATGGCGGACACCATCAGAATGGCGGCGATGACGGCGGCTGGTATGCTGGTCTCCATGGCCTGGCGCTCCTAGACGCTGAAGAACTTGGCATCGCTGATGCCGTTGGGGACCACCACTTTGACGAAGTAGGTGGTGCCCGTTGTGAGGGGGTAGTCCAGGTAGATGATGATGTGGAGGGTGGCCGTAGGCCCCCACTCGGTGGCGCCACCTTCCAGCGCGTAGTCCCAGCAGGGCGCCGTGCAGCTAGGGCCTCCATAGGGGATGCGGTTGAAGTTGTCTTCGGGGCCGAAGAAGACATCGGTGGAGTCGATGGGGCCAACGCGGGAGGCGCCCACGTTCTTGACCCAGGCGTCGGCCTGGGTAGCGGTATCCACGCCAGTGGCATGGATGATCTCCACCTGGCTCGAGATGCGGTCGTTGACCACGTCAGAGGTCATGACCATGGAGCTGTTGGTGCGGCTAAGCGCGGGCATGACCGAGTTGACCACAGCGACGATGGCCACAACCGCGGCCACGGTTAGCAGAATGGTGGCGATGGCCTTCTCGATGGCTGCACCCCCTTACACTCCTCCGGGTGGCTGCCAGTCTGAAGGCCCGGCGGGCCCGCCCCGAGGGGCGGCTGTCTGGCCGCTACCGGTTCCTTCCTGTGCTGCGGCGCCGTCGTAGAAACGACATCTCGTCGCTCTCTGCTCCTTGGAAGATGGCCTCCAACTGGCGTAGGGCGACCAGTGTGTCGTTGACAGAGACGGTGGCGCTATCCTTGCGGCTACTGGCCAGCTTGACGACCTTCAGCAGAGCCTCCTCCGCCTCCGGCGGAATGAGACCCGCGAAGGGGGCCAGGTCGAGGATCATCTGCAGGTGGGTGGTGCCCAGCCGGGAGGTGGTCTCGTCGACCCAGGCTATCAGGCCAGCGATGGTGGACACGCTCCAGGCCTGAGGAACAGCCGCCTCAACCATCGCCGGCAGGGGGGTGACCTCCGGGCCGCCCCCGGCCATCGTCGGCAGAGGTGCGCTCTCCGGGCCGCCCCTGGTCTCCGGGGGGGCGGTCGGCTCCACCCGCAGCACATGCGGGAGCGGGTCCTCCACCTCGCTGGCCGTCGCCGGCGCCCTGGTAACGCTCGGAGGAGCCTCCTCCGACGCTGGAGCGGGCTCGCTGGCCGCGCCCGAGCGCTCTATGGGCTGGAAAACTGGCAGGCCGCCCTGTGACGCGAAGGGGTTGTCCCGGGCGAGGACAGTCGTCCTGATCTCCTCCAGGATCGACTTGATCTCGCCCTTGAGGAGCTTGACCTCCTCCTCCAGGGCAGCTATCTGGGCGGTGATCTCCATGGCATACCTGCCTTCTCACGGGGGGCGGCGCCCTGACCGTTCCGCCGTACGTTCAAGCAGGGCGCCGCCTCCACAGGATCCTTCCCTAATGTAGCTGCATTACCTCGGCCAGTTCCGCTGGCAGTTGCCGGGTGATGTCGAGGACGGCGCCGACAGGCGTCTGGACCTCCAGGGTGAAGCGGTCATTGGCAGACAACGTGGGCGCGGGACTGATGGCGCTCGCGCTAATGACAATGACCTTTACCTCGCCCGGCTCCAGGAGCGTGTCGCCGTCGCCCACGATGTCGTCGGCCGTGTACGTCACGTCGTTGTCCGTGACGGCGTCGTCACGGTAGGCGATGACCGTCCGGTTCTGGCTGGCGGCGGGGTCCAGGGGAATGGACTCTCCACCGGCCGTGGTGGCTACGGTGAAGAAAATGTCGTCCACGGCTAGGGGCGAGCCCGTGGCCGAGACGACGATGCCCCCGCGTACCTCCATGGTGCCGCGGGCCTTCTGTAGGCCGGCGAAGACGGTCTCCTTGCCCCGCTCGGCGCTAAAGATACCGGTGGTCAACACGACGAAGGCGAAGATGGTGGCGACCACGACGAAGGCGATGAGGATGATGGCGGTCTCAAGACCGGTGATCCCTCGCTCTTCGCGGTGGATCCGGCGCAGCGCGCTGGTAAGTCGCTTCATCTGCTAGCCCTCCTTTCTACGTAAGAATTTGGTTTGGCCTGAGCTGATTTCCCGCTAGCTAGGCGGAACGGATTTTATCCCGGCAACCAGCCCTCCTTTCGATGCCTTCCGTCCGATTCCGCCCTGGCGGCCGCCCGACGGGGCCTCTATCTCTCGTGATAGTTCCGTCCGGCAGGTCAGCCGTAGGCGGTACGGCCTGAGACGTATGCCTGAGGAATGTTCGACCACAGGAGGGAGGGCACTATTAGGGGGAACCCTACTTTTGGGGTCCTGGGCTGGCGAGGTGAGGCGGCCGACCGGCTATAGGGTAGGAGTAGCTGGCGACGAGGGAGGAATCTAGTGGGTCACGGCGTGCCGGTGGCTCTGGCCGGTGGCTTCGGCTGCCTTAGGTGCCACAAGGCCAGCACGCAATGCTGAGGGGAAGGCCTCGTCACGCGCAAGCACGCAGCCAAGGGGCTGCGTGCCATGCGGGCTGCGCGTTTTTGTGCCTAGGGCGGCGCCCCGCTTGAACGTACGGCACAAGGGGCAGGGCGCCGCCTCCACAGGGCCCCCTCTAGTGGAGCTGCATCACGGCAGCCAGTTCCGTCGGTAGCTGCCGGGTGATGTCGAGCACGGCGCCGACCGGCGTCTGGACCTCCAGGGTGAAGCGGGTATTGGCGTCCATGGTGGGCGGGCCATCGATGCCCGTGGCCCGGTCGATGCTAACGAGTATCAGCTCGCCCGGCTCCAGCAGCGTGTCGCTGTCCCCCACGATGTTAGTGACCGTGTAGGTCACGTCGTTGTCCACCGTGGTGGCGTCGCGGTAAGCGATGACGGTTCGGTTGTTGGTGGCTGCCGGGTCCAGGGGAATGGACTCTCCACTGGCCGTGGTGGCCGCGGTGAAGAAGATGTCGTCCACGGCCATAGGTGAGCCCGTCGCCGTGGCGACGATGCCGCCGCGGATCTCCATTGTGCCGCGGGCCTTCGCCAGGCCGGCGAAGACGGTCTCCTTGCCCCGCTCGGAGCTGAAGATACCTGCCGTCAGCACGACGAAGGCGAAGACGGTAGCGACCACGACGAAGGCGATGAGGATGATGGCGGTCTCAAGACCGGTGATCCCTCGCTCTTCCCTGTGGGCCCGGCGCAGCGCGCTGGTAAACCGCTTCATCTACTGCCCCTCCCTTCTCCTTGGGGATTGCTTTGTAACCAGGTGTCGGCCGTAGGTAGTACGGCCCGAGGCGTATGCCCTGAGTAATTCTCGGCCGGCAAAAGAAAGACATTAGGGATAAGGCGCCACTTTCTAGGGGAATTTCGCGGCTATCCTAGGGGAATTGGTCCAGCCGGATCGGGGAACTGCCTGAGCGGCAGCGGGGGGGGCAACTAGTCCAGTTGCTCCAGGACCCGGCTGTAGACGATCCGGGCCAGTTCTTCCACCGGCTGGAAGGGCTCGGTGTCGCGGGGATTCTCTACCACCACCAGGGCCAGGACGGGGCCTGTGGCGAAGAGGACAAAGTCCGACTGGACCCCTTCACCTGTCGGCGGTGCCAGGCTCCGGCCCCGCAGGGATCCGGGGATGGGCTCGTCGGTGGCGGTGAAGAAGACTTCGGGGAGGGCGCCACCCAGCCGCTGCCGGGCCAGGCGCTCCAGCTCCGCCACCAGCGGCGTCACCGTCTGCAGAGTGCGGTCGTCGTCTCCGGCCTGGAGCGCCAGCGGCTCGCCGGGCCGGAAGACCACGAAGGTAGCGACCGTGGAGGAGTCTTCGGGGTCACGATAGGCGGAGAAGGCCCCGGCAACCGTCTCCTCCTCCAGCATGAGGCGGATGAGGGGGCTGTTGGTCATGTAGGGGTAGGCGGCGGCCTCCACCGGCACCCATCCTGAAGGCAGGTCGCCTCCGGCCAGGAGCGTCTCGCGGGCCACGAACTCGTCGCCCCCACCTCTCGCTCTCACGAGGACCGTTAGCGCCAGGCTCACCAGGAGAGCCAGCTCTATGGCAAGGAGAGCCAGCAGCAGGCGCCGGCGTCCCCCCGGAAGTCCCGGCAGGCGGCGGAAGCGGAGCGCAGGCATCAGCTTTCGGGAGAGCACTGCAACCTTCCCCTCAACCAGTAGAACGCGCACCTTCCCCAGGGCGTTACGTGGAAGGCATAACCCTATCGCCCGAACGGACTACGATTCGGGGAATAGGGGGCTATTGAAAGTACTCCTTCCTGCCGATAATGACGCGCACCTTCGACAGGAGGAGTGGAGAGGTGCCTGGAAGAGCGCAAGGAGTGTGGCCGCTGGCCGTGACCATCGTCGCGGCGCTGGCTTTGGCGGCGGCTCTGTTCTCAGTTTCCCCTCAAGAGGCGGGCGCCGCAGACGAGTCTCCCACGCCTACCGAGACGCCAATCAGCACGCCCACCGAGACCCCTACCAACACGCCTACGAACACGCCGACCAACACGCCCACCGAGACGCCCACCAACACGCCTACGAACACGCCGACCAGTACACCCACCAACACGCCGACGGCGACAGCCACTGACACGCCCACGCCGACGCCCACTTATACGCCCACCGCTACCCCTACGACAGCGTCCACCGGCACTGCCACTGCCACCCCTACTTCCACGGCGGCAGCGGTCGCTAGCCCGACGCCGTCAGGACAGGGCGGTGCGGCGGCTTGGGGTACGCCCTCGGCTACTCCGGCCCTGGTCCTGGCCAGCACAACCGTCGAGCCGTCGCCGGAAAGCGACCCGGCCGGAGCCGTCCGGGGCCAAGCATCCTCTCAGGGCGGCGCAACCAGCCTGCCATTGGCGGGCGATGGCGGTACGGGGCCGCTCATACCGTGGCGGCCCGTGACGGCTACCGTGATCATCCTCCTGGTGGGCGCGGGTAGCTGGGTCCTGTACTACGGGCTGCGGGAGGCTACCGCCGAGGACTGAGGCGGCGAAGACGCCCCGACCAGCTCCCCACTCTGATTCCCTGTAAGTCCTCTGGTGCCGCTGCGCTTACCGGGCGGCCGCCTGTCTGCGGGCGACACTCTCCGCCCACGGCCGCTCCACGCGAGGGCCGGCGGCCTGCACCAACGGCGAGATAGCGTTGGGATTGGTCATGACGTTCACACAGGCCGGTCGGCCGCTGGCAAAGGCGCGCTCGATGGCCGGTATGACCTCTGAGGAGTCCTCTACGAACTCGCCGTAGACTCCGAACCCCTCGGCTGCCTTCTCGTAGCGGGTGGGGCCCAGCTCGGTGCCCACGACGCGGTTCTCGCCGTGCCTCACCACCTGCTGGTGCTTGGACATGCCCCACGCCTGGTCGTTGTTGATGACGACGACGATGGGCAGGTTGTGGCGCACCGCCGTGTCGAACTCGCTGAAGTTGAGGCCGACGGAGCCATCGCCGGTCAGCACCAGCACGCGCTCCTTGGGGAAAGCCAGCTTGGCCGCCAGGCCGAATGGGATGCCTGTCCCCAGGCAGCCCAGGTAGCCGTGGCCGAGGTGCCGCCCCGGCCTTCGCGCCGAGCGGGCCAGCTCCGCCCAGACAAACGTCTCGCCGCCGTCAACCGCCAGCACCCCGCTATCGGCCATGAGGGCGCTGACATCGTGGGCCAGCCGGTAGGGATGGATGGGGCGCTGGTTCGGCTCCAAGGCGCCGGCAAACATGCCCTCTATGGCGGATCGGGCCTGGCGGAGGCTCTCCACCCACTCGTTGCGTGGGGGGAAAGTGTGCCCCCGGGCTGCCCGGATGAGGGCGCGCAGGGTCTCACGGCAGTCCGCCACGATCCCAACGTCAATGTCGCGCCCTCGCCCGATCTCTGCTCCCTCAATGTCCACCTGGATGAGCTTCGCCTCGGCGGGGATGGTAGCGCCCCGGGGGCCCGTGAACATCCCGAGCCTTGCGCCCAGAATCAGCACAACGTCGGGTGGGCCGGCCAGGGCCTGTGCGGCCCCCGTTACCTGAAAGCTTCCCAAGCCGAGCGGGCTATCCTCTGGCATCGCGCCGCGCGTAATCCCGTTCGCGCAGACCGGGATGCTGGTGAGCTCTGCGAACTCCCGCAGCTCGTCGGTCGCGCGGGCGGACCAGACGCCGCGGCCAGCCATGATGAGGGGGTGCTCGGCCGCCGATAGCATCGCCAGGGTCTTTTCGACGGCTTCCGGTGGTGGGGTCGGCGCCGCTTCCGGCTGGCAGGCCTCCGGGAAACGTATCTCCTCTTCCTCCACCTGAGCTCGCAGCACGTCAGCGGGAATCTCCAGGAAGACCGGCCCCGGCCGTCCGGCCGTGGCGTGGCGAAAGGCCGTGCTCACATACTCTGGGATGCGCTGTGGGTCCTGCACCAGGCGCGACCACTTGGTGATGGACTGCATGAGGGGCACGCCGTGCAGCTCTTGGAGGGGCATCAGCTCCTCCTCGGAGAGGCCATGGCGCCCACCCAGCACTAGCATGGGCACCGCGTCCATGTGGGCGTTGGCTACGGCGGTGACGACGTCGGTGACGCCGGGGCCGGCCGTCACCACGGCCACGCCGGGCTGGCCGGTGAGCCGGGCCCAGGCATCGGCCATGTGCCCTGCGGCCTGCTCGTGGCGCGTGTCGATGATGCGGATGCCGTGGTCGTGGCAGGCCTGGAAGATGGGGTCGATGTGACCACCGTGGAGGGCGAAGATGTTCTGCACGTCATGCCGTTCCAGCATCCTGACGAGCATCTCGCCGCCGTCGATCTTCACCGCGAACTCCTTCTCTAGATGGTGGCGAACTCTGTCCTCGCCCTGCCGCTCAGAGGTCCGGGCAGATCAGCACCTTATTGTGCAGGCTCCGGTCAGCGGACATCGCGGCGAAGGTAGCAGGCACCTCATCGAGGCCGATCCGCGCTGAGATGAGCGGCCCGATGTCCACCTCCCCCGATGCGATGAGGCCCGCCGCCTCCTCGATTCCACCGGCTCCGCTGCCGTACGAGCCAATGACATGCTTCTCCGTGACCATCAACGCCAGCAGGTTGATTGAGTACGGCTCCCCGAACAGGCTCAGGACCACCACGCGTCCACCGTAGCGGACGCTCGTCAGGCAGTCGTCCATGGCAGGGGCCACCCCCGCACACTCCAGCGCGACATCCACGCCCGCGGCGCCCGCAATCTCCCTGACCTGGTCAGGGATGGGCCCTTCGGCAGGGTCGAGGACCCTCGCGCCCAGCACCCGTGCCAGCTCTCTGCGGCGATGGGCCGGCTCGGAGACGATGACCATGCCTGCTTGTGCTTGCCCCGCAGCTATGACGCTCAGTGCGCCGATGGGGCCAGCCCCCGTGATGAGCACGCTCTCGCCTGGCCGTACCCCTCCCTGGCTGATGCCATGCCGGGCCACCGAGAAGGGCTCGGACATGGCGGTCTGGTCCGGAAGGCCATCCAGACCGATCTTAATGGCTCTGTTCGCTCGCGTGCACACGTACTCGGCGTAGGCGCCCGGGCGGTGGTAGCCAACACCCATGGTCATGGTGCAGCGCTCTTCCTGACCGGCCTGGCAGAGGTCGCACCGGCCGCAGGGCTGACCACCGGGATTAACGACTACCAACTCCCCGACCTCGAAGCCGCTCACCCCTCGACCCAGCGCCACGACTTCCCCGGTGCACTCATGGCCCATAATGGGGCTGAGGTCTCCGCCGAGGCGGCCGCCCGCCCCATGCTCGTACTCGTGGAGGTCGCTCCCGCAGATGCCGCAGTAGCGTACACGCAGCTTCAAGTCGCCGGGCAGAGGCTCGGGCTCCGGCGCGTCGATGAGCTCCAGCCGGCGCACTCCGGTCATGGCCACGGCTCTCATGGCATACCTTCCCCCGGCGCGCGTCTGTTGCTTCCGCCGCCCGGCTAGACGGTGGGGCCTCTGGATGGCGTCCGTCGCCCTCTGCGTCCCCGCCGCTACCTGTCTACCCCCCGAACTTGTCCTTCACCACCTTGAAGGCGCCCTCCGTGGCCACCAGCGCCTCGTCGATGTCGGCCTCGCCGTGGGCGGCGCAGAGGAACCAGTTGTGGAATGGGGCGAGGAAGACGCCCCGGCGGGCGCACTCGCCGGCCCACACGCGGCTGCGCTGGAAGCCGTCGTCGTAGTCGAAGGTGAGGAAGGGGATTGCTGGCGGCCCCGACTGGGTGATGCGGAGCCCCAGCGACCGCGCTTGCTGGTAGAGGCCCTCCCGGAAGCGCTTCCCTGCCACATCCATCTGCTCGATGCCGCCCTCATCGCGCAGGGCATTGATGGTGGCGACGGCGGCGGCCATGGAGACGGCGGCGGTGAAGAAGGACCCGGTGAAGTAGACCTGTTGGGCCGACTCGCGCAGCTCCTCGCGGCCGAGCACGGCAGAGATTGCGTAGCCGTTGGCCATGGCCTTCGAGTAGCAGGTCAGGTCCGGCTGGAGGCCCACGACCTCGCCGGAGCCGCCCAGGTGGAGGCGGAAACCACCCCTGACGTCGTCCAGGACGAGCACGATGCCCTCCCGGTCGCAGAGGGAACGCACCCCGTCGTGGAAGCCCGGCGCTGGCATCTCCTCGTTGTGGAAGACGTCATGCCGGAAGGGGCAGAGGATGATGGCGGCGACCTCCCCCCGGTGCTCGTTCGCTACCCGCCGCAGGTCCTCAGAATTGTTGTACTCGAAGGTAAGGGTGTCCATGCGCTCGCCGTCGGTGGTGCCAGCGGGGTTGGGCGTGCACCAGGGGTGGCTGCCGTGATAAGCGCCCTCGGCCATGATCACCTTGTTGCGGCCGGTGTGGGCGCGGGCGACGGCGATGGACCAACTGGTGGCGTCAGAGCCGTTCTTGCCGAAGACGGCCCATCCAGCCCACGGCGTGATGGAGATCAGGAGCTCCGCCAGATCCACCCAGCGCTCGCTGGGCATGTTCGGACAGTCGAGCTGTTCAAGCTGGGCGCGCACCGCCTTCTCGACTCGGGGGTGCTGGTGCCCGAGGACGATGGGCCCGTACGAGCACATGAAGTCGATGTACTCGTTACCGTCGACATCCCAGATCCGGCAGCCCTTGCCCCGAGCCAGGAAGTTCGGGTAGGACCCGGGGCTGAGCAATTGGGGGCTCTGGTGACCGTAGATGCCACCGGGGACGACGCGGTTGGCGCGTTCCAGCAGCGCTTCACTGCGGTCGAACGTGTAGAGCTTCTCAGGTGACATAGAGCACCTTCCTCAGTGGATACTCGGCGGGTATTCTTTCCCCGTCCCGGCTTCATACTGCTGTCCAGCCGGGGCCAATCGACCATCCAGGGGCGGGCGTAGCATCCCAGCGGTTCTGGGCGGGGCTGCCCCTCTGTCTGGGCTAGCTAGGACGCCCAAAGACGGCCACCGAAGCCGTGAAGGAGCCCGGGCGGCCACCCAGGTTATGCGTGATGCCGATGTCCGCCTTCTTGAGCTGGCGCGGCCCCGCCCGGCCCAGAAGCTGGTTGTACACCTCGTAGATCATGCGCAGGCCGCTGGCCCCGATGGGATGGCCGAAGCACTTGAGGCCGCCATCGGGGTTCACGGGCAGGTCGCCCTCGCCCAGGGTGAAAGACCCGGCCTCCACGTCCTCGCGTGCCTTGCCGCGGGGGCTGAAGCCCAAGTCCTCATAGATGATGAGCTCGGTGATGGTAAAGCAGTCGTGCACCTCGGCTAAGTCTATCTCCTGCCGGGGGTTGCGGATGCCGGACTCCTCATAGGCGCGCTGGGCGGCGGCCAGGTTCTCCGGGAAGTGGACGAAGTCGTAGTCGTCCAGCAGCAGGCCCTGCATTCCGCCCACGGCGACTCCCAGACCCTTCACCAGGATGTAGTCCCGACCCATGCTCCGGGCGATGTCCGGCCGGGTGATAATGGCGGCAGCGGCGCCGTCGCTGACCCCGCAGCAGTCGAAGAGGCCGAGGGGCCAGGCGATCATGGGCGCCTTGAGAGCCTGCTCCACCGTGATCTCCCGTCGCAGGTGGGCCTTGGGGTGCAGGCAGCCGTTGTGGTGGTTCTTGACGGCGATCTGCGCCAGGATGCGCTTCCCCTCCTCGTAGGGGATGCCGTAATGGTGGAAGTAGCGGGTGGCGGCGAAGGCGAACTGGGCCGGCGGCGGTACTGCCGGGTCCACCTCCGTTGAGGGCGGCCGAGCCATGGCCAGGCCCGTGAAGCCGGAGTCCTTGAGCTTCTCCACCCCGGCGGCCAGCGCAACATCGTAGATGCCAGCGGCCACGGCGTAGCAGGCGTTGCGGAAGGCGTCGGTGGCGGTGGCGCAGGCGTTCTCGACTCGGGTGATGGGTATGTAGTTGAGCTTGAGGGCTTGGGCCAGGGGCTGGCCGGTGCTGAAGCTACCGACGGTGCCCAGCCAGGCAGCCTGGATGTCGCTGGGGCCAACGCCGGCGTCCTCGTAGGCCTCGTAGCAGGCCTCTACCAGGAGGTCCAGGCCATCTACGTCCCAGCGCTCCCCGAACTTGGTGCACCCCATGCCGACGATGGCGACCCTATCCTTAATCCCCTCCATGATCTCGCACCTTCCCTCTAGGCCCTCACTGGCATGGACTTCCAGTAGTAGTTGTGGATGCCTCCCACCGTGTGCAACTTGCGGAAGGTCATCTCCACGGGCATGCCGATCTTGATGTCGTCGATCTCGCGGTCCGTCATCATGCACATCATGCGCCCGCCGCCGTCGAAATTGATGATCGTGATGACGAGGGGCACGTCCACGGTGCCGGCCACGTAGTCCATGGAGTAGGTGAACACCTCCGCCAGCCGGTCTGACAGCCGTACGGCCTCGAAAGAGTCCTTGCTCTGGCAGCGGACGCAGACGCGCTGCGGCGGGTACTGGATGTAGCCGCAGCTCAGGCAGCGGCTGCCGTGGAGCCGCAGGGTCCGGTCCGCCTCTCGCCAGAGGGCGGTGACGGAGGGCGTCGCGGGCGGGGGACGGCGGGCGGCCGCAGTGGGCAGCAGCGACCGCCAGCGGCTGTACTCATCGTAGCTCTTGAGGAGGGTCTTGGACTCCAGGTGGCTGCGGACGCCGCGGCGGTTGTCCCCTGCGGCGGCGACGCCGTCGCAGGTTCGAAGCGAGAGGACGTCGCAGCCGTCGCCATAGCTGGCTACCAGGATGCGCTCTTTGGGGCCGGCTTCCTCCAGCGCCGACGCCAGCAGCAGAAGCGGGAAGGCGGCGCCGACATTGCCGACCCGCCCATACAGGGGGTCCTGCACCTGCCCTTCCTGGAACCCCATCTTGGCGCCGAGCTGGGCATGGCGACGGGCGTCCGTCGAATGATAGACGGCCTTGTTGATGTCCTGGGGTGTCAGTTTTTGCTGCGACAGGAAGGCGCTCACCGCCTCGGGAATGACCCGCTGATAGCCACCCTCGATGACGAAGCGGTCTTCCCAGGAGCGCACGAACTGATCGTCCTGGGAGCGCCACACGTCGAGCATGCTGTCGGTGAGGGAGTAGCTGCCCTCGATCTCGGCTATGACGCTGTCGGCCGACAGAAGGAGGGCAGCGGCGCCATCGCCCATCGAGGGCTCAAGCGGGTCCCCTGGGGCCGCCATCCGGCAGTCGGCCGCCGTCACCAGCACCTGCTGGGCTCTGCCCGCCTCGATGGCATCGATGGCCATGCGGACGGCGGTGGTGCCGGCGCGCAGGACGCTGGTGATGTCGGCGCTGTAGATGTCGCGGCGCAGGTCCAGGGCGGCGGCTATGGTGGCTGCGCCCTGCTTCTCCTGGTAGGGCGGCGTGGTGGTGGCGAACAGCACGCCGTCGACCTGGGAGCGGTCGTGGCCGCGCAGGCAATCGGTGCCCGCCGCCACGGCCATGGTGATGCTGTCCTCGTCGAAGTTGGCCACTGCCTTCTCGGCGGGGTAGCTCCAGCCGGCGCTCCCCTTGCCCAGGCGGTACTTGGGGATATACGCCCCGAATGAACGGATACCAACCATAGCTCTTCTACCTCTGATTCCGCCGCTGGTTCGCTACAACCCTATTCTGGGGCTCGCCTTCTGTCAATGGGGCTGGCCTCCGCGGGCGGGCGCGACGTGTTGGCCCCTGGTCGGCGGGGCCCCCAGACGGCCACGATCATGTCGCCCGCGGCCGGGCAGCGGCGGGCGACGCCGTCCAGCATGGTCATGGCGGCCCAGCCCAGGCGTGGGGGCAGCCGGTTGACTATCAGGCGCCAGGGGTGGAAGTGATGGAGAAGGGAGACGCCGTAGCAACGCTCGAGGGCGAAGGGGCGGCCGCCCAGCGACTGCACGTAGGCCAGGTCTCCTCGCACGGTGTGCGTGGGCGGCGGCTCCCAGTAGGGGCGGCCGGCGGGCCCTGGGGCACCCAGAGCTCGTTCGATGGCGTGGATGCCGCGCCCCAGGCGTCGGGAGAGGGCATCGAAGTTCGCCAGGGCGATGACCAGGCGGCCGTCGGGCCGGAGGATGCGGGCCGCCTCCTCCATGAAGGCGGCCTGGTCGGCGAAGTGGTCCAGGGAGCCCTTACAGAGCACGCGGTCGAACGAGCCATCGCGGAAGGGGAGGGCCTCGGCGATGCCGCGCACCATGACCGCCTGCTGGTCGAAGCCCTGCCATCGGCCCAGGCCCAGCATGTGGCCGGAGGCCTCCAGGCCCCAGGCCTCCCAGCCGGCCTCTCCCAGGCGAGCGGCCAGCGCGCCGCTCCCGCAGGCCACGTCCAGCACCCGGCCTGCGGGCCGCCTCGCGACCTCATCCAAGACGGCCTGGTCCGTACGCTGGTGGTAGAAGAGGCTGTCGCGTCCGGTGTCGGCGCCCGGCTCGAAGTCCTCCATGCGGTAGTCAAGGTCAACGTCCGGGGGTACTGGGGCCCCGCTCGGTGATGGTGGCGACAAGCGGTCCTCCGGCGTGCTCGCACGGCAGCAGGTACTGGAGGATTGTACGACATAAGAGTGAGAGGGCTCCAATCGAAGTCGCAGCGCAGCCCGCCCGGCGCCCTGAACGACAGAGCCATCCGCTGGACGCGAGACAGCCATCGATCTAGCATGCGGGCAGAGGAGGAACACGATGCGCGAGAACACCGTCAGACGGCTCTGGTCTCAAGGCAAGCCCACCGTGGGCGCCTGGTTGAGCATACCGGACAGCTTCTCGGCCGAGGTGATGGCCCACATCGGCTTCGACTGGCTCTGCATCGACATGCAGCACGGCGTCATCGACTACAGCCAGGCCGTCCCCATGCTCCAGGCCATCTCCACCACGGACGTTATCCCGCTGGCGCGGGTGCCATGGAATGAACCCTCGATCATCATGAAGATGCTGGACGCCGGCGCCTGGGGGGTAGTGGTGCCGCTCATCAATACGCGTGCCGAGGCCGAGGCTGCCGTCGCCGCCTGCCGCTATCCGCCTCTGGGCATCCGCAGCTTTGGGCCTACCCGCGTCTCCGTGTATGCCGGAGTGGACTACGCTAGCCGGGCCAACGACGAGGTGCTCTGCATCGTCATGATCGAGACGAGGAAGGCGCTGGAGAACCTGGACGACATCATGAGCGTGCCCGGCGTCGATGCCTGCTACATCGGCCCCGCCGACCTGAGCCTGGCCCTGGGCCTCCCGCCGCGGACCGACAGCGACGAGCCGGCGCACGTGGCAGCCGTGGCTCGCATCCTGGATTCGGCCCGGCGCCACGGGGTGGTGGGCGGCATCCACACCGGGAGCCCCGCTTTCGCCGCCCGCTGCATCGAGCAGGGCTTCCAGATGGTGACGCTGACCTCGGACGCGGCCTGCATGGGCAGGGGCGCCTGGCGGGAGCTTCAGGATTTGCGTGAGCTGACGAAGACGCAAGCAGGCGCCCCGCCTGCCATCGAGGAAGTCTGAGGCGGCTCAGGTTGAGGGAACGCAGGGGTTTGGCAGCAGCCACGGCCTCGGCGTCTTCTTGTTCCGAGGTTTCTGGCCTGTGCCAGCAAGGGACGTAGGAGGGCGAGGAGCATGCTGTGTCCGCGATGCAACGTCGAGCTACAGATCGAACAGCACCATGGTATCGAGGTGGACCACTGTCCGTCCTGTAACGGCCGCTGGCTGGACCACCACGAGCTGGATCAGCTAGAGGCCACCGTCGCCTCCGAGGAGGAGCGAAGGGCCACCATTGTCTACTCCCCCCGGCCCAGCGAACTGGCCTGCCCCAAGTGCGGCAAGCAGATGACGGCCTTCAACTACCGCGCCTACAACCTGGAGATCGACACCTGCGAGGACGAGCACGGTTTCTGGCTCGATGCCGGCGAGGAGGGGCGCGTCCGCGACGTCGTCGAGGAGCGCGTCCGCGGTCTGGCCCGCGCCGCCCCTGCCGAAAGGGCCTGGGATCAGTTTCTCGCCGGCATGGGGCGGAAGTCGGTCTGGGACCAGATCAAGGGTATCTTCCGCGGTCGGTGATAAGGAGACCCTGCTGCTCTCCCCAGGCCTGGCCGTGTCCCTGAGCGTTGGCCGTAGTCCGGGTGAGGGCCGCCAGCGCAGCCAGCCCCAGCGTGAAGCCGAAGCCCAGGATCAGGGCCCGGACCAGGAGTGCGGAGGCAGCAGCCAGGCTTCGCGGCGCACCAACGATCGCCTGGGTCATGCCCGTGATGCTGCCTTCTGTTACTCCCAGCCCTCCTGGTAGCAGGGAGAGGCTCCCGGCAAGCGACGCGACAGGGAAGATGAAGCCGGCCTGGATGAGCAGCTCCCAGGTCATGGGCCTGCCGAGGCCCACGAGCACCAGGAAGAACGTCAGACACTCCAGCGACCAGGCCACCAGCCCAAGACTGAGAGCCCAGGATAGCCCCGCCGGCGAGAGGAGAAGGCGCGAGCTTTCGTGGAAGTCCTCCATGGGGGGTAGGAGACGGCGAGCGGGCGGGAACCGTGCCGCGCCCCGGAAGAGTAGCGAAGCCAGCCCCCGGTGTCGAAGCGCCATGATGGCCACCACGGCCATCACGCCGACAGCCACGAAAACAGCTCTATCCCAGTCGAACAGGACAAG
The DNA here is from genome assembly GCA_964609465.1 of uncultured Dehalococcoidia bacterium. Lineage (GTDB taxonomy): Bacteria > Chloroflexota > Dehalococcoidia > DSTF01 > JALHUB01 > CAVSBT01. Next base: position 33,393 of record CAZSSQ010000001.1, read on the forward strand.
GCCGGTGGTGGCCAGCAGAAGCATGACGAGGGTATCGGTGATCCGCTCCACCAGGGGTATGGGAGCCGTGCGCGCTACCGGGGCGCCGTATAGCTGGCGCGCGTAGTAGCTCTTCACCCATTCGCCCACCCGCGCAGGCGTCAGGATCATAGCGGTGCCCGCGAAGAAGACCAGCAGGTCCTGCCATAGGCCTGGGGTCTGGCCGCTGGCGAGCTGCACCAGCCTCCGCCAGCGTAAGTAGCGCACCAGGTAGTTGAGCGCCGTCAGGCCAAGCAGCGCCGGCATCAGGTTCCACTGGAAGCCGGCGAGGGTCGCGGAGACGTCTCCGAAATCGGCATAGAGGCCGAGGCCCATCGGCACGGCGAAGGCGGCCAGCAGGGAGAGGAGGAGCGCCCGGCCCCAGGTGACTCTGCGCCCTGCGGCGGCGGGTGGCGCGCCAGACGTGATTTCGGCCTGGATCGGCTCGCTCGGCAGGGAGGTCACGTCAACATGAAGGGCGGCCGCGCCGCGCGGGGACGGGCTCATGGCTTCGTTCGCGCTTCCGCCTGGGGGTGACGGAGGATGGCGAACTCCTCGTTCTCCAAGGACAGGTAGAACGTGCTCTTCGACAGCAGGGGCTTGAATACTCCGCCGGTCCGTTTGTCGAGAAAGATGTACTCAATCCCGGTCTGCTGGAGGATGTCTTCCACCTCGGACGGCGGCGTCTCCTCGTCCAGCAATCGACTCGCCAGGTTGGATTGCTCCTTTTCTTCGGTGAAGGAGAGGTAGTCGGGCTCTATGAGGCTGTAGGTGGGGCGCTCGGCGTACCCCTCTACCCACCAGGCGTAGGACACCCTGCCAATCGACTCGTTGGCGACGACGCGGGCGCCGGGCGGGGTTCGCTCGCGCAGCCAGTCCAGGGCTTCCAGGGCCGGACCGTCCACTATCTGGTACACGGCCCTTTGGTTCGTGAGACGATCGTGGCCGGAACTGGCTATGACGGTAAGGAGAGCGGCCACTGCCAGGCCCAGGGAGAGGCGCTCCACCTGCTGGACGGTCACTCTCACCCGAGTCCCGCTGAGGTGTTGCTCGACGGCGGCCACCGGCAGGGCCAGCGACAGCACGACCCCGGCCTCGATGAGCTGGAAGGTGCGTACTTCGCTGGTGAGGACGAAGCCGAGGAACGGGCCGGCCAGGATGGCCAGGGCGGCCGGCCTGATCCTGCCGGCCTTCTCGCCGAAGAAGGGCATTAGCGTCAGGGCGCCGGCTATGACGAGCAGGGCCAGCCACAGTGGGCGGTTTTCGAGGAACACGTAGGACGTAACGCTGCCCATGTCCAGCACACTGAAGTTGCCCGGGTTGGTTGGGTTGCCTTCCATAAGTGCGAGGAAATCGACGTACCAGGGCAGGAAGGGAAGGGTGAAGACGGCCGCGCCCAGCGCCCAGACCCCGGCGTTGCGGAGGAGCGGTCGTATGCCTGGGCGCTCCTGAATGAACAGCGCCACCCCCAGGACCAAGAGCGTCGGTGCCATGACCACCAGTGTGAAGTGGTGAGTGCCGGCCACCAGAGCGGTGCTGGCTGCGGCCAGAAGGAGCGGCCGCCGCCCGCCGGAGATGAGGCCGTCCATGAGCCAGTACACCGTCAGGAGCAGGAAGGTCGTGGCCAGGAGCTGAGGGTAGCCACCGAAGATGAACACCTCCTCCTGGTAACCTGTGAGGAGGAAGGCCAGGGTGAGAGCGGCGGAGAAGAGGGGTGAACAGCCCCGGCGCAGGATGAGGTAGAACGGTATCCCCATGATGACCGATACTGCGACGCCGAGGACCTTGGTCGCCACGAGCGCCGGCAGGAAGGTCAGCAGGGCCTTCAAGAGGACCGGGACCACGGGGAAATAGACGGATGCGGCCGCCTTGACGGGGCTGCCGAAGAGCTCGTGGGTGAAGGCCAGCCAGTTGCCCGGATCGGCGCCGGGCGGTGCTGCCTCGTCGGCAAGCACGATGAAGCGATAGGCGGCGACTCCCACCAGCACGGCGAGCAGCCCGTAGCGGCTCGGGCTCAGGTACGCCGTCCACCGCCGTCGCGGCGGCTCTGGCGGCGGGCGGTGCCCGTTGGGAATGGCAGACCGCCCTTTCTTCCTTGATCTCCGGCTCATATCCTGCTGACAACCTTCAAGCTGACCCCTTGCGCATCATCAGGAGCCGGCGTCCGTCCGTTAGACGGACTGGCCTGCTCCAGGATCGATTGCATGGTCTGCACCACAGCCAGGCCCTCTTCCGGCGGCACCGGCAGGGGGCTGCCGTCAATGATGCTGTCGACGAAGCGGCGAACCAGCGTCTCGTGGCCGTAGAACAGCCGCCCCGTCGAGAAGAGAGCGCCGGAGGTCACGAAGCCCGCCAGCCCCTGCCAGAAGGCCCTGAGGGAGCTCCTCAACACGTCGCCGGTGCCGTGGGCGCCGTCGGGGCGCTGGACCACCAGGATGTCCCGGAAGATGTCCAGCACCAGGACCCGCCGCTCACCGACCACCGCCAGAAGCCACTCGGAGACGGGGGAGCGGAAGGACATGCTGAGGGCGGCGCTGCCTCGGGTGCCCCGGAGCCGGGCTTCCACCCGGTCCAGCGTCTGGGCGACGCCCGGCGGGGCTGCCTGGCCCCAGGCCTGCTGCACGGACAGGTCGCCCAGGAAGCGGCGCAGGAGGTAGATCATGTGCGGCGACTCGTCGAAGAAGAGGCCGCCGGGTAGGTCCGGGTACCAGCTTGGCAGCCGCCTCTGCGGGCTGCTGAGCTGAAGGGCGATCGCGTGCTGCACCTCTCCCACCTCGCCGCGCTCCAGAAGGAGCAGCGCCCTGCGCATGGAGCGCGAGAAGAGGAAGTTGTGGGCGATGCAGAGGTTGACGCCGGCCTCTCTTGCCGCCTCCACCATCTGCGAGGCCTCCTCGGCGGACATGGCCATGGGCTTCTCCACCAGGACGTGGCAGCCGCGGCGCAGCGCCTCGATGGCCAGAGGGGCGTGCGTCCAGGGCGGTGTGCAGATCGCCACCACGTCCAGGCCGTGGGCCAGGAAGTCCGATAGCTGGCCATACGTATGAGGTATGTGGCAGCGCTGAGCGACCTCGCGGGCCCTCTCGGGGGCTGGGTCCAGCAAAGCTTCCACGCGGACGCGGCCGTCGCGCTGGAAGGACGGGATATGGCGGGCGGTTGCCACCCAGCCCGCTCCAATCACTCCAACGGTGAGAGGTTTCCTTGGCTCAGTCATGCTGGGTCTCTCCTAAGCTGCTCTGGCCAGTTTCTCTGCTGCTGCCGGCTCCTCTGTCGCCGTCGGCAGAAGCTCCCTGTACACGGCCAGAGTCTTCGCGGCGACAGCGTCCCAACCGTAGCCGCGCTCCACGAAGCGGCGCGCGCTCCTGCCTTGCGCCTCGCGCATAGATTCGTCCTCCATCAAGCGGAGGATGGCCCGCGCCAGCGAGGCCGGGTCGGCCGGCCGCACGAAAAGGCCGTTCTCGCCGTGGTGCACCAGCTCCGCTGTGCCGGAGACCGGCGTTGCCACCACGGGCAGTCCGCAGGCCATCGCCTCCAGGACCGTCAGGGGCATCCCTTCCAGCAGGGAGGGGCGCGCGAGCATGTCACAGGTTCGCAGGATGTCGGCCACATCGTGCCGGGTCCCCAGGAACGTCAGCCGGTGGCTGACCCCGAGCTGCCGCGCCCGCTCTTCCAGATGAGGCCGCAGGGGCCCGTCGCCGACAAAGACGAACTCCGCCTCCGGGTGTGCGCGCAGGACATCGGGCGCGGCCTCCACCAGGTATTGCGGGCCCTTGTTGAAGATGAGACGGCCGACGCAGGCGACCCTGAAGGTGCCGTTCTCCCGTCCCGCGCCAGGGCGGAACTGCTGCACGTCAACGCCGTTGGCGATGACCCGCACCGCCTCCGGTCGGGCGCCCAGATGAACGGCGTGCCCGGCGACGGCGTTGCTCACGGCGATGAGGCGGTCGCTGCTGCGGACGATGGCCCGTCCCAGGGTTCGTTCATAGGTCGAGGCGAGAAGCAGCGAAGGCCCGCCGAGCTGTCGCAGGGATCCGAGGTGCAGGGTGGTCACCAGGGGCCTCTTCAGGAGGTGTCGGAGGAGGACGGCGGCCGCGGCGGAAGAGAAGAACAGGTTGTGAGCGTGGAGGATGTCGGGCGGATGAGAGCGGGCCAGCCGCCAGGCCAGGGGCAGGAGCCCGGGCGAGAGGGAGGCCTGCATGCGGGTGAAGCGGGTCAGTTGAATGGCAGGGGCGCGGTAGATGCGAACGCCGTCCACCACCTCGCAGGCGGGCGCCCGGTCGGTGTTGAAGGTGAACACCCGCAGAGTGTGTCCCTGTCGGGCGAGGCGATGGCAGACCTCATCGACGACACGCTCTACACCGCCTCCAAGGTGGGGCGGGAAGTAGTCGGTGAACACGTCGATCTTCAGGGGCTTCGGCGTTGTGGCGTCCATGCCCTCCGGGTGGTTCCTTCCGCTCCATCAGGCCCGGCTGCCCGGGCGGTGCCTACTTCGAGCCGTTCAGCAGGCTGGCTAGAAAGCCGGCCAGCCCGAGATTGCCTGCGCTCAGGATGACCGCCTGGGCGACGGCAGCGAGCCCCAGTCTGTTGGGGACGGCGGCGGCGGACACGTCCTCCGCCAGCAGGAAGATGTCGAGGCCGATGCCAACGGCGACGAGAGCGGCCGCGCCAACCATGACCACCTCGAAGCGCAGCGCACGGCTCGCCAGCGCGTGGACGAGGTCGGGCTGGGTAACGCCGATCGAGGTGGTGTAGAGGTGGGCCACGCCGCTGAACAGGAGGGCGTTGATCCCCAGGACCAGCAGGATGGAGCCGGCAAACACCGGCTGCCACTCCAGAGTACCGATAACGATGCCCCGGGAGGAGGCCAGACCCAGCGCCAAGACGAGCGCCCCCGCGAGTGTGAGCAGGACGCCGGGAACCGTGTACAGGAAGTGGGGGGTGGTCAGCAGCAGGAAGCGCAGGTGGCGCCAGCCGTCCCGAAACGTCCTCAGCTTCGCTTCGCCGACGCGCGGATAGTATGGTATGGGGACCTCTGCCAGGCGCAGGCCCTTTCGGGATGCCTTGAGGATCATCTCCGAGGCAAACTCCATGCCCGGCGTATGCACCTCCAGCCGCTCGAAGGCGACCCGCGTGAAGGCCCGGAGGCCGCACTGGCTGTCGCCGAGCCGGGCGCCGCTGCAAAGGCGAAGCAGGAGGGTGATGATGGGCGTGCCTAGGCGCCGGTGGCTCCAGGTCATGGCGCCGGGGACGATCCCCCCCTTGTAGCGGTTGCCGACCACGATGTCGGCGCCGTTGTCTAGGGCGCTGATGAAGGGGTCCAGATTCGAGTAGTCGTAGGTGTCGTCGCCGTCGCCCATGACGACGTAGCGGCTACGCGACTCGGCGATGCCTCGCAGCAACGCGCTGCCATAGCCGCGGCGCGCCTCGCGAACCACTCTCGCCCCCGCTCGCGCGGCCCGGCGGACCGAGCCGTCCTGGGAGCCGTTGTCGACGACGATGACCTCCCCGCTGAGCCCTGAGCGCTGAAGCCAGCGACGGGCCTTGCTCACGCAGACGCCTATCGAATCCTCTTCATCGAGGCAGGGTATTACGATGGAGACATCGAAGAGGCCCGCATCGCGCTCGCTTTCCTGAAAAGAAGGCGATTCGGGCCCCGTGGCGGGGAGCCTGGCGATAGCCTCCGTTGCTTTCGCCATACGTCCTCCTGCTCAGGTAGATGTTCGGTGGAGGTAGGCCGCGCGACATAGGTGTTTCCCCCTATCTGGGGGCGCGAAACCCTGTACGGAGCGCGGCCTGCCGGCCCGCCACTGGCGGCAGGAGGCGGCCAGGCTGAGGCTGGGTGCTGACCTGGGGGGAGCTGTGATGGCGGCCGGAGGCGGCTGGCGCCGCTCTGAGGCCGCCACCGCGGTTCGCCTGCCGACTGCGGCGAAGCTGGACTTGATGTAGACTATCCTAGCGGCTGTAGGGGGATCCTTGTGAAGCAAGCGGGCTCATCGCGCACGCTTCCGGCGTTTCCAGGGCAGGAGCCTTCACGATGGGGCTGAAAGAGATCCAGCGGCGCAAGTTCCAGTTTGCGCTGATCGCCCTTGTGGTGGCGCTCATCTCCTACCTCGTGCTCATGATCAACGGCCTCGGCATCGGCCTGAATGAGCAGGCAGGAAGCGCCCTGCGAAAACTGGATGCGGATGCCCTCGCCTATGCGAAGAGCAGTGATTTGAGCGTCATCCGCTCGGAGCTGTCCGCCGAGACAATCGACGAGCTCAGCCGGCTCGATGGTGTGTCAGGGTCGGCGCCGCTGGGATACGTCGGCGTGAACACCCGGGATTCCAAGAGCGACATCACGCCCGCCGCCCTCCTCGGCTATGAGCCCGGCTCCCTCGCCGAGCCGCAGGTCACAGGGGGCAGGACGCTCACCCCTGAGGACCAGCGCGGGCTGCTGGCCGACGCCGCCTTCTTAAAGGCCTCGGGCCTCTCCGTCGGCGATCGGGTCGTGGTGCCGTCGCGGCTCGAAGACTTCGAATTCACCATCGTCGGCGAGGTCGATGAGGGCTACTTCTTCTTTCAACCGGTGGTCTACGTGCTCCTCGATAGCTGGCGAGAGGTGAAGTACGGCTCCGCCGATCCCAGTCTGCCTGCGGCCAGCATTGCTTTGCTGAAAGGCCGGGACCTGGTCGGCAGGGCGACGGACAGTTACGAGGTCGTCTCTAAGGGTACGGCGTTCGCCAACATCGAGGGCGTGCAAGGCCAGCAAGCGACGGTGAACGCGCTGAGGGCCTTCGGCTTCCTTATCGGTGGCCTCGTCATCGGCATCTTCTTCTACGTGCTCACCATGCAGAAGGTGGCGCAGATCGGGCTGCTCAAGGCCCTCGGCGCCGGCAGCGCCTACATCTTCCGCCAGTTGCTCATGCAGGTGCTGACGGTGACGGTGCTCGGTGTAGCCGTCTCCGTGCCCCTTGCCTACGCGACGGGCGCGGCGCTGGAGCGGCTTCCAAGGACAGTGCCCATCGCGTTTACGGGAGACACCTTTGTTGTGACATCGCTCTTGCTCGTGGCGACCGGGATCATCGGGGCGCTGTTCTCCGTTCGCCAGTTGGCCCGCGTCGACCCCATCATCGCACTCGGTCAGCAGCAGTAGGATGAGCGCAACGCTGGCAGTGACGGCCCTCAACAAAACGTACGGCAGCGGTGCGCTGGCGGTGCATGCCGTGCGCGATGTGAGCTTTGCAACGCAGCCCGGCGACTTCATCGCTATCGTAGGTCCTTCGGGTTCCGGCAAGACGACGCTGCTGGCCATGATCGGCGGGCTGCTCACGCCGTCGAGTGGCGGCATCAGGGTCAATGACCGGGAGATCACCCGCCTCTCCTCTGCCGAGCGGGCGGCGTACCGCCGTGACGCGGTCGGCTTCGTCTTTCAGACGAACAATCTCATCCCGTTCCTGACGGCCCGTGAGAACCTGCTCATCATGAACGAGATCGGCTCAGGACGCCGCCGTGCGGCCGCCGACCGGGCGGGTCGGCTGCTCGAGGAACTTGGGCTTACGTCCCGCGCCAATGCCCTCGCGACTGAGTTGTCGGGCGGCGAGCGTCAGCGCGTTGCCATCGGCCGCGCCCTTATGCGGGACCCTCTCTTGGTTCTCGTCGACGAGCCCACGGCCAACCTGGATTCTGAGCAGGGAGAGCGCGTCGTCCGATCCCTCATGGCCGAGGTGAAGGCCCGCGACAAGCTGGGGCTCATGGTGAGCCATGACGTGAGGATGGCTGCCCTAGCCGACGTGATCCTGGAGATGCGCGACGGTCACCTCACGCGACGGGAACGCCGGGAGATGACACCCGCCGGCGGGTAGGCGGGCGTTGACAGGCTCCCCTGTCCATCCACTTACGCTTTCTCGGTGACCTTGTACTCCAGCCGCTTTCCCAGGGCGAGGCGGATCTGCGCGTCCAGGGCCGGCAGGGCCCCGAAGAGGAACGTGATGGCAGCCATGAAGAACCACTGGGCGTACTGGATCGGGAAGAGCCACGCTGGGAAGGTGGGCGGACGGCGGGGCCGCATGATGACGCCATCCATGACTACCATCGCGATCAGGGGCACGGAGCAAGTAAAGAGAATCTTGGTGGAGGCGAACACGAACCAGGCCGGCATGGTTTTGACCCCGAAGAAGTAGAAGACCAGCCACGGCGCCAATCGACCGGTGGTGATGAGGAACCACTGACTGGACCAGAGGACGTGGTTCTCGAAGAGGCTCCAGGTGCGGCGGAGGCGGCGCAGGAAGGGGATCTCAGGATGAGCGAAGAAGTGCCTTATGGCGTATGGGATGTCTGAGGCGCCCCAGGCGTGGCGGCGCGCCTGCTGGTAGTGAGCGTAGAACGTCTTCAGGTAGCTTTCGCTGCGCACGCCGTCGTTGCCCACCGGCAGGAAGATGGGCTCTACGTCCACCTCGCCGCCGAGGTTGAAGAAGCACTTGAGGAACATGTGCCAGTCCTCAGGCACCACATCCACGTCCCAGTAGCCGACCTCGCGGGCCATTCGGAAGCTGAGACTGTAGGTGGATTGGGGGAAGAGCACCCGGTGCTTGCGCGCCAGCCGGTTGAGGTGGTTCAATCCGCCCAGGCCGTTGGGGATGCGCAGGGGGGCGGGGACATCCCATATGTTGTTGTACAGGAGGACCGGCCCCTGCCAGAAGCGGCGGTAGCGCTGCGGGTGGGTGGCGAACTTGTAGGCCAGGCAACTGAAGTAGTGCGGATGGAAGAGGGTATCGGCGTCGCAACTGGTGATGGTCAGGCGGTCGATATCGTGGCCCATCTCCTCCACGAGGCGGCGCTCGATGTGGCGAGCGGCCCAGGACTCGTTGGAGGACTTGCCGCGCACCTCGCCCGGGATGTTGCCCGGGTGGAAGGTGGCGAACATGCCGGCAAAGCTGTCGCCGAACTCCTTGTGGAGCCGAAGCGCCTTCCTCCGGCAGCCCGGCTCCGCTTCCTCCATCGCCAGGACAACAAAGAGCTGTTCCCGGGCCACGTCTGACTCCGCCAGCTTGGAGAGGGTGGCGGCCAGTTTGGCGACGCTCTCTTTGTAAGTGGGGATGACCACTACGTGACGGATGTCTTCCCAGCGAAGGTAGGTCTTGCCCCGGGCCCGCGCATCCTCATAACGGGCCCGCCAGTCTGTCCTCGCTTCGCGGCGGAGGAGCCGGTAGCCCTTGATGCAGTGAAAGGCTGTGTTATAGGAGCGCCACACCCAGTAGCAGTCGAATCCCAGTAGCAACACGGTGAGCGGCAAGGGCAGCCACAGCGCTCCCCAGCCCAGCGAGCTGATAAGGAGAAGGGCAGCGACCAGGGGAAGGGCCTGCAGGGCCCGCTGTAGCCAGCGGTCCAGGCGCGAGGTCGGCACGTAGGTCGACAGCGACTCTGGCAGGGGATGGGGGAGGGTGGCTGGCGGCGCGCCTGGGCTGTACGGCGCCGGTGGATGTAGGATCGCCTCTTCCGCCGTGAGTGCCGGCACCCTGGTAGGGACGATGAACCCGGGGGCAGATGATCCATTCCGACGGGTGACAGGTCTGGGCGCCTCCAGGACCTCGACGCCCGCTCGGGAGCCATTGCCCGAGTGGGGAGCCCGCCCGGAAGGCTGGGGTTCCCACGGTGCCAGATAGGTCGCAGTAGTTGGGAGCGGTTTCAATGAGGCGTCAGGCTTGCGGGCCAAGAACGAGCCCGCGCCTCGCGCCCCGGGGCGGCCCACACGCAAAAAGGTCGCTCCTTAGTCGGACTCGACCTTTCCTTAGCCTGCGGGGTTAGCTGACGGGTTAGGGCGAAAGGCTACCCTTCCCGGTTGCCCGGGATTAACCCCTTCAGTGCTGGGTCCCCCGCCTCCCGCGCCTCCTTGCGGGAGCTCGGCAGTGGGGCTCAACGATGTGCCTGGATCATGCTAACGCACTACGGCGCGCTAATCAAGGGCATGATTGAGGACCTGTCAGCGAAGTCGGCCGGTGGGAATGCCCGCCGCTGCCGGTCCGTCCCGGCGGCTCGCCTGGCCGCCTCAAGCCGCAACACCTCACGCCCCAGCTAGTACTCCACACGGTTGGCAGCGATGACGTCCCGGTACCAGCGGCCGCTCTTCTTGATGATGCGACGCTGGGTGGGATAGTCCACGTACACGAGCCCGAAGCGCTGGCTGTAGCCAAAGGTCCACTCGAAGTTGTCCATGAGGGTCCAGGCGTAGTAGCCGCGCACGTCGGCGCCGTCCTGAATGGCCCGTCCCACCTGGGCGATGTAGTTCCGGTAGTATCTGACCCGCCGGTCGTCATTCACGACGCCCTTCTCATCGGGGCCGTCGCTGTAGGAGCAGCCGTTCTCCGTGACGTAGATGGGCCGTCGGTAGTCGTTCCAGATTCGCATGATGGCTTGGTGTATGGCCTCCGGGTATGCCTCCCAGCCCATCTCTGTCCGTTCCGCGTCAGGCGGGTGAATTATGCGGGCGCCCAGGTTAACGTCTTCCGGGTCGTGGGCGACCACGTTGCGGGTGTAAAGGTTAATGCCTATGAAGTCCAGGGGCGCCTTGACGATCTCCATGTCGCCGGGCTGCACGCCCAGCCGCTCCAAGGGGCTGCCCGCGACGTAGGCATCGGGGTAACGGCCGTTCTGGGCGGTCTCCAGGAACCAGACGTTGCCGAAGCCGTGCAGGCGCTCGGCGGCGGCGCGATCCTCCTCGCCGTCGGTGGCGGGGTAGATGCCACTCATGTTGAAGGCGCTGCCCACGGCCTCCACCTTGCCCGTAGCACGCACGGCGCGAACGGCCAGCCCCTGGGCCAGGTTGGCGATGTGGGTGGTCCGCACCGCTATCGAGGGCTCACGGATGCCGGGCGGGTGGATGCCCCACATGTGGCCCAGCACGGTGAAGACCCAGGGCTCGTTGAAGATGAGCCAGGTCTTGACGCGATCGCCCAGATGCTCCACGACGGCGGCGCAGTAGTCGGCGAAGTGCTGGGCGGTGTCGCGGTTCTCCCAGCCTCCCTCGTCCTGCAGGGTCTGGGGCAGGTCCCAGTGGTACAGCGTCGGCAGAGGGGCGATGCCGGCCGCCAGCAGCTCGTCGACCAGCCGGCTGTAGAAGTCGAGGCCCTTCTGGTTCCCCTGTCCTTTGCCCTGGGGGAAGATGCGGGGCCAGGAGATGCTGAAGCGGTAGCTCTTCAGGCCCAGCTCCTTCATGAGGGCCACGTCCTCCCGATAGCGATGGTAGTGGTCGCAGGCCACGTCGCCGGTGTCGCCGTCCTTGATGCGGCCCGGCGTGTGACAGAAGCGGTCCCAGATAGACTCGCCCTTCCCGTCCTCGTTCCAGGCGCCCTCGATCTGGTACGAGGAGGTGGCGCAGCCCCAGACGAACCCCTTGGGAAACTCCGCGATCGGCATTCTCTTTCCTCCCTGCCTTCCCCGAGGCGGTGATCGGCCGAGCCCTATGGTACCGCCGTCGGCGCTTAGGCAGAACTGAGCGCCCCAGGCTGGTCGGGAGACCAGCCCGCCCCCGGCAAAGAGCCGCGTCCGTTCAATAGCGCCCGTGCTCGCGCGCCGCCCTCGCCAGGGCGAAGGGGGTCCATTTGGCTGTTGCGCCATCGGCCTTGATTGACTAGAGTCTGGTGGGTGTCTATGACCGCGAAGCATAAACGCAAGAAGGAGGTCTCATACCGTGGCAGATAGACTGAAGGGCCGCGTAGCCATCGTTACCGGGGCGGGACGAGGCATCGGACGCGGCGAAGCGCTGGCCCTCGCCTCCGAGGGTGCCATCGTCATCATCAACGACGTCGGCGGCGGGGTCGACGGATCGGGGGCGATGAGTGGCCCTGCTGACGACGTGGCGAACGAGATCAAGAAGATGGGCGGCCAGGCCATGGCGAACTACGACAGTATCGTCGAGTACGCCACCGGCGAGAAGCTCGTCAAGCAGGCTCTGGACAACTTCGGCAAGCTGGACATCGTCGTCAACAACGCCGGCATCCTCCGCGACCGCATGATCTTCAACATGGCCGAAGAGGAGTTCGACGCTGTCCTCGCCGTCCACGTCAAGGGGCACTTCAACCTGATGAGGCACGCCTGCACGTACTTCCGGCAGGCCCGCCAGCCGGGAGTCATCGTCAACACCTCCTCCACGTCGGGGCTGGGGAACGTCGGCCAGACCAACTACGCCGCGGCGAAAGAGGGCATCGTTGGCATGACGCGCACGGTGGCGCGGGAGATGGGCCGCTTCGGCGTGCGCGTCAACGCCATCCGTCCCATGGCCGCCACCCGCCTCACCCTGAGCGACGACATGCGCCAGCGGGCTGCGCGGGCCGGCGAGGCGGGTTTGGCGATGCTTGCCGAGCTGGAGAAGCAGACGCCGGAGGAGATCGGCCCCTTCGTGGCCTGGCTGTGCAGCGATGAGGCGGCGAACATCAACGGCCGCACGTTCCTGGTCCGCGCCGGCTACATCGGGCTGTACTCCGAGCCGGAGATCGTAGCCGCTGTGGAGACGGACAAGCCCTGGACGGTGGACCTGGTCTCGCAGCTCGTGCGCAAGCCGGTGACGGCGAACCTGGTGAACGAGTGGCCGCTCCAGCCGCCGAAGGAGTAAGCTGGTTTCCTGGCGATCGATTGCCAAGTCTGGAGGGGGCGCGCAGCGCCCCCTCCGGCTCTGTGGGCTGGCCTGGCGGCTGTCTTCCCAGCCGTGACGTTAAGTCGGGCTTGATCGGGGCCGCCTTGCCGTCCAGGACGAGGTCGGCGGACGCCGCAGTGGCTGCCGTCCCCACACCTGACGCCCGTCAATCACTGACCCTGGTGCCCAACGCGTGAGTGGTCTATCCTGCCGCCGGAGGGAGACAACCGACGCCGGTGCTCTGGGTTGAGCGTCGAAGGGCCCTGCCCGATGGGACCGGGCAGCCGCCAACCTGTCACAGTAGGGGGTATGGAGATGCGTGCTGACGTTGTGGGGCTGGCCGCCGCCGCCATTGTCGCCTGGGGGACATGGGGAGTCTTCAGCAAGCTAGCCATCGACCGGATCGACCAGCAGGTGATGGTGTGGGGCAGTCTCATCGTTGTCCCCGCGATCATCCTCATATATCTGGGCGCCGCCGGCCACCTTGTTCCGCTAGAGATGCATGCCGCCGGCATAACCTACGCTGCGCTCGGCGGCGTTGGTGCGGCTCTAGGCACCGTCTGCTTCTATCTGCTGCTGGCGCGAGAGCGCGCCTCGCTGGCTGTGCCCATGACCTCCCTGTACCCGGCGCTCACGGTCATTCTCTCGGTCCTGTTCCTCAAGGAGCAGTTGAACGGCGTCCACATTCTGGGCATCTTCTTCGCCCTGGCGGCGGTGGCTCTTCTCAGCCGGTGAAGGCCGCAAGTAGGAGCGTGTTGGCCATGAACCCTGACGACGTGAAGCAACAGCTCAAATTGCCCGACGTGAGCCAGATCGGCGTGGTGGTGGAGGACCTGGACCGCGCGATAGCCTTCTACCAGTCCACCTTTGGACTGGGTCCGTTCCGGATCCAGGAGGCGGAGGCGCCCAATGTCTGGGACCGCGGCAAGGAGAAACGTATCAAGGCCCGGCTGGGCTTCACCACCCTGGGCCAGGTCGAGATCGAGTTCATCAACATTATCGAGGGCGATAGCATGCACCTCGAGTTCCTGCGCGAACACGGGGAGGGCCTGCACCACTTGGGCTTCAAGGTGAAGGATTTCCAGGCCAAGCTGGAGCAGGCGAAGGCCATGGGGTTCGAGGTGCTCCAGACGGGCCCGCTCGGACGGTTCTATGCCTACCTGGATACCCGTCGCTGCGGCGGCATCATCGTCGAACTCATCGAGGACATCGAGATGGGGTAGCGGCGGTTCAAGGGGACGTAGCCGGAGCGGCGAAGTCCGCTGTTCGCGAATCTACTCGTGGTGTGGACCTGTTCGACAGCGGGCGACTGTGAACAGCGGCCGATGCCGCCAGGGCCATGCTATAATCGCCCTTGCCCGACTGGAGCCATCTGAATGCCGCTATCGGAAGCCCAGCGAGAGTCCTTTCTCAGGGAAGCGCGGGTGGCCGCTCTGGGCACTGTAGGCGCTGATGGAACCCCGCATGTCGTGCCGGTATGGTACGAGTACGCCGGCGGCAGGTTCTACCTCATCAGCGGCAGCGGCGCAGCCAAGGCAAGACACATCCGGCAGGGCAGCCGCGCGAGCCTGTGCATTGATGACCGCACGGCGCCCTACAAGGCGGTGGTGGTCTGGGGGAAGGCGTCCATCAGCGAAGAGGGCGTGCGGGAGATGGCCCATCGGATCGCTCAACGGTACCTGGGGCCGGAGGAGGGCGCCAAGGAGGCGGAGACCTGGCTGGCGGCGCCCTGCGTCGTCATCGAGGTGACTCCGGAAAGGCTGATCTCCTGGGACTACGCGCAGGAGGGGTGAGAAGATGAGCACCCACGTCGACTATCCAGCCAGACTGAGAAAGATTCAGGACAGGATGGGCGAGCAAGGTATCGACGCCCTGATCGCCACCAGGTTGAGTACCGTGGGCTACGTATTCGGCACCTTCGTCCCCTGGAGGGGGATTGCGGTCATCCCCAGGGAAGGGGAGCCGGAGCTCTTCGTGCTGGCTCTCGACGCGGAGCGCGTCAAGGACGAGAGTTTCTACAAAGGCGTGCAGCCGGTGGGCCCCTTGCCCGGGATGCTGATGTGGGAACGCATCACGTCATCGATTCAGGCCAAGGGGCTTGAGAAGGGGGCCATTGGCGTCGAGCTGGGCCACTCGCCGATCAGGATCGAGACGTTCCTCCTGGCGAGCGAGTACGAGCTCCTGCGGAGCGGCTTCCCCCATGCCTCCCTCAAGAACGCGACCGACTTGCTGAACGAGCTCTTCCTGCTCAAGGACGAGGCCGAGATCGCGCTCTTCCGGCGGGCGGGCGAGATCTGCGACCTGGGGATGGCGGCGGTGCTGGCGGAGATAGAGGTCGGCATGACGGAGACGGAGGTCGCCGGCATCGCCGAATACGCGATGCGGCAGGCCGGCAGCGAGCTGAACTGGAGCTTCACGGGCGGGCAGGAGATAGCTTCTGGCTACCGCACGGCCTATGTTTGGGGCGGCTGCACCCCGCCGACGCGGAAACGGATCCAGCCGGGGGACAACGTGGTCATCGACCTCCACTGCATGTATGACCTCTATCTGGGCGACCTGTCGCGTAACGCTATCATGGGGGAGCCGACCGCCGAGCAGAAGAAGCTGTCGTCGGCCTTTGTCGCCACCTGCAACCACCTGCTGGACAGCCTGAAGGCGGGGGTGACGCTCGGCGAGGTGGCGCAGAAGATGGACACCTTCCTGGACGAGATCGGCTACCGCCAGTATGCCCTCCCGGGCTATGGCCACGGCATCGGCATCCTGGGGAACGAATGGTACCCGGCCATCGCCAACTCGACTGCCCCCTACGAGTCGGGGGCTGACCTGCTGCTCCAGCCGAACATGGTGCAGGTAGCGGCGATAGTGCTCAACAAGCCGGGCGTGGGCGGGTTCAGGATGGAGACGCCCATCCTCATCACCGAGGATGGCAGCGAGCCGCTCAGCAAGACGCCGGTGGAGCCGGCGATCATTCGGGCGTAGCGGCGGACGGTCGGGCGTACCCGCGCCTATCTCAACCTGCTGAGGCCCTCGATGCTGTGAGGAGCGCGGGGCGGATCATCACGGCGGGAACGCCAGGGGGTGGGTGACAGTGCTACCACAATTCCGACGCGGACTGCTTCTACCAGCCGTGTTCCTCGCCGGTCTCCTCCTGCTGAGCTGCGGCGAGGAGGAGAAGGCCGCTGAGACGCCCGCGGCGACCCGGCCCGCGGGCGCTGAGACACCGAGCGCCGAGAAGGTGCCGGGCGTCACCGACACCGAGATCCTGCTCGGCACACATTTCGCTATGAGCCAGTCGCCGGCCGCGGCCTACGCGCCCGTCGCCGATGGGATACGGGCCTACTTCGACTACATCAACTCCCAGGGGGGTGTCCACGGCCGCAAGATCAAATTCCTGGTGGGCGATGATCACTTCAACCCGGCTGACGCGGTGGAGGTGGTGCGGAAGCTGGTGGAGCAGGATGGCATCTTCGCCCTGGTGTCCGGCCTCGGCGATGCGCCCCACGCCGCGGTCTGGAAGTACCTGGAGGAGCGGGGCGTCCCTGACATGTGGGTGTCCGGCGGCCTGGTCAAGTGGACGGACCCGGTGGTGAAGAGCCGTTTCCAGGGCAACCCCGACTACGATACCGAGGGGAGAATGCTCGGCAAGTACATCGCTGAGAACTACAACGGGAAGAAGCTGGGGCTGCTGCTGGAGAACGATGAGTTCGGGCAGGACGGCAAGGCGGGGATCCTCAAGGGCCTGGAGGGCAGCGATGTCCAGATCGTGTCCGAGGAGACGTACGAGCCCACCGCGTGGGACGTGACCGCTCAGGCGCAGCGGTTGAAGGCGGCCAACCCCGACGTTATCTTCGTCCAGGCCATCCCGCCGCCGGCGGCCAGTCTGGTCAAGGCAGCCCGGGAGACCCTGAACTGGGACGTGCCCATCGTGGTCACCGGCGTCGACGTGACCGACATATTCATCTCCCTGGCGGGCGCTGAGAACGCGGAGGGCGTGGTTAGCGTGGTCTTCGCCACGCAGGTCTACCACACGGAGGACCCCGGGGTGCAGAAGCACATCCAGATCATGGAGCAGTTCGGCCAGGGCGTGCCGGCGAGCAACCTCACCCTCTACGGCCAGTTGCTCGCCGAGCTGATGGTCCAGGCTCTCGATAACGCGGGCCAGAACCTGACGCGCGAGAGCCTGGAGGACGGTGCCGAGGCCATTCGCGACTGGTGTTGCTCCGTGTGCATGGTGCCGGTGAACCTCAGCCCCACCGACCATCGCCCCTTCGAGATCGAGGTCTACGACAGGGTCGAGAACGGCAAGTGGGTGGAGTTCGGCGAGCCGGTCAATTTCGAGTCCACGCCGGGCGATGTCATCGGCTGCAAGGCCGGGGGAGAGCCAGTCTATGCCGGCGAAGGAGAGTGATGCCGGTCGAGGCAAGCTGGGCCAGCCGTTCTATCTTCCGTGCTAGAGTCCGCCATCTTGGCCTGGCTTGGGTTTGGGAGTCAAGCCTCTGGCTCTTGAAGCGCAATGGGCGGACATGCAGGGCGGAGCGAGGTAGTAGCTGCGCAAGCGACGCAGGCAAGGGGGTATGACAATGCTGTCAGGATTCCGACGCGCATTCCTTCTCGTAGCCATACTTCTCGTGGGTCTCCTCTTGTTGAGCTGCGGTGGGGAGGAGGGGGAGGAAGCCGGTAAGACGCCTGGGGCGACGCCAGGCACGACGCCGGCCGCGGAGGAGGTGCCCGGCGTCACGGACACCGAGATCATACTGGGGGCCCATTTCCCCTTGAGCCAGACGCCGGCAGCGGCCTACGCGCCCATCGCCGACGGGCTGCGGGCCTACTTCGACTACATCAACTCCCAGGGGGGCGTCTACGGCCGCAAGATCAAGCTCCTGGTGGGCGATGACCACTTCAACCCCGCGGACGCAGTCGAGGCGGTGCGCAAGCTGGTGGAGCAGGACGGCATCTTCGCTATGGTGTCTGGCCTGGGCGACGCGACCCATGCCGCGGTCTGGAAGTACCTGGAGGAAAACGGCGTCCCTGACATGTTTGTATCCGGCGGCCTCGACAAGTGGACGGACCCGCTGGTGAGGACCCGTTTCCAGGGCAACACGAACTACGGTACCGAGGGCATGATGCTCGGCAAGTACCTTGTTGAGAACTACGATGGGAAGAAGCTGGCCTTGCTGCTGGAGAACGATGAGTTCGGAGAGAACGGCAAGGAAGCGATCCTCGAGGGCATAAAGGACAGCAACATCGAGGTGGTGGCGGAGGAGAGGTATGAGACCACCTCGTGGGACGTCACCGCCCAGGCGCAGCGGCTGAAGGCGGCCAACCCCGACGTTATCTTCGTCCAGGCCGTTCCGCCGCCGGCCGCCAGTCTGGTCAAGGTGGCCCGCGAGACCCTGAACTGGGATGTGCCCATCGTGGTCACGGGCGTCGTCCAAACTGACATATTCATCCAGTTGGCGGGCGCGGAGAACGCAGAGGGCGTGGTGAGCGTGGTCTTCGCCAGGCAGGTCTACCAGACGGATGACCCCGGGATCCAGCGGCACATCCAGATCATGAAGGACTTCGGCAACGGTGTGGAGGCGTCCAACTTCACCATGTATGGCGCCGCCATGGGCGAGCTCATGGTGAAGGCGCTGGAGAACGCGGGGCCTAACCTGACCCGGGACAGCCTGATAGACGGCGCCGAGGCCATCCGCGACTGGTGTTGCTCCATATGCATGGTGCCCGTGAACCTCAGCTCCACTGACCACCGCCCCTTTGAGACGGAGGTCTACAACAAGGTGGAGAACGGGAAGTGGGTGACGTTCGGCGAGCCGGTGAATTTCGAGTCCACACCGGGCAAGGCCATCGGCTGCAAGAACGGGGGCGAGCCCGTCTACGCCGGGGAGTGATGCCGTTCGAGGGCGCCGGTCTAGCCTGAGTTCGAGCCATCGGGAGGGAGTGCATTCTGGAGCGCAGCGGCTGGCGATGCCAGCAGGAGGCAGAGAGATGTCTATTCCTATGGAACAGGTACGTGATCTTTTCCCGGCAGCCAAGAATACCACCTACTTCGCCAACAACGGCCTCGCCCCGATGCCGACGCCGGTGACCCAGGCGATACGCGACGCGCTCGAGGGCCTACAGGGGGCTGGCGTGGCGGCGACGCTGCTCGCCGGCCCGCAGGTGGTCAAAGACGCCCGCGCCAAGACGGCCCGCCTCCTGGGCTGCGACGTGGACGAGGTCGCCTTCTGTCGAAACACCAGCGAGGGGATCGTCTGGACCGCCGATTCCATCCGCTGGCAACCAGGGGACGAAGTGCTCCTCTACCAGGGTGAGTATCCCACCGTCCCATACCCCTTCATGATAAAGGAGAGCGAGGGGGTGAAGGCGGTAATAAAACCCATGGAGGAGCGGCGCGTTACCCCGGAGATGGTTGAGCGCGACCTTTCGCGGCGCACCCGGCTGCTGGCCATCAGCTTTGTTCAGTTTGACTCCGGCTTCCGCGCCGACCTCAAGCGGATCAGCGCCGTCTGCCGGGCCAACGGGACGCTCCTGTTGGTAGACGCTATTCAGGGGCTCGGGGCGCTGCCGCTCGACGTCCGGGACTGCGGGATCGACTTCCTGGCCGCCGGCACTCACAAGTGGCTCTGGGGGCTCCAGGGCCTCGGCATCTACTATGTCCGGCGGGAGTTGCTCCCCGAGCTGCGGCCGTTGCACATCGCCCTCGGCTCCATGGTGCACGGCGATGACCCCGAATACCCGAACCAGGAGTACATTTTGGACGTGAAGAAGGACGCCTCCCGGTTCGAGGAGGGGACCCACAACTACGTCGGGCTTGTGGCGCTCAACGCTGCTCTGAACCTCATCTTTGAGATCGGAGTGGAAGCCATCGCCGCCCGGATCAAGGGACTGACCGACTTCATGCTCGCCGGCGCCGTCGAGCGTGGGGGAGAGGTGGTCTCACCGCGGGGCCCAGGAGAGTGGTCGGGGATCGTGCTCTGGCGGCCGCCATCCCGTCGCCCGGCGAAAGAGATCGTCCCCGCGATGCACAGCGAGTTCATCGTGATAAACGAGCGGGAGGACTGCGTGCACGCCGGCATCAATGCCTACAACAACGAGGAGGACGTAACCCGCGTCCTTCGGTTCCTGGACTGAAGGCTCTGCCGAGCGGCAGCCGGTGCGGGTCGGTCTCTTCGGCCCCATCGGTGCCTAGGGGCGTGCACCCAGCCGCTCGGGCTGTCGCCACAGCAAGGAGGAAGGCTATGAAGGTCATCGTGCTGGGCGGTGCCGGCGACGTGGGCAGCCGGACCGTGGAGGACCTGGTTCTCTCGCCGGATGTTGAGATGGTGACCATCGCCGACCGAGACGTGGCCGCCGCCGACAAGCTGGCAGCGACACTACGGGGCCGCGGCGCCCAGGTTGAAGTTCGGCCGGTCGATGCCAGCGACCAGCGGGCGCTTGTCGAGGCGATGCGAGGGCATGACATCGCCGCCTCAACACTGGGACCGTTCTACCGCTTCGAGACGAAGCTGGCATCGGCTGCCATTGAGGCGGGCGTCGACTACGCGAGCATTTGCGACGACTGGAGCGCTGCCCAGGCGGTCCTGACCGAGTGCGACGAGCCGGCCCGTCGCGCCGGCCGTATCGTCCTCACCGGCCTCGGGACCAGCCCCGGCGTCACCAACGTCGGCATCCGCTATGTGGCGGGACAGCTCGACCGCATCCGGCGGGTGGACGTCAACGTCTTCCAGCCCCTCAATGCCGGCGGCGGTGAGGCGGTGCTCAAGCACATGCTCTTCATCACCAGCGGCCGGGTGGCGGCCTGGCGTCAGGGCGCGCAGGTCATGTTGCCCGCCTGTAGCGAGGCCCGCATCGTGGAGTTCCCGCGCTACGGCCGCATCAAGGTGTGGAACATGGGCCACACCGAGCCGGTCACCGTCCCCCGCTTCATCCCCGGGCTGGAGGAGTGCAACTTCTTCATGGGCTTTGGGCGTGGCTCCGGCCTGGTCGTGTGGCCGGCCCGGCGGGGCCTGTTCGGCGGCGACAGGCGTATCGACCTGGTGGCTCGTCTCATGGCACCCATGGAGCGCCTGACCAGCGGCCGGGAGCCGGCGCTGGGGGCCGTTCGTGTCGATGTGTGGGGCGAGAAAGGTGGGGAGAGGGTACAGCGGACGCTGTGCGGCGTCGGACAGATGCGCGAGGCTACCGGCGTTTCCCTTTCCGTGGGCGCCCAGATGCTCGCCCGCAAGGAGATCCTGACGGAGGAAGGCGGCGTCTACGCGCCTGAGGCCTGCCTGAAGCCGGATGTCTTCCTGCCGGCGATGAAGGCGAAGGGAGTCGAGGCCTACGAAGACCTGGCCATGACGAAGCCCTTCTTCTAGGTGCCTAAGCCTCAGGACGGGAGAGCAATCTGCGGGATGATGGCCATCAACAGAATATCTTCGCGGCGTCTATCTTCGTAGGTCGGGGTCTTGAGACCCCGACAGATTCGCGGGGGTCTGAAGACCCCCGCCTACAGACGCGGACCAACGACAAGTTGTTTCGGCAAGGACCATAGTCCCGCAGAGTCCAACGGAACAGACGCCAACTCCGGGCCAGTCGCCTGGGCCGCCAAGGTCCTTGTTCGCGAGGGGCAGGCGAGATGGGCGTTGCCACGCCTGTGCTAGGAGAGCCGCTCCTTCAGGATTTGCCCCTCCTTCATCACCAGCCGCACGTTGTCTGCCGATTCCAGCACGCTCACATCGTCGGCGGGGTTACCCGCCACCACGATGAGGTCTGCCCACTTGCCCTTCTGGACTGTCCCCGTGTGGTCGGCCAGGCGCAGGAGCTGTGCGTTGGTGGCCGTCGCGCTGACAATGGCCGCCATGTTGCCCATGATGCGGGCCTTGAGGGTCAGCTCGGTGGTCTTGAAGGGCTGCATGGGCCCCAGCAGGTCCGAGCCCGACCCGATGGGCACGCCCGCCGCCAGCGCTATGCGCACGCTCTCCGTGGCCCGCTCCTTGGCGTAGCGGATCTTGCGCCAGTTGAACTCGGGCAGGTGGCCGGCCTCGCCGAAGCGGTCCAGCATCTCGTAGGTGACCATGGTGGGCACCAGGCAGGCGCCCCGGGCCTTCATCGCCGCTGCCGTATCCTCATCGAGAAAGTTGCCGTGCTCGATGGAGAGGACGCCTGCCTCCAGGGCGTTCCCGATGGCGGTGGGACCGTAGGCGTGGGCCATGGCGTACCTGCCGGCGGCGTGGGCCTCATAGACGGCCGCCGCCATCTCCTCCACCGTGAACTGGGGGCTGTCGATCTCGTCCGTCGGGGACATGGCCCCTCCCGATGCTATCAGCTTGATCTGAGTCGCCCCACGGCGGAGCTGCTGCCTGGCGGCGCGGCGGACGGCGTCGACGCCATCGCAGATCGCAGAGAGGGCGACGAGCCCCGGCACACCCTCGAGCAGGTCGTCCAGGAAGCGGGGCCGCCAGTCGCCGTGGCCGCCAGTCTGGCTGAGGGCGGCGCCGCTGGGCAGGATGCGCGGCCCCCTCATGTAACCCTCCTCCACGGCTACGGAGAAGCCTGAGTCTATCATCCCGGCGTCCCGCACCGTGGTGAAGCCGGCATCGAGCGTGGCCTCGATGACCTGCCGGATCCTCATGGCGATTACGGCGGCAGGCTTTCGCATCTCAGCCGTGATGTCCGTACCGATGGCCGCCAGGTGGACGTGGGCGTCGATGAGGCCGGGCAGCACGCACATGCCCCTGACGTCGATGACGCGGGCGTCGGCAGGAGGCCTGAACCTGCGTGCTGAGGCCACCTTTGTGATGTGCTTGCCCTCGACGACGACGGCCATTGCCGATCGCGGGTCAGCGCCCGTGCCGTCGATGAGGGTACCGTTCAAGAGGACGGTGGTTTCGCTCATGTTCTCCTCCCACGGGTCCGGTTGCGGAAGTCCCCGCAAGCCTAATCTCTTTCGCGGCGGACCCGGGCATAGGCTCGGAGGGCGCGTTCGGCGCTGCGGAAGCTGGGGATGCCCGCTTGCGCCAGGGCGCGGTCCAAAGTCGGGTCGCTCGGGCCGAACGAGACCTGGAGGATGGGCTTGGCCGCTGCCCGCGCCAGGCGGGCCATGCCCTCGATGTGGCCCTGCCACCCCTGGCCCCGCGCGGCGCCCCCGATGACCACGACCGCGTCCACTCCGGCGTCGCCGGTGGTTGCTTCGACGGCGCCACGATACGTCTCTGCGACGCCGCCCAGTACAAGCCCGATGTCCACGGGATTGCGCACACTGGTGCCCGCGCTGCCGAGCATCTCGCGCAGGCGTGCCTGCGTCTCCGGCGACAGCTCCGCCAGCTCCAAGCCGGCCTCCTCGCAGGCGTCCGCGGCGGAGACCGCTGGCCCGCCCGGGCCGGTAACGATGGCCAGGCGGCGACCGGACGGCCGGCCGAGGTAGCGCAGAGCGACGAGGGTGTCGAGCGATTCCTCCAGATCGCCTACCTGGAGTGCCCCGGCCTGGCGCAGCAAGCCTGACCACACCTCTGCCTCTCCCGCCAGGGCGCCCGTGTGGGAGCTGGCGGCCCGCGCGCCGCTCCGGGTGCGCCCTACCTTCCAGACAACGAGGTGCTTGCGGCGTGCTGCCTCGGCGAGGGCGCGCCAGAGGCGTCGGCCGTCTCTGGCGCCCTCGATGTAGGCGGCGATGATCTCCGTCTCGGGGTCCTCGGCCAGACACTGCAGGAAGTCCGAGATCTCCAGGTCGGCCTGGTTCCCCACGCTGATGACCTTGCTGAAGGCGAGGCCGCGCTCCGCGCCGCCCCAGACCAGGCCGTTGCTCAAGGACCCGCTCTGTGAGACGAAGGCGATGGGTCCTTGCTCGGAAGGCATGGCCGGGAAGCTCCCCAGGCCGCTCTTCGGGACGTAGGCGCCCATGCAGTTGGGGCCCACCAGTCGCAGCCGCCCGCCACGGGCCGCGGCCACAAGCTCGACTTCGCGCGCGCGACCTTCTTCTGTGCCCAGCTCAGAGAAGCCGGCCGTAAAGACGACGGCCGCCCTCACGCCCTTCTCGGCGCACTCCCGAACCACTGAAACCGCCGCCGCCGCGGGCACCACGATGATGGCCAGGTCCACCGCCTCCGGCAGGCTCGTCACCGAGGGGTAGCACGGCAGCCCGAGGATCTCCCGAGCGTTCGGATTGACAGGGTAGATGCGCCCACCATAGCCGGGGTCGAGGAGGGCTTGCAGGAAGAGCTGGCCGGGCCGGGGGGTGCGAGGGACCCCGACTACAGCCACCGACCTGGGCTCGAACAGAGCCTGGGCCGGCAGGCCCAGGCCGTGTGCGCCCACGCTATCGGAGGGGGAAGGCATTCGATGAGCACTCCAGGTCGCAGCAGGCGGGCGCCATCGGCGCCGCCAGATGGATGGCGGCCACATCATCCCTGGGGAGAACCCCAGTGTCAACTT
>CAZSSQ010000001.1:57529-73257 GCA_964609465.1 uncultured Dehalococcoidia bacterium
CCGGCGCGGCGGCCGTGCGCGAGATCGAGGCGAACGGCGGCCAGGCGCGATTCGTCCGCACCGACGTGACGAGACGCGGGGACCTGGAGAGGATGCTGGACTACGCCGTACAGCAGTTCGGGAGCGTTGACATCGTCGACAACAACGCCGGCATCTCCGAGATCGGGCTGGACTTCTTCACGCCGGGGTCCGATGCGTGGGAGAAGACGCTGGCGATCGATCTGGAGGCCGTCATTCGCGGCACTCAGCTTGCCGTGCAGCGGCTACGTCGACAGGGCGGCGGCGGCGTGATCATCAACACCGCCTCGATGGGCGGCCTGATACCGATGGCGATCAGTCCCGTCTACGCCGCGAGCAAGGCCGGCGTCATTCACTTCACCCGCTCGCTCGCCTACCTCGCGGGCGAGGGCATCCGCGTCAACGTTGTCTGCCCAACCTATACTGACACCGCGCTTGTGCGCCAGCACGGCGACGAAATCGTCGAACAGATGAAGCGGGAGGTCGGCGGCCTGCTCCGGCCGGAGCAGGTGGCTGAAGGGGTGTTAGAGCTGATCCGCGACGACTCGCGCGCCGGGGCCGTGATGCGCGTCACCGTCAGGAAAGGCATCGACTACATCTTCGAGCAGTGAGCGGCGCGAACAGGGCGGCTCATCTCACTGCGGCAGCTTGAGGACAGCGCCCCACTGGCCGAGGTCACCAGGGCTGGGCTCCTCCGTAGCGGCGACCTTCAGGTCGCCACGTGCCTCACCCACGAAGAGCCCGTGGCGAGCTTCAGCTCGCCCCTACCGGGGTCCTCCTCCGCATCTCATCCCGGCAGCTTGAGCACGGCGCCCGTGCTGGCCGAGGTCACCAGGGCCGAGTATCGCTTCAGGTAGGCGGCGACCTCCCGTTTCAGGGGAGGAGCCGCCCATCGCGCCAGACGCCGGTCGATCTCCGCCTGTGGCAGGTCGACGTTGAGCGTCCTCTGCGGGATGTCGATCTCGATCATGTCTCCCTCCGCCACGATGGCCAGCGGCCCGCCCTCCATGGCCTCCGGCGAGATGTGGCCGGTGGCCGAGCCCTTGGTCGCGCCCGAGAACCGTCCGTCGGTTACTAGCGCCACCTCCGCATCGAGCTTCCTGGCCACGATGGCCATGGTGGCTACGAGCATCTCCCTCATGCCGGGCCCGCCCTTGGGCCCCTCGTAGCGGATGACCACCACGTCCCCGCTCTTGACGGCGCCGCCGAAGATGGCCACGACGGCCTCCTCCTCGATGTCGAAGACGCGCGCCGGGCCCCGGTGCTTCAGCATCTCCGGCAGCACCGCCGACTGCTTGACCACCGCGCCCTGCGGCGCGAGGTTGCCGTAGAGAATGGCCAGTCCGCCCTCGGCATCGTAGGGGTTGTCGATCTCCCTGATCACGTCGCGCCTCTTGATGCGGGCGGCCTCGACGTTTTGCCTCACGGTCCGGCCGCTGAGAGTCATGGCGTCCACGTGTATCAGGTCTTTCGAGGCGAGCTCCTTCATGACCGCCTGGATCCCCCCGGCCTGGTAGAGGTCCTCCAGGTGGTGGCGGCCTCCCGGGCTGATGTCGCACAGGCGCGGCGTGCGCCGCCCGATGCGGTCGAAGGTATCGAGGTCGAGGTCCACCCCGGCCTCGGCGGCGATGGCCATGAGGTGGAGGATCGTGTTCGAGGAGCCGCCGATCGCCATGTCGACGGCGATGGCGTTCTCGAAGGCTTCCCTGGTCAGGACGCTCCTGGGCGTTATCTCCTCGTTGAACAGCTCCATGACCCTCGTGCCCGTGTACTTGGCGAGCGCCCGTCTCTTGCCATAGACGGCGGGGATGGTGCCGTTGCCGGGTAGGGCGAGCCCCAGGGCCTCGGCCATGCAGTTCATGCTGTTGGCGGTGAACAGGCCCGCGCAGGCGCCGCAGGTGGGCGCGGTTGCCTCGAGATAGTCCTCTCGGTCCTCCTCCGATATCTCCCCCCGCTGCACCATGCCCGCCAGATCGGCGAGGTTGCTCACGTCGACGGCCTGACCCTGGAAGCAGCCCGCCAGCATGGGGCCGCCGCTGACGAGGATGGCCGGGACATCCAGCCGGGCCATGGCCATCATCATGCCGGGGGTGATCTTGTCGCAGTTGGTGACCAGCACCATGGCGTCGAGGGCGTGGGCCAGCATCATTGCCTCGATGGAATCGGCGATGAGCTCCCGGCTCGCCAGCGGGTAGCACATGCCGGCGTGGCCCATGGCCAGGCCGTCGCAGATGGCGATGCTGGGGAACTCGAAGGGGGTGCCCCCGGCGGCGATGACCCCTTCCCTGGCTGCGGCGGCGATCTCGTCCAGGTGGACGTGGCCGGGCACGAGCTCGTTCTGAGAGTTGACCACACCGACCAGGGGCCTGGTTAGCTCCTCCCGTGTCCGGCCCATGGCCAGAAGGAAAGACATGCGGCCCTTTACTGCATCGCTACGCATGGTGCCTAACTCCTTTCGAGTCGTGGATCGGCCGGGCCGCGGCCTCTGCGGTGCGGGCGCCCAATGGGTGAAGAAGAGCGCTTCCTCCCCTGGGGCCTCGCGGTTGCTTCTTTGCCTCCGGCAGCGCCTGCCTCAGGAAACTCCTTCAGACATTCCGCGAACTCGCGCAGGCGCTGATCGACGCGATAGCCCATGGTGCCTTCTGGGAACTGGCCGTCGGGGCCGCGTTTCCCCGCCGGCACACCGGTGAGAATCTCAATGCCCTCATCAATAGTCTTGACCGGCCAGATGTGAAACCTCTTCGATTTCACGGCCTCCACCACGTCCTCGCGCAGCATGAGATTCTGCACGTTGCTCTGGGGGATGATGGCACCCTGCTCGCCCGTCAGCCCCTTGGCCTGGCACACGTCGAAGAAGCCCTCGATCTTCTGGTTGACCCCGCCGATGGCCTGGAGCTCACCGGGCTGGTTCACCGAGCCTGTGACGGCGATCCCCTGCGCAACCGGCAGGCCCGACAGCGCCGAGAGAAGAGCGAAGAGCTCCGCCGAAGAGGCGCTGTCGCCCTCGATCCCCTCGTAGCTCTGCTCGAAGACGAGCCGTGCCGCCAGCGTCAGCGGCTTGTCCTGCGCGTATTCCTGGGCGAGGTAGCCGCTCAGGATCAGGACGCCCTTGCTGTGAATCGGCCCGCCCAGCTCGACCTCCCGCTCGATGTCGAGGACACCCTCGCGCCCCGGCCCCACGCTGGCCGTGATCCGGCTGGGTTTGCCGAAGAGATAATCGCCCAAGCTGAGCACCGAGAGCCCGTTCACCTGTCCTACCGCCTGGCCGGCGGTGTCGATCAGCAGCGTCCCGCGCGCGATCATCTCTTGAATGCGCTCCTGGATGAGATTCGAGCGATAGAGCTTTTCCTCGAGGGCCTTGCGCACGTGCGCCGCGCTGACGTGGGAGGAGCCCTCTTGAAGCGCCCAGAAGTGGGCCTCGCGGATGACATCGGCCAGGGCTCCAAAGTGGGTCGAGAGCTTCTCCTGGTCCTCCGCCAGGCGCGAGGCGTGCTCCAACAGCTTCGCCACCGCGCCGGCGTCCAGGTGCTTGAGCTTCTCTTTGTGACAGAAAGTGGAGAGGACGGCCAGGAAGTCCTGGATGTTCTCCTCGTCGCGCGCCATGCGGGTGTCGAAGTCCGCCTTCACCTTGAAGAGCTCGGAGAACTCATCGTCGGAGGCGTACAGGAGGTAGTACAGCAGCGGGCTTCCGATGAGCACGACCTTTACGTCCAGCGGGATCGGCTGCGGCCGCACGCTCTTGGTGACCATGAACCCCAGGCGCTCCCCGGGCTCCTCGATCTCTATCTTCTGGCTGCGCAGCGCTCGCTTCAGACCGTCCCAGCTAAGGAGATTTCGCAGGAGGTCCTCGGCGCGCAGCACGAGGTAGCCGCCGTTGGCCTGATGGAGCGAGCCGGCCTTGATCATCGTGAAGTCCGTGTAGAGGGCCCCGAAGCGGGTCTCTTTCTCGACCCGTCCGAAGAGGTTGCTGTAGCTGGGGTTGAGTTCGACGACCACGGGCGCGCCCTCTTGCTTGCTGTTGTCCACAAGCACGTTGACTTGATACTTCCTGAAGGGCAGCTCGTGCGACCAGGGGGCCGGCGCGGAGGGGTCCTGGGGCGCGGGGACCGCGGGCGGTGAGGGGCTGCCTTTGAACGTCTCGACGTTCTCGAAGATGTCTTTCTGAGCGGCCTTGAGGTACTCCGTGACCTCCGGTAGGTCACTGAACTTCTCATTGAGGTCGTCGATAAGCCCCCCGACGATGTAGAGCGCGACTTGCTTGTCCAGCTCTTCCAGTCTTCCCTTGACTGTACGTTCCAGCTCCCGGACCTGCTTCATCGCGGCCTTCAGCTCTTCCTCCAGCGTTTCGCGGCGGCGCTGGAGATCCTCGCGTGCGGGAGCGGGCAAGGCCTGAAACTCCGCGTCACCGAGGGGCTGGCCCTCCGCTACGGGGACCATCATGATGCCGAAGGGGGACGCCTGGAGCGCGAAGCCGACTTCAGCCGCGCGCGCGTTGAGGTGCTCCAGCATCTGAGACCTTTGCGCGTCCAGCGCCTTGACGATCTCGTCCCGTTTGCTGCTGTACTCCTCGCTTTCGAAGGCCTTGGGGATCTCGCGGCGGGCGTGATCGATGAAGCCCTTCATCTCCTGCTGGAGCTGGCGCCCGCGTCCGGCGGGCAGTTGACACACGCCGGGGAGGTAGGGGTCGTCGAAGTTGTTCACATGGCACCAGTCGGTGGGCGTCTCTTTGCGCCGGGCCAGCTCCTCGAGAAAGGCCTGGACGGCGGTCATCTTGCCGATGCCTGGCGGCCCGGCTACGTAGATATTGAACCCGGCCTCTTGAATGCCCAGCCCAAAGTGGAGGGCAGAGACGGCGCGCTTCTGCCCGATGATGGCCTGCGACGGCGTGAGGTGCTCTGTCGTCTG
This sequence comes from uncultured Dehalococcoidia bacterium, assembly GCA_964609465.1. Taxonomy (GTDB): domain Bacteria; phylum Chloroflexota; class Dehalococcoidia; order DSTF01; family JALHUB01; genus CAVSBT01. Next base: position 62,453 of record CAZSSQ010000001.1, read on the forward strand.
GATGCCCAGGGCCTTGGGATCAAACGTTCGTCGCAATTGCTTTGCTGATAGCTCGTCAGTCATGCTGGTCATCCCCCTCTTCTTGATCCCTGCCCAATGTTCGGCTCACGGCGAGGGCCAGTCAAGTTGTGAGTTGCCAGTTCGACCTGGTGACTCCTCGATGGGCGCCGCTGCCTGAGTGGCACGAAGGTCCGTCTCTCCACTTGGGTCCCCTAAGCAAGCTGGGCTGGCCTGCACAGAGGCGGTAGAAGCCGCCCTTGTCTGTCTTCCGTTCGAGAAACTGTGATGGGATAATGGGGCGCAGCCTGGCGGCTGAGTTCGCCCTAGCTCTGCCCGGTGCGATGACATGGGGGCGGCGCCCCCGCTTGACGTGTGAAGAGGCCGAGCCGAGATGAAACCACACTACTTCGAAGTCCTCAGTCCGTCGGAAGTGCAGAAGATCGACGCCTCCTCCATGAGCATCCTGGAGAGCGTGGGGCTGCGGGTGGACCTCAAGAGGGCGAGGGACGCCTTTCGAGAGGCCGGGGCGCACGTGGACGAGGAGGCCCGTTCGGTGCGCATTCCCGAGAGGCTGGTGCGCTGGGCCATCGAGCAGGCGCCCGGGCAGTTCACGCTCTACGGGGCAGACCCGGACTTCCGGCTGGAGATCGGCACCGACCAGGTGAACTTCGCTGGCCTGGGCACCCCGACGACGTTCGTGGATACGGAGACGGGCGAGCTCCGCCCGGCGACGCTCGAAGACCTCCGCAATCACCTCCGCTTGATCGACGGGCTTGATCACATCAACAACAGCCAGATGGACATCTGGCCCACTGACATTCCCATGACCACCATCCACGTGGAGGCCATCCTCGCCTGGGCTCAGAACTGCCACAAGTCCTTCGGCATGGGGAGCTATGGGGTGATGGCCAGCGAGGACATGATGAGGATGATGGCGATTGCGGTGGGTGGTAAAGAGGAGCTAAAGAAGCGCCCTCGTTTCTTCGCCATCTGCTCCGTTATGAGCCCTCTCCAGATGATCAAGCTCCAGTTGGAGGGCATCTTCTTCTTCGCCGAGTACGGCCAGCCCATGGCCATGTCGCCGGAGGCGATGTGCGGCGCCACCGCCCCCGCCACTCTGGCCGGGCTGCTCGCCCAGCAGAACGCGGAGATCCTGGCCCACATCACCCTGGCCCAGATCATCGCCCCGGGCACGCCGGTGCTCTATGGGACGGTGTCCACCATCACCGACATGGCCACGGGTAACGTCGCGCTTGGCGCGGTGGAGATGGGGCTCATCACCGCCGCGGCGGCGCAACTGGCCCGCTACTACGGTCTGCCCTGCCGCGGCGTGGGCGGCGCCACCGACGCCAAGACGCTGGACCTCCAGTGCATGCTGGAACGGGTCAGCACGCTGTTGCCCGCCGTCCTCGCTGGCGTGCACTTCATCACCTGCGGCGGCACGCTGGAATCGACCACCAGCGGGAGTCAGCCTCTGCTGGTGCTGGACGACGAGCTGTGCGGCCTCGCTCTGAGGCTGGCGCGGGGGATCGACGTGAGCGAAGAGACCCTGGCTGTCGAGCTGATCAAAGAGGTGAACTGGCAAGGCCACTATCTGGACCAGTTGCACACGGCTCGGCACTACCGGCGGGAGCACTATCTGCCGAGGTTGCTGCGCAGGGAGAGCAGGGAGGTCTGGGAGAGCAAGGGGTCGAAGACGGCGCTGGACCTGGCGCGGGAGCGGGTGCGGGAGCTGTTGGCCAGGCATCGGCCGCGGGAGCTAGAGCCAGCGGTGGAGAAGGAGATGCTGGAATACCTGGCCATGGTCCGGCAGCGCACCACGGCCGACTTCGAGGCCGCCGAATGGGAAGACTAGAGAGCCAGCATCGTCGCCCGTGCCGCCATCTCAGCTCTGCGGGGAGAGTAGCATGAGCGAGTACCGATTCGACACGCAGGCTGTCCACGCTGGCCAGGAACCCGATCCCGTCACCGGGTCGGTGACCCCGCCTATCCACATGACCACCACCTTCAAGCTGCCCGAGCCGGGCCCCCGTCTGATGGACGCGCTCTTCCTCAGGGGGGACCGGCCGCCGCACGTGTACAGCCGCTGGAGCAATCCCTCGGTGCGCACGCTCGAGGAGAAGATGGCCGCGCTCGAGGGTGCGGAAGCGGGCGTCGCCTTCGCCTCCGGTATGGCAGCCGTCTCCAGCGTGCTGTTCACGTTCCTGAGCGCCGGGGACCACGTCGTGGCGAGCGACATCTGCTACGCTGGTACAGCGGAGCTCCTCGGGCTACACGCCGGCCGCTATGGGATCGAGGTGAGCCTGGTGGACACCAGCGATGCGGAGGCCGCGCGCAAGGCCCTGCGATCCAACACCAGGCTCGTGTACATCGAGACCCCCGCCAACCCCATCCTTCGCCTGACTGACATCGCCGCCGTCGCCGACATCGCCCACCGGGCGGGCGTACCGCTGGTGGTCGACAGCACCTTCGCCACGCCGGTGTTCCAGAGGCCGCTGTCCCTAGGGGCGGACTTCGTCCTCCACAGCATGACCAAGTACCTGGGCGGGCATGGCGACGCTCTGGGTGGGATAGTGGTGGGAGCCCGAGAGGAGGTCCAGAGGATCCGCGAGGGCATGCTCATCCATCTTGGCGGCGCCATGAGCCCGTTCAACGCCTGGCTCATCAACCGCGGTCTCGCCACGCTATCGCTGCGAATGCAGAAGCATCAGAGCAGCGCTCTGGCGGTGGCTCGCTTCCTGGAGCAACATCCGAAGGTCAGGAGGGTGCTTTACCCTGGCCTGGAGAGCCATCCGCAGCATGACCTGGCACGCCGGCAGATGTCGGGCTTCGGGGGCATGGTTGTGGCTGAGATGGACATTAAGACCGCCATGAACCTCGTCCAGCAGGTGCGCGTGCTTACCTACGCCACGTCGCTGGGCGACTATCAGAGCCTGCTGTTCTACTACCCCACTGAAATGTACGTGGACAGCGCGGCCTACCTCGATGCCGACCAGAAGAAGGCCATCCGTGAGTGGGCAGGCGACGGGATCATGCGGATCAGCATCGGGCTCGAGGACGCGGAGGATCTCATCGCCGACCTTGACGGCGCGCTGGGCTCCACGGGCTGAGGGACACAGATGATGTCGACTCCGGACGGAGTGCCAGTAGAGCTGATTGAGGGCCGCTTCGCCTCACCTCCTCTTCGTTGATGAGCTTCCCCTCAGCCGTTTGCGCGGGTGAGCCCAGCCCCAACTGGTGCGCTTCGACTTCCCCCAGTGATTTGTCCAGGGCTTTCTTCGCGACTGTGAGATCGAGGGCAAGGGTACTCTCGCGCGCTGCCCAGTCGCTGATCTCGTTGAGGCGTGTAAAATGCAGAGTCGAGGGGTATCACAGGGTGGATTCGAAATGCCGTCGTGCCAGAGCCCTCCAAAGCCCCCTCTGACCGAATATGAGCGGGTGGCAGCATGGGGACAAGAACACGGGTGACATCTCGCTATCTTTCTAGGTGAAGCAGCGATGAATCGCCGAAGAGTTGTCGATAATCACATGTGCGCAGGCTGTCTAGCTGTTTGCAGGTTCCCAAACGAGTAGGAAGCATCGCGCCCCTCGCCGGTGCAGTGAAATCCCTCTGTGGCCGTCCCCTCCGGCACCTTCGCTGGAAGATCATTGGTCCATACGCACTCCTGACTGTGCTCTTGGGGGCAGTCGGGACTTACATGGTGACCACACTCGTGGCTGGCTCGCTTCGGGAGCGGTTCGACAATCAACTCGCCGAAGCGGGGCGCGTGGCCGCCGACGCTGTGGTGCGGAAGGAGCGAAACCACCTTGAAGATGTGCGTGCTCTTGCCTTCACAGAAGGTGTGGGGCAGGCCGTCGCCGCCGGAGACACGCAGAGCCTCACCAAGCTGCTCGAGCCCCTGATGACGAATCTTGGCCTTGAGAGGGCCGAGGTAATTGACAGCAGCGGCAACCGTCTACTGGGTCTGACTAGGGAAGGGCCGGAGGCTGGCCTGACATATGGGCCGGTCGATGCGGCCGACACGAACCAATGGCCCCCAGTACAACGCGTGCTTGGAGCCGGCGAGGATGAGCACGGTGACAAGTTCACGGGTCTTGTCGAGACCCCAGAGGGGCTAGCCTTCTTCACCGCTGGACCCATTCGCTCTGGCACGGAGATCGTGGGGGTTGCCCTGGTCGGGACATATCTTGACAGCTTGGCTAGACAGGCACGGGAGGAAGCGCTGGCCGAGGTGACATTCTACGACTTTGAGGGACGACCTCTCACTAGCAGCTTCGTGGGTGGGGGCAGCGCCAGTGAAGAGGTGAATCTTGGGATTGGCTCGTCCACGCTGGAGTCCATACTAGCGAAGCACGGGGAGACAACTCGGGAGAGCAGAAGCGTTTGGAAGCGCGACTATGACCTCGCCTACGGCCCGCTAATCGTCCGTGACCAGGTTGTGGGTCTCTACTCGGTCGCGCTGCCAACGCAGTTCATCTTCCAGGCCGGCGGCGTGACCCGCTGGCAGATGAGCGCTGTGTTCGCCGTGGCTATGTTGCTGGTGCTGCTGACGGGCTACCTGCTGGCGCACGCCATCACTGCTCGCGTTGGTCGGCTCGTCCGAGCGGCACGCAAGGTTGCCTCCGGCAACCTATCGGCGAGAAGCTCGGTCGCGGGGGAGGACGAGATCGCGGTGCTCGCGAAAGCCTTTGATGACATGACCGCGAGCCTGCGCTCCCACAATCAGCAACTTCGCGAGCATCACTTCAACACCATCAAGACGCTCACAGCCGTGGTGGACGCTCGCGACCCATATACTGCGGGGCACTCTGTACGCGTGGGTGAGTTGGCCCGGCTCATGGGTGAGCGGCTCGGGCTGCGTGGGAGTACGCTCGACGCGCTACGAGTCGGCGGCTATTTGCATGATGTCGGGAAAATCGGCATTCGCGACGCCATTCTGCTGAAGCCCACAGGTCTCTCGGAGGTGGAACGCCTGGTTGTGGATGGGCATACACTGCTGGGCGTCAGAATCCTCGGAGAGCTCAACCTGGCCCAAGAAGTGCTTGATTTCGTACTATGCCATCACGAGCGGCTTGACGGAAGCGGCTACCCACAGGGACTTCGGAGCGGGAAGCTGCCGCTCGTCGCCCGCATCGCCGCCGTCTGCGATGTCTATGATGCGTTGACCACCGACCGCCCGTACCGGCCGGCCCTGGCCCCAGAGGAGGCCGCCGCACAGCTACGGGCGCAGGCCGGAGCGCTCTTTGACAGAACCGTCGTGATGGCCTTGGAGGAGATCTGCGTTGGATGGGAAGCGCGGCGGCGCACGGATCCCTTGCTCAAGGGGGTCAGCTTGCCACCGACCATGGCCGACTCGAGCCGTCAGGAAGCCGCGTAGGTAGGAATAGGTGGGCAATGCGGCGAGTCCTGCTTGGCTTGTGCCTCATCCTGGGATTGGCGAGCATCTGCGTGGGGAGTGTCTGGCTTGCCTCGAGCCTGGCCTTGGAGCATTTGGCAGCGGGAAGTCTTCCTGTCGATCTCAGATCAGAGTTGGAAGCGGACTACCACCGCGAAGACGCGCCGTCATATCTGCCCGCCTTGGAGCCGAGCGTATCAGAGCAGGCCCGCGAGGACGAGGCGCAGCTCGCCGTTCAATTCTCCTGGGAAGATCTGGAGTTCGTGCCAGTATTCTCCTCACTGCCGGACTGGCAGGCAGTGCCCACACCCGCCCGGCTTCTGACCCCGGCGGCCACAGCCCCAGCGGAGGAACCGCCTGGGGATTCCACGCCGGCACCACGCCCCGAGTCGACCGCAGAACGTTCTCCACCGTCAAGCTCTCCCCGTAGCAGCTTCGTCGCCCGCTTCGGGCCCTATCCAGACGCCGACACATACATCGCGGAGGAGGCCAAGAATGCGAACTACGCGGCCGCAGGTGAGATGTATGTGTCCAACACGATCGGTCGTCGAGAGCGCATCCTCATCGCCGTCAGCCCCGCGGGGTTAATAGGATCGGGCAGGCTTGAGCGCGCCGTCCTTCACATCTACATGGCGTCATCCGTCGGAACGGGTGAGCCGGCGACGGTGAATCGGGTGACGGCTCCGTGGGATCCGACCACCGCCACCTGGGCATCTGTCTTGGGGGGCCGGTTCGACGTGGCGGCGGCAACAAGCATCGACACCAAGAGCACCGGGTGGAAGGCGTTGGACATCACGCCTCTGATGCGAGAATGGCTCCAAGGCTCGTCTAAGAACTATGGAGTCATCCTGACGGCACCCGCTGCTGGTGGAGACATCAACGCCACCTTTTACGGCAGCAACTATCCTGATCCACTCCTGCGACCGTGGTTAGAGGTCAGCTTCGTCGCCCCCAGCGATTCGTAGCCCCGGCGGCGCCATGACCCCGAGCCCCGCCAGCCGAGCGGTCCTGCGCCGCGCTGGCGACATCGTGGAGGCGGAGGGGGCGACCTATCGCTGGAGCTGGTCAACCGCCACCGACGAGGTGACGCTTCGTGACCGCGAGGGCCGAGTGTGTGTCTGTCCAGGGCTTTCTTGACAGCTATGAAGTCGAGTGCAGGGGTGCTCTCGGGCTCCTCCGAGGTCGATAATCGCGCTGAGGCGTGTAAGATGCAGAGTCCAGCGCCCCCGTCACCCACGCTGGCGAGGCTGGCTGGGGTTGTCACGTGCGTCACTGTGGCCGTCTCTGGCGCACTGCTTGTTGCCCTCGAAGACCACACATACGGTGGCATCGGGCTTGTCCTATCCGTAGGTCTGGGCGGCATATTCGTGGTCATGGAGCTGCGCTTTGTCTTGGCCCTCGGTCGGTCTCAGGCGCCAACCGTTGTTGTTGATCACGGCGGATCAGCGAAAGGATTCCTCGAATCACTCCTGGACCCTGAGACGACGCTGCCACGCTTCTGGCTCTTCAGGGCGCGTCTCACGGAGGAGATTCAGCGGTCACAGAGGCATGCGCGGGTGCTGACGCTGTGCGCGCTGGAGCCCGACGGCTTCGCAGCCTATCTGGACCGAGAGTTCCGAGGGAAAGTGGGCCGCGCCGTACGCGGCCATCTTCGCACCACCGACTCTGCGACAGTGGACCACTCCGGCAGGCTGCTGGTGCTCTTTTCTGAGACAGCCGGGTCGGGCGGAGAAGCGGCGGTTAGACGCCTGGTAAAGACGCTCAACTCGATGCTCTTCGACGAGGAAGAGAAACCGCGCCAATGGCGAGCTGCCATGGTCTTCTACCCTCAGGACGGGGCCAGCGCCGACGACCTGCTGAAGAGGCTGCATGGCCTGCTAGTCAAACAACCCGCGGCCTAGGTCCTCGGGCCCGCAGCCAGCGCTCCACCAACACCATAGCTACTGCCCGAGGGCTTTCAGCAGCTCGCGAGCCGCCGCGGCCACGTGGCCCGCCGTCAGGCCGTACTTCTCTAAGAGCGCCTCGTTGGGGCCGGACTCGCCGAAGGTGTCGCGGAGGCCAACGCGGCGCATGGCCGTGGGGCGCCGCTCGCCCAGCACCTCTGCCACCGCGCCTCCCAGGCCGCCGATGATGGTGTGGTCCTCCGCCGTGACCACGGCCCCCGTTCGTGCGGCGGCGTCGACCACGGCCTGTTCATCGAGGGGCTTCAGCGTCGGCACGTGGAGCAGGTGCGCGGAGACCCCTTCGGCGGCCAGGATGTCACCCGCCTCCAGGGCGCGAGTGGTCTGGACGCCGGTCGAGATGATGGTCACGTCCCGGCCCTCGCGCACGACATAGCCTCTGCCGATCTCGAAGCGATGGTCCGGCCCAAATATCACCGGGCTGGGGTCTCGGGTCATCCGCAGGTAGACGGGGCCCCGGTGGACTGTAGCGGCGTGCATGGCAAGGCGGGCCTCGGTGGCGTCGCCCGGGGCCAGCACCGTCATGTTTGGCATCGCCCGGAAGACGGCGATGTCTTCGGCTGATTGGTGGGTCTTGCCGGTGAAGCCGGTGAGCAGGCCGGAGTAGGCGCCCTGGATCTTGACGTTGAGCGCGGGCTGGGCGATTACGACCCGCACCTGGTCCAGGTCCCGCTTGGCCGCGAAGACCGCGAAGGTGGAGATCCAGGGGATGAACCCGAGGGTGGAGAGCCCGGCCGCGGTGCCCGCCATGTTCTGCTCGGCGATGCCCATGGCCAGGAACCGGTCGGGGTAGGCCTGGGCGAACTGGTCGGCCAGGGTGGAGTTGGCCAGGTCGCCGTCCAGCACCAGCAGATCGGGGTAGAGACCCCCCAGCTCGACCAGCGTCTCGCCGAAGACCTGGCGCAGGGCCACCCGGTCGCCGACGACGTAGCTCACGGCTGCTCTCCCAGTTCCAGCAGGCCGCGCCGCAGGTCTTCCTCGGACAAAGGATGGGCGTGCCAGACAAAGTTGTTCTCCATGAAGGAGACGCCTTTGCCCTTTACGGTGTGGGCGATGATGACGCAGGGACGGCCGACAGTCTCCTGGGCCAGGGCGCAGGACTTCAGAAGTGATTCGACATCGTGGCCGTCGGCTTCGAGGGCGCGCCAGCCGAAGGCCTCCCACTTCGCCGGCAGGTTCGTCGTGGGCCGCTGTCGGCCCCGTTCGCCGAAGTCGGGCCAGGTGAACTGGGGCAGCCCATTGTAGTCGACTATGGCGGTGAGCTTGTCCAGACCGTAGCGGGCGGCCACCTCCGCCGCTTCCCAGACCTGCCCCTCCTGTATCTCGCCGTCTCCGAGCAGGACCCACGTACGGAACGAAAGGCCCCGCAGCCTGGCGCCCAGGGCCATGCCTATCCCCGGCGAGAGGCCCTGTCCCAGGGAGCCGGTGGACATCTCGACTCCGGGCGTCAGCGTCATGTCAGGATGGCCCTGGAGGCGGGAGTTGATGGCGTCGAAGGTGTTCAGCTCCTCGATGGGGAAGTAGCCGCGCAGGGCAAGGACAGAGTAGAGCCCAATGGCCGAGTGTCCCTTGCTCAGGATGAAGCGGTCGCGTTCCGGCCAGTCCGGCCGGGCCGGGTCGATGCGGAGGACGCGAAAGTAGAGGACCGCCAGGATCTCGGCCGCCGACAGGGGTCCGCCGATGTGGCCGGCGCCGGCGTGGTGCACGCTGCGCAGGACCAGGCAGCGTATGCGGCGCGCTATCGCTTTCAGCTCTTCGACGGTGGCTACGTCCAAGGGGCACACCTCTGCCGAGACCCTAGTCCTGTGGCGCCGCCCACTGTCGCCTGATCCAGGCGTGGGCAGCGTCGTCGGTAGCAGCCATGGACCGCTGGTCGCCGGCGAGTACGTTGAGGTAGTAGCCGCGGTAGCCATAGGCCTGGGCCACAACGTGATAGCCCCGGGGCACCAGCACCAAGTCGCCGTCTCCCACCGTCAGCGTCTCATCCAGGTCATGCTCGTCCGTGTACACCCGCTGGAAGGCGAAGCCCTGTGGGTGGTCCTGGCGGTGATAGTAGATCTCCTCCAGGTCTGCCTCCTGGGGCGGCCGGTCCGTCTCGTGCTTGTGGGGCGGGTAGCTGGACCAGTGACCCGGCGGCGTCAGCACCTCGACCACCAGCAGCCTGTGGGCGGGGAACTCCGGCGGGATGACGTGGCAGATGGTGCGGCTGGCGTTGCCGGCGCCTCGCAGCTCGACGGCGATGTCCTCCGGCCGGATCAACCGTGGCAGGCCCGCGCGCTCGCTTCGGGCCAGGCACACGGCCAGGGTGGCGCCCTCCGGGGAGGCGACCTCCACCTTCGTGGCCGGCGGCAGGTAGAGGGCGAAGGGGAGTCCGTCGAAGATGTCCTCGCGGCGCCCGACGGCTGGCCATTCCCCCACCGTGGAGCGCACGTCGATGACGCCGGTCAGGACCACGATGGCGGCCTCGGAGTCCCCGGTCTCGAAGGTGAGCGGCTGGCGCGGGGCCAGGCGGCGTACCAGGAAGCCTATGTAGCTCCAGCCGGCATCCTCGGGTGTGAGGGTGTGCTGGCCGTCGGCGTCAGGGTGGATACAAAGCATAGCGCAGCCTCGGTCAATGGGTGGTCATGCCCAATCTAGCCTCGGCTCGCGGCCAGTGTCAACAACAAGGAGGGCCTAGCGTGGGATGCCGGCGCTTCGCTGGTGCCGTAGTCGGTGACCGCGGTTCCTCAGGTCGAGGGCTGCTACCAGGCCATCGCACGGGTCATGATGCAGTAAGACACCAGCAGAATAGCCAGGGGCCTCTGACTTCGTTGCGAACGCGTTCATCAAGAACGCAGGCGTTAGCATATCCTCGGTGTCACGAGCGACACAGACGAGTGCATTGAGATCCCGTGAGGCGCACGTCATGGAGGTGATCAATCCGATCGTCCGTCGGCTCACGCGTGAGGCGGCTGAGGACCCGGAGGGGTTCTGGGCTCGGGCGGACGAGAAGCTCCCGTGGTTCCGGGGGGTTGAGATCGTGAACAATGATCGCTACTCTTATGGCGGCTCGCTGCTTGGCGGCGGTCATGCGGGACTCGGTCACTGCCAATACGGGGACCGCGAGCCGAAGCCGCGCGACAAGGAGGAGGTAGCTCCATGAGCGAGGGCGACAACTACTGGACGAGACTGCGGGCCCAGAAACTCAGCCGCCGGCGCCTGCTGGCGGGAGCGGTCGCCGCCGGCGCTGGCGCCGCCGGGCTCGCCGCCACGGGCTGCGGCGGCGGCGAAGAAGGCCCAGCGGCCGCCTCACCCACGCCGTCGACGGGTGGTGAATCAGCCCTCACTACCGTGGCCAGCCGGGGCGGCACCTACCGCGCCTTCGGCTACGACTCCCTGGTCCTGGACACCCGTGACCCCCACCAGACCCGCCTCGGCCCCATGTACAACATCCAGTCCTACATCTTCA
>CAZSSQ010000002.1:0-7142 GCA_964609465.1 uncultured Dehalococcoidia bacterium
CTTCGACAGGCCCAGGAGGGCGGATACATGCCTTTGCCTGTCCACGAAGAGGGAAGTAGAGTTGGAGGCCAAACACGAGGCGAGGCGGCGACAGAAGGCGCGGGCCTAGCGGGCAAACGGGCAGACCCTTTTCAGACCAAGCAGAGCGGCCGCCCCTGCCCCGGTCACCCCAAAGACGAGAAGCGCCTTTTCACTGCACGCGGCTGCTTCGTAGATCTCATCAAAGGTATCGTTCACGATAGCACTGCCGGTGACCAGCAGGACGTCACTCCAAGCGACTACATTGCCCGTGTCCGTGCGGCCATCCTCAATGCCGACCCTGCCCTTGCAGGAACCGATATTCGCCGGGTTGAGGTCAGTACAGCGAACATTTGCAGCTCCGAAGCGCTCCGCCAGGTGAGCCACCATGGCCGGCTGCAATCCAACCACGCCGATTCTGATCCTACCGAAGTCATGAAATAGATGCGACGCAATCTCTGTGCCACACCTCTCCGGATCCTCATCTCGGCAGTGGCGGGTCCCCGTCGCGATCCCGAGATGACACGCCACTGCGTTTAGGGTGGAGACGAAGATTGCCCTGTTGTGGCTCTTGTCCAGCGCCAGGCGCTGAACATCATCGAGGCTACCCTCGAAGCCTCGCGGATGATCCGTGAAGGCCTGGCCGAAGCTTCCCCTAAACTCCGCTTCGATCATCACTTCCCTGCCTTCCAGCAAAGGGAAGTCCTGCCTCTGAGGTCGGCCTATCGCCTGCGCTGCCGACAAGGGTTCAACCGTCACCAGTACGGATTCGCCACCCAGTTGGCGGTCAGTGACGATCGCCGATAGCGCTTCTTTGAGTCTTTGAAGAATCAGACCGTCCCCCATGCCACCTCCGCAACTCCCTGTCCTATCACTACTTCGCAGATGGCCAGTACCTCTTCCTTATATTCCACCGCGCTGCCCATCAACTTCTGCTCAGGAGCGATGTACACATCCCCCCGCTCAAGGGAGATCATTCTGGACAGCACCTCGCCCCCGCCACCTACGTCGCCGGAATGACGTGCATCGCCGAGCGGTGGATGGAGATGGTGACGTCCTTCTTGTGGTCCAGGCCCAGGCGGAGATAGACGTAGTCCGGCAGCTCGATCTCCAGGTCGCAGGGCGCGGCCCTGCCTGCCGGACAGGCAGGGCTGTCCGCCAGGCGAAAGCGCAGCACATAGGCCTCGGCCTGCAACGCCTCCCCGACGATGGTGCCGCAGAAGGGGTTCTCCGGCGGCGGCAGGTGGGGAAGCCGGTCCTCCCGCACGATCATCACCTGCGCCGGACGTATGCAGATCTCCACCTCTTGGCCGCGGCTCAGGGGCAGCGCCTCGGCCGGAATCGGCTCCGCCTCCAGGGGGCGGCCCTGCCAGTCCAGCAGCAGGCGCTGGCTGTTGGACTCGAGGACTGTGGCGCGCAGGATGTTGCGCGTCCCCACGAACTCCGCCACCCGGCGCGTCGCTGGGCGGTAGAAGATGTCCTCGCGGCTGCCCGCCTGAAGCACCCGCCCCAGGTCGATGACGACGATGCGAGAGCCCAGGAAGAAGGCGTCGTCGAGGTCATGGGTGACCACCAGAGTGGTGACGCCGGAGCGGGCCTGGAGGTCCAGGAGCTCCCGGCGCAGAGTGCCGCGCAGGCCGGTATCGATGTTAGAGAAGGGCTCGTCCAGGACGAGCAGCTCGGGCCGCGAGGCCAGGGCGCGCGCCAGGGCCACCCGCTGCTGCTGTCCGCCAGAGAGCTCGCGGGGCCGCCGGCGCTCCAGCCCTTGCAGGCCCACCAGCTCCACCATCTCCTGCACCAGGGCCCTCCGCCGGGCGGCGTCCAGACGCTGGACGCCGTAGGCTGCGTTCTGCTCCACGGTCAGGTGCGGGAACAGGGCGTAGCTCTGGGGGACGTAGCCCACCCGCCGCACCTGAGGCGGCAGGTTCACGCCCGAGGCGCTGTCGAACAGGAGGCGGCCGTTCACCTCCACGCGGCCGGCGTCAGGGCGTATGACGCCGGTGATGGCCTGAAGCGTAAGGCTCTTGCCAGCGCCGGAGGGCCCGAAGAGGACCACACGGCCCTCGTCGGCCTGGAAGGCCACGTCCAGCTCGAAGCCGTCCAGTCGGCGGCGCACTCGCACGTCAAGCACGGGCCGCCCCCAGGGGGCTGCGGCCGAGCAGGGCCTTGAAGGTGAAGAGCACGGCGAAAGACACCACCACCAGGATTCCGGCCAGCACCAGGGCCGCTGTCAGGTCGTTCTGGAAGGCGATGTAGATGGCCAAGGGCATGGTCTGTGTGCGGCCGATGGTGTTACCGGCGAACATGATGGTCGCCCCGAACTCGCCCAGGGCGCGTGCCCAGGCCATGACGGCCCCTCCCATGAGGGCGGGCCCGGCCAGAGGCACCGTCACCCGGAAGAAGGTACGCAGGCGTGAGCTGCCCAGCGTCGCCGAGACGCGCTCCAGCTCCCGGTCCACCCCCTCGAAGCCAGCCTTGGCGGAGCGGATATAGAAAGGCGCGGCAACAAAGGTCTGGGCCATGACCACCGCCGCCGTGGTGAAGGCCAGCTCGAGCCCCAGCACGTCCAGGGCGCCACCCAGGATGCCCCGGCGCCCGAAGGCCATCAGCAGCCCCAGGCCAGCCACGGCTGGCGGCAGCACCATGGGCAGGTCGACGAGCGAGTCCACCACCGCCCGGCCCGGAAAGCGGTACCGCGCCAGCAGGAAAGCGACGGGCGTACCCAGGACTGCCGCCACGGCGGCGCTGATACTGGAGGTGACGAGGCTCAGGCGCAGCGCCTCTGTCACCACCGGCGAGCCGAGGGCGTCCAGGGGCGCCGTCGCCCGGACCACCTTGACGAGGATAGCCACTACGGGCAGGACCAGGAAGATCAGCAGCAGCAGGGCGGCCAGACTGAAGGTGATCCGGTCCGGGGCCAGGGCCCCCAGCATCGCCCGAGCAGCCGCTCGCTGGGGAGATCTGCCCTCATTCATGGCGCGACCGGGATGAAGTTCTGCGCCCGCAGGATGGCCTGGCCCTCCGCCGAGAGGACGTAGTCCACGAAGGCGCGGGCCAGTGCCGGGTCGCCGGCGTCCTCCAGGACAGCGATCACGTGGATGGCGATCGGATTTAGATCGTCCGGAATGGCGATGGTGAGGAGGTCAGAGGTCGCCTCGGGAGTAACGTCGGACACCAAGCAGATGCCTGCGTCGGCCTCGCCCAGGCGTACCTTGGCCACCACCTGCTTCACGTTCTCCTCCTCAGAGACGACGTTGGCCAGCGCCCGCTGGTCAAAGTCGGCCCCAAAGGCGGATGCATCCGAGGCCCGACGCAGGAACTGCCGCGCGTAGGCCCCCGCGGGCGCGTTCTCGTTCACCAGGTCCAGCTTGACACCGGGCCTGGACAGATCCTGGAGCGTCTCGATGCCCGCCGGGTTGTCGCGGGGCAGGATGACCACCAGGCGGTTGCGCGCGAAGACGACGGGCTCGCCCGCGAGCAGGCCGGCCTGTTGGGCCAGGTCCATCTGTTTCTCGTCACCGGAGGCGAAGATGTCCGCCCGCGCCCCTTGCTGTAGCTGCGCCCGTAGCTGGGTCGCGCTGGCGAAGCTGAAGGTGATGCTCAAGCCCGGGTTGCTCGCCTCCAGCCTGGCCTTCATCTCCTGGCAGACTTCCGTGAACGCGGCGGCGGCGAACACCGTAAGCTGGCCGCTGAGAGCGGCCCCGGCCGACGACGTAGGCGTTTGCTCGACCGGGGCCTCACCGCTGGACGTGCAGGCGACGCCGGCTAGCACGGCCGCGGCTAGCAGCAAGATCGACACCGTCTTCCTCATGGCGCTCACTTCTCCTCCCTGGCGGCAACGCCCGCCGCCAGCGAGCGCTCGCACTGCTCCAGCCAGCGCAGCGTCCCCCCGCCGACGGCGATCTTGGCCTCGATAGCCAGCCGGTCGAAGCCGGCGAAGCCGGCTGCCTGCGCCAACTCCTGCCACTCCGCGAGATAGCGACGGCAGAACTCCTTCTGCCCCTCGACCAGCTCGCGGGCCAGAGTCGGATTCTCCCGGCTCAGGAAGAAGAGCTTGACCAGGAAGTCCAGTCGTACCTGACGCAGGCGGGTTGCTGGCTCCCGCAGCCAGGCGTCGAAGGCGCGGCGGCCGGCGGCGCTGGTGCGGAGGAGCACTCGCGGCGGGTAGCGCTCCTCCTCCCGCCCCTCCACCTCCACCAGCCCCCGCTCCTGGAGGTTGCCCAGGAGGAAGTAGACGTTGCTCATGCCCAGGGGGCAGACCAGCCCCAGGCCGCTGCCGCCCGCCAGCTCGCGGGCGACCTGGTAGCCGTGCATGGGCCGGCGCAGGAGGCCCAGGACGGCGTACTCGGGGGCGGAGAGAGAGCTCTTCTTTTTAGCCATGGGAGGGGTCAGCCATTGAGTACTCAGAGGCAAACTATACCGCCGCGTCGCCAACCCCTGTAAACGTCCATCTGGCCTGTCTTTCCGGGGGCCGAAAGGAAGGTAGACCTAGGGGACTGCGAACCCGAGCGAGCGCAGCGCCGCCGGCAGCTCGCTAAGGGTGGAGATGCGGGCGTGGGGACGGACGTCATCCCGCACCAGGTCACCAACCTGCACCGTCCACATGCCGACCTGCTGGGGCCCGACCACGTCCAGCTCCGGCGTGTCGCCCACGAAGACGGCCTCAGCGGGCTCCACGCCAAGGGCGGACAGGGTGCGGCGGAAGACACCGGCCGCGGGTTTGCACTCGCCCGCCTCGTCGGAGAAGGTGGCGACGTCGAGGAGGGCCAGCAGGCCGTGGCCGGCCAGGACCGGCCGAAGGGCGGGGCCCGGCGTAGCGCCGGTGTTGGAGACGAGCCCGGTGAGGCGACCAGCCCGCCGCACCGCCTCCAACGTCTCGACGGCGCCAGGGATGAGCAGCGGCGGGAAGCGGCGGGCCGCCTCGACGGGGGAGCGCTCCAGGGCCTCCAGCAGCTCTGGCGTGGCGCGCGCCGCCAGCTCACGGTCAAGCCGGCGCAGGAAAAGGGCCGCCCTCTCCCGGGAGGGCAAGTCCCGTCCTCCGGCCTGGAAACGCTGCGACTCCTCGGCGGCCTCCCGGTAGGCCTGCTCCACCCCCGCCGGCCCGTAGGAGACGCCGGCGGCGGCCAGGGCCCGCGCCAGCCCCTCCAGGCGCGCCTTCTCCCGCTCACGGCTCAGCTCGGGGGTGTCCGTCATAAGGGTGCCCCAGAGGTCGAAGATGACCGCGCGCAGTATCGACAAGAGCTTAACCCTCCCGATCGCGAGGAACCGCCGACCCCGATTTCGGTCGCCGGCGGCCCCTGAAGGCCATGTTCGGATGCTTCTTCAGTTCACCGGCGCCTGCAACGAAGCGCCGCACTCGGAGCAGAACTTGGTTCCGGCCGCATTGGAGCTGCCGCACTGAGGGCATTTCACCCTGGACTCAGCAGACGGCGGCGCCTTCGAGACCGGAGGCTCGACATCGGAGCGGGCCTCGGGCTCCGAGAGCTGGGGCCGTTCCTCCGGCTCCTGGGCGCTGCGCCGGAACTCTCGGATGCTCTTGCCGATGGCGCCGCCCACCTCCGGCAGCCGGCCCACCCCGAAGATGATGACCACCACAGCCAGGATCAGCAGGAGCTCGAAGGGGCCGATGCCCAGAGGGCCTATAGCAAGCATAGTCTTCCTCCGCAGGCCGGCGGGGCCTCGACTCTGAGGTTAGCACCCCCCAGATAAGGCGTCAAGGAGGAACGCTCTGAGACGTGGGCTCGCCCCCGCGGGTGATGCACCCTATGAAGACCTCCATGGCGCCGCCGCAGATCCTGTCCCCGCCCTCGGTGAGCTCCGTGAGGTCCACGGTGACCAGGCGGGGCAGGCCGGTGTCCAGGACTTTCACGGCCGCTTGAATTGCATTGGCGTTAGACGCTGAACAGAATGTGCAAGACGTCGCCGTCCTGCACCTCGTATCCCTTGCCCTCGAGACGCAGGACCCCCTGCTTGCGGGCTTCCGCCAGCGAGCCGCTGTCCAGCAGCTCGCGCCAGCCGAGGACCTCCGCCCGGATGAACCCGCGCTCCATGTCGCTGTGGACCTTGCCGGCGGCGTTGAGCGCTGTGGTGCCGCGGGGCACGACCCAGGCGTGGCCGTCCTCCGGGTTGACCGTGAAGAAGGAGATAAGGCCCAGCAGCTCGAACGAGCGCCGGATGACTAGGTCACGCCCGGTCTCCGGCACCCCCAGGTCGGCGCGGAACTCGGCCGCCTCCTCCTCGGAGAGCTCAGCCAGCTCCAGCTCGATCTTGGCGCAGAGGGCGGCGACATCGCGATGGGGGCCGGCCCAGCGGCGGCGGAACTCCGCCTCCAGCTCATCGGCCCGCGACACGTCTGCCTCGTCGATGTTGAGGAGAAGCAGCATGGGCTTGGCGGTGAGTAGGTCGTAGTCGTGCAGCGAGCGCCACTCGTCGGGCGAGAGCGTCTGGGCGCGCAGGGGCGTCTCCGCCTCCAGGCCGGCCTTGATACGCTCCAGGAGCGCCACCTCCTTCTCGCCGGCGGCCCGCTCGCCCGCCTTGGCGGAGCGTACGGCGATGTCCAGGCGCTCCAGCCTCTTCTGGACGAAGGCCAGGTCGGCGAAGGCCAGCTCCAGGTCCATGGTGGCCACGTCTCGGTGAGGGTCAACGCTCCCCTCCGGGTGAGGGACGCGCTCGCTGGAGAAGACGCGCACCACCTGAATGAGGGCGTCGGTTCCGGACAGGGCAGTCAACACCTCGGCAGATGCGCCCTCGCGACCGAAGCCCTTGGCAAAGGCGGCGCCGGGGAAGTCCAGGTAGCGGACATCGGCGTGGGTGCCCTTCTTAGGCTTGAAGTGAGCGACCAGCTCGTCGAGGCGTGGGTCCGGCAGCTTGACGACCCCCACGTGCGGCCCGCCCGTCTCGTAGGTCCCGGTGGGAACGTGACCGCCCGTGAGGACATCGAACACGGTCGTCTTGCCGGAGCGCGCGAGTCCAATGAGACCGAAGTCCATGCCCACACCCCTTCATCTCAGGCGCGCCGCCGATGGGCGCCACAAGGCGACCACCGGCGCCGCCTCCCGGTACCTGCCCACCGCCCACCCCTGCCCGACAGGCCTGCGAACCGAGGATAGGTCAGCCCCCAAAGG
>CAZSSQ010000002.1:7242-9480 GCA_964609465.1 uncultured Dehalococcoidia bacterium
GCTGCCAAGACATACAGCTAGCTTCCTGTCGCCGCCACCAGCTCTCGCCCGGTGGCGCACACCTCGAGCAGGCAGCAGCCCGCGCAGAGGGGCCGCGCCCGGCATGTCTCCTTGCAGTGGAGGACGGCGGCGGCGTGGTAGCGCCGGTATAGCTCGCGGTTCCGCGGGAGGCGCTCCTGGAACCAGTGCTGCCACGTATCGTAGCGGTTCCCCTCCGGGCCGAGGCCCAGACGGCGGAACAGGCGCACCGTGTAGGCATCGACGACGAAGACGGGCCGACGGGCGGCGTGCAGAAGGATGGCGTCCGCCGTCTCCCGCCCGATGCCGTAGGTGTCCAGGAGAGCGGCCCTCAACTGGTCGGTCGGCAGGGCCATCAGGCCCTGCGCGCCACCGTGCCTCTTCACAAGGGCGGCGAAGGCTTTCAGGCGCCTCGCCTTCTGGAGCGGCATACCGGCCGGCCGCACCAACTCGGCGAGCTCTTCCTCGGGCAGCGACACGACCGCTTGGAGGGAGAACACGCCGGCCTCGCGGAGCCGCACCAGCGCCCTCTCCACGTTGGCCCAGGCGGTGTGCTGGACGAGGATGGCGCCGGCGCACACCTCGAACCACTCGCTGTCGGCGCGCCAGTGCCAGCCATCGACGCGGCAGGCCGCTTCGAGCCGCCGGTGGATCTCGAGGAGAGCCTCGGACGCAGCGGAAGGCGGCGTCACGGCTCCTCGGGCAGCGGCTGGGTCGCCCACTCGGGCAGGCGTGCGTCGGGGACGCTGTCATATTGGGGAAGGTAGGGCTTGAGATCGAGGATCGGCGTCCCGTCGAGGGCATCCAGCCCCCGCACGCGCAGGATGTTGCGCCGGCGGCGGATGAGCGGCACCACCGCCACGCCGATGGGGTTCGGCCGCCGCGGAGTGCGGGTAGCCAGCACCCCCTGGAGGGGGTAGCGAGGGTCGCCGCGGGGGTGGACGTGGGTCCGCTCCTTTTCATGCTCCGGCACCCGCTGCATGTAGAACACCACGATGAGGTGTGAGTAGGAATCGATGCCGTCCAGGGCCGGCTCCAGGTCCTGGCGCACGATGATGTCGGAGCGCACGTCCTGCCAGCCGCCCATGCGGGGCTCGAGGACACCGTTGCGCACCACCGCCACCGGTCGCAGGGTCACAGGCTCCCGGGGCACGACCCCTCGCTCGAAGAACCGCCGGACCCAGTCCAGAACTCCCACGAGCAGCTCCTTACGGCTTTGCCTGCGCCAGCGCCTCTATCGACAGCTCCCGCTCGCTATGCTCCACAGGTCCGAAGCCAAGCACGCAAGATCACGGGAGCGCGCTCAGCTTAGCACAGGCCGCCGAAATGATGACGGGAGGGTGGGGCACCCCTCAGAGCCCGATGAGCTTGTCGAGGCCGCGCACCAGCTCGCTACGGTTCATGACGTCCCGAACGGCCAGAAGCACGCCTGGAATGAAAGACTCCCGGCCTGTGGAGTCGTGCCGGATGGTGAGGGTCTGGCCCCGGCCGCCGAAGATGACCTCCTGGTGGGCCACCAGCCCCGGCAGCCGCACGCTGTGGACGCTGATGCCGTCCAGGGAGCCGCCACGGGTGCCGGGCAGCGTCTCCTTCTGGGGCACGTTTTGCTCGAAGGGGCGGCCGCGGGCGGCGAGCATCTCGCGGGCCGTCGTCAGGGCGGTGCCGGAAGGAGCATCCACCTTCTGCTCGTGGTGGAGCTCTATCACCTCGGCGTAGTCGAAGTGGCGGGCAGCGATCTTGGACAGGTGTATGAGGAGCACGGCGCCGATGGCAAAGTTGGGAGCAAGCACCGCCCCCAGGCCCTTGCTCTTGCAGGCCGTCTCCAGCTCACGGACGAAATCGTCAGGGAGGCCGGTGGTGCCGATGACCAGTCGTGCGCCCGCCTCCAGGGCGGCGCGGGCCACCGACGGCGCCCACTCGGCGTTGGTGAAGTCGACGACCACGTCAGGCCGGCAGCGGGCGAAGAGCGTCTGGGGCTCCCGGTCCAGGGGAACCAGCCCCGATCCGTCGGGCAGGGAAGCGAACTCATCAACCGAGAGCTTCTCCAGGACGCCCACAGGCTCCAGGTCAGGCTCGCGGCAGACGGCGGCCAGAACCTCCCGGCCCATCTTTCCCGTGCCGCTGACTACGACGCGAATGGAGGACATGGCAACCGCCTCCCGCAGGTGATAGTGAGGGCATTATAGTCCCCGCGCCTCAAGAGAAGAAGAGGGCCGCGCC
>CAZSSQ010000002.1:9580-44655 GCA_964609465.1 uncultured Dehalococcoidia bacterium
CGAGAGGCAGGCCTGTGGCTAGGAAGGACAGCAGCATGCCGCTGTCGTGGGAGATCGATGAGCTGGAGAATGGCCTGCGGGTCGTCACCACCCCCGTGGCCACAGCCCAGTCGGTCAGCGTGAACATCTTCGTGGGCGTCGGCTCCCGGGGCGAGGACCGCCGGCGCAACGGCCTCTCCCACTACCTGGAGCACATGCTCTTCAAGGGCAGCGAGAAGCGTCCCAGCGCCATGGCCATCGCCGAGGCCGTTGAAGGGGCGGGCGGCATCCTCAACGCTTACACCGGCAAAGAGTTCACCTGCTACTGGAACCAGGTCCCCTACGACCGCCTCGACCTGGCCATGGACGTTCTGGCCGACATGGCGGCCAGGCCGCTCCTGGACGCGACGGAGATCGATCGCGAGCGGACGGTGGTGCAGCAGGAGATCAAGCGCACCTACGACCAGCCGTCGGCCTGGACCAGCGAGCTGCTCTCCCGCGCCTTCTACGGCGACCAGCCCATAGGCTGGTCCATCGCCGGCAACGAGGAGACGGTCGGAGCCCTTCAGCGACAGGACTTCGTGGAGCACGTGCAGACCTGGTACGTCCCCAACAACATGGTGCTCAGCGTGGCCGGCAACACTGACCATGAGCAGGTGATGGAGGCGGCCCGCCGCTACCTGGGCTCCTCAGAGAAGGGGGCCGTTCCTGCCTTCGAGCCTGCCCGGCTCGAGGTGCCCGAGGAGCGGGTGCTGGTGGAGAAGCGCGAGATCGCCCAGTCCAACCTGGCCCTGGGCCTGCGAGCCCTCTCCCGCACCGACCCCGACCGCTACGCCCTCTTCATTCTCAACAGCGTCCTCGGCCGGGGCATGAGCTCCCGCCTCTTCAAGGAGGTGCGAGAGCGCCGCGGCCTCGCCTACGCCGTCGGCTCCGGCCTCAGCCGCCACTACGACACCGGTCTCCTCTCTATCAGCGCCGGCGTTAGCCCGGAGAAGCTGCGCGAGGCGGCCCAGGTCATCGTCGAGGAGGTCTTTAAGCTCAGCGAAGAGCCGGTCCCTGGGGAGGAGATGACCAGGGCGCGGGACTACTCGGTGGGTACCTTCCGCCTCAGCCTGGAGACGACCATGGCCCTGGCCCAGCGCGCCGGCGAGAATCTCCTCACGACCGGCGAGATCGAGCCCATCGAAGAGGTGGTAGCAAGGCTGGAGGCGGTGACCGCCGACGACGTGATGCGTGTGGCCCGCCGCCTCTTCCGCCGCGATGGCGTATCGGCCGCGGCGGTGGGCCCCGGCGCCAGCCAGCAGGAGATGACGGCCCTGCTGGCGGCTTAGGCGTCCCGGCTGTGTTGTGCCCCTCGTCGTGGCCGCTCGCGGTTCGACACGCTCACCACGAGCGGAATTCAGAAACCGCTCGGCCTGAGCCTGTCGAAGGGCGAGCGGCGGCTTCTTCGGTAGCCTGCTAGGGCGAGATGGCGTCCGCGTTCTGGTTCCCGGGAGGGGAAGATGCCCACCGTCACCGCCAACGGCATCGACATCTACTACGAGCTGTGGGGCCAGGGGCCGCCCCTGGTCATGGCGCACGGCTTCTGCGGCTGCACGGACGAGTGGCGGGCGCTCGTGCTGCCCCTGGCAAAGAGGCACCGTCTCCTGCTCTACGACGTGCGCGGCCACGGCGGCAGCAGCGCCCCAGAAGACCCTGCCCTATACTCCATGCCCGTCTTCGCCGCCGACCAGGCAGCCCTCATGCGGGCGCTGGGCATCGAGCGGGCCCATGTGGGCGGCGGATCGATGGGCGGCATGATCGCCGCCCAGTTCGCCGTCGACTACCCCCAGATGGTCTCCTCCCTCCTCCTCTGCGACACGACCTGCGGCAACGGCTCCGACCCGGGCCCGGCGGGCCAGTTCGAGCGTTTTCTGGTCAAGGCCTTCACCCAAATGGAGGAGATCGCCGTCAAGGACGGCTTCCAGGAGCTGGCGCGCCGAGAGCTGGAGTGGTCGCGGGAGAACGACCCCCACTTCGAGGAAAGGCCCGAGCCCGAGGAGGTGGGGCTGCGCCGCCTGGAGCAGATGACGCTCGCCGGCTACGTGGGCGCGAACCGTGCCATCCGGCAGCGGCCGGACCTGCTGGCTCGACTGGGCGAGATCCGCGCCCCGACCCTCGTCCTCGTCGGCGAGTGGGATGGCTTCCTCCCCTGCTCCCTGCTGGCCTACGAGCGCATCGCCGGCTCGCGGCTGGCGCTCGTCGAGCGCTCGCCCCACGGCACACCTACCTGGCGGCCCGAGGCCTTCCGCAAGGCTATCCTTGACTTCCTGGCAGACGTGGAGGAAGAACGGCCGGTGGCCGGCTCGCTCAGGTACTGAGGCTGAGCGGCGAGCAACGAGCCGTCGATGCGACAGGCCGTTGACACACGTCGACGGCGGCCGCGATACTGTTCTTCCGCCTGCCTGGCGGCGCGCTGGCCCGCCAATCTTCGCCCCGAGGAGCGCCCTTGCACCTCTACCGCAGTCTCATCTTCGTGCCCGGCATCCGGGAGAACATGATCGAGAACGCCCGGGGCTTCGATGCCGATGTCATCGTCCTGGACCTGGAGGACTCGGTGCCGCCCGCCGAGAAGGAGCAGGCCAGGCAGATCGTGCGGAGGGCTGTCCCCACGCTGGCCGCCCTGGGCCACACCGTGCACGTCCGCGTGAACCCGGTCGGCAGCGGCCTCACCCGCGACGACCTGGCCGCCGTGGTCTGCCCCGAGCTCTCGGGCGTGAGCCTCCCCAAGGTGGAGTCGGCCCAGGACATCCGCGATATCGATGTCCTCATCCGGGAGCAGGAGATGGAGCACGGTGTGAAGCCGGGGACCCTGGTCTTGATCCCCGCCATCGAGTCGGCCCGCGGCGTCCTCCGCTGCGAGGAGATCTGCCGCGCTTCGACCCGCCTCACCGCCATCGCCCTCGGTGCCGACGACTACACTGCCGACTTGGGCGTGCACCGTACCCGCGAGGGCCGTGAGCTGGACTACGCCCACCAGGTGATGGCCGTCTGCGCCCGCGCCGCCGACATCCTGGCCCTGGACACCCCCTTCGCCGACTTCCGTGATGAGGAAGGGCTGGTGCGGGAATCGGAGTGGGTGCGCTCGCTGGGCTTCAAGGGGAAATACCTCATCCATCCCGGCCAGATCGGGCCTGTGAACCGCGTCTTCCGCCCCAGCGAGGAAGAGGTCGCCTACGCCCGCCGCGTGGTGGAAGCCTTCGAGGAAGCGGTGGGTCGGGGCCACGGCGCCGTCCAGGTGGACGGCCGCATGGTGGACGCGCCGGTGGCCAAACGCGCCCGGTCGCTCATCGAGCTGGCCGAGGCCATCGAAGCCCGCGAGCGGTCACGCCCGTCTGCCGGGTAGGCAAGCCTGTCTGCCACACTGGCGTGCTCGTTCGCCCGACGGCGGTTCGCGGCTCAGCGGGCCCCCAGGTCCACCACCCACCAGTGACCGTACATGGTGTTGCTCAGGTAGTAGTAGCCGGCGCCTAGCTCCCTGCAGGCCGGGTCCAGAAGGCGCGCGCGGTGCTCGGCACTGGCCAGCCACTGCGCGACAGCCGCCTCTGGGCTCGCGAGTCCAGCGCCGACGACCTCCCCCAGGGCAGTCCAGCCCGTGTAGCCGGCTGCCTGCGCGCGCTCCACCACTGTCGAGCCCTCGGGCCCCGTGTGACCGAGATTGCCGCTCTCGGCCATGGCACGCGCCCGGCGCTGGGCAGCCTCCATGAGGCTCGCCGCCGGTGAGAGAGGCTCCAGGCCCTCCTGTCGACGGGCGGCGTTGATAAGCTCCACCACGCGGTCAATGAAGGCGGCATTCTCGCTGGCGATGACGGTGGGCGAGACCAGGGCGGGCGCCTCGACTGGCTCAGTCGCGGGCATCGCCGCTTCTTGTGGAGGAGAGGGCGCCTCGGCGAATGGGGCCGGCGGCTCTTGGGTCGGCGCCACGGCAGGCAGCAACGGGGGCGTAGGGACCGGTGGGGTGCTGGGAGTGGAGGTGCCTGTCCAGGGGCCAGGTTCAGTAGTGGGGGCGGCGACCCCGGCGCCACGGACCTCCGACGACGGCGTCTCCGGCCGTTCCGAGCAGGCGGTCAGGAGAACCAGGCTGGAGAAGCAGGCTGCCGCGACCAGAGCAAGGGCAATGCCGCGAAGCAGGGCCGACCGGCCCATCTGACCTCTGCGACGAGTCTGGCGGGAACGAGAATCGAGCATCCTGCTCTCCATCTTCTCCGAGCCGGTCGCCACGCCGGGCGGTGCCCTCCACCAGGTCGCAGTCTACAGGCGGAAACGCAGGGATGCAAAGGCTCGCTGAGCTAGTGAGAAGGCAGGAGCCGCCGGGCGGCAGGTTCAGCAGCTAGCTTCTACCGCTTGGGACGTGTGGCGCTCTACCAGCGCGGCGCCGTGCCTGCCGCCCTTCTCCTACCGCGCGTCGGTGGCCACGTGGCTCAGGAACCACTCGTAGCGGACGGGCGAGAGGCTGGCCAGCTCCGCCGGGTCGTAGAAGAAGAGGGCGAAAGAGTTGGCGTAGTCCTCCAGGGGGTCGGGGAAGGAGAGATAGCTCCAGACCTGCTCCCCATCATAGGCGAACCGGAGCTCTGTCTGGTCGTGGGCGGCAGCCACCTCGGCGTCGGAGCTGAGGAGCCGCCAGCCGGTGGCCTGCATGAAATCGCGCATCTCCTCCTGGAAGAAGACCCAGGCGTAGCGGCCGGGCGGCGTCAGCCGCATCTGATAGGCGTGACCCAGCTCGTGGAGGACAGTGCGCGTCCCCTGGTCGGGAACGAGCACCAGCTCGTTGCGGCCGTCGTTGTTGGAGTAGAAGTTGGCGCCGCTGGAGTAGAGGCTTTGGCCGGAAAGGGCGCGCCCCTCCCGGTTGCACAGGATGTACAGGCGGCCATAGAAAGGGCTGCCCAGGTTGCGGACCACGTGCTGCGGCAGGAGATCGAGGGCGTCCATCACCGCCTGAAGCGTCAAGGCATCCCAGGACTGGCCCTCGAGGACGATCTCGACGCCGTAGCGCTCCCTCGCCTCCTCGACCGGGCAGGCGGCGGCGACGCCCGTCACCAAAAGGAGGCAGGCGGCCAGGAGGAGCCGCAGCGGCAGCCGCCGACGGGAAGGAGACGCCAGCCGAGCCGTCGTCTCGGTGGGCTCTTCGAGCCGAGAATGCCGCACTTCTACACTCGGCGGGGTCTAGGGCGGGGAATACAACAACCGGCAACCTCTGTTGCCGGTTTCACCACTGGCTGGCCCGTCCGCCCATGGCGGAGGGCCTGGCCGAGGCCCCGGTGACCAGGATACGGTGCCCTCAGATTTTGTCCGCCCTCGAACAGAGCCGCCGATGGCGGGGAGGGCCGTGGGCCTCGGCTCCGCGCCTCAACAGAAGATCCAGTCTTCTATTGATCTAACTCCAGAAGGGCGCGGATATAACAGCTAACCCACATCATCGTGTATCTGACCCAGCCGGCGTAGCTCATCCCGCGCTTCCGCTGCGATGCGACGGTGATGCGCCAGGAGCAGCCCCTTCGTGCGCTCGATGAGGGCCAGCCGCTGCGACGAGAGAAGGCCCTGGGAGGCCAGCTCGACCACCTCCTCCTCGTCCTCAGTCCAGGCGCGCCCCGATGGGTCCGCCCAGACGTCGAGCGCGAGGTCCAGGTACTCGACGCGTCCCGGTCGCAGCCGCACCTCGTCCACCACGTCGAAGCGATGGGCGATGAGGCCGCCGTCAGGGGCGTGCAGCACGTACAGCAGATAGTGCCTCCGCGCCCAGAAGAAGCCGTACGTGCGGCTCCCGGCCGGAAACAGGAATCCGCCCGCTCGACGCTCGCTGGGGTGGGGGAAGAGGAGCACGGCCCGGCGAGGGCTCACGTCCAGCGCCAGGCAGCGGTAGGTCTCCTCCCCACCACGGAGGAAGCGTTTGATTTCGACGACAGTCGATTCTGGACGCTCCACGGCTCAGGTGCTATGCTGCGGCCGCCTCTTGGACTTGACGCCCAGCAGATCCTAACACGAAGGAGAGTGCCATGCCGGACTTCAAGAACATCATCTACGAGAAGAAGGGCAGGATCGCCGTCATCACCATCAACCGCCCGGAGCGGATGAACGCCGTCGACCCCGAGACGAGCCGGGAGCTCCTTAGCGCCTGGTCTGACTTCCGGGACGACAACGAGCTCTGGGTGGCGATATTCACCGGCGCCGGCGAGCGCGGCTTCTCGGCCGGCCTCGACCTGGTGGCAGTGGCCGAGGCGTTCACCGGCGGCATGGTGGGCGCGTTCAAGTTCGACGTTCCCTTCGGCGGCATCACCCGCGACTTCGAGATCTTCAAGCCTATGATCGCCGCCATTAACGGCCACTGCCTGGCCGGCGGCCTGGAGATGGCCCTCTGCTGCGACATCCGCATCGCTGCCGAGAACGCGACCTTCGGCCTGATGGAGGTCACTCGGGCCATCATCCCCGGCGCCGGCGGCACCCAGCGCCTGCCGCGGGCCATCGGCCTGCCGAAGGCCCTGGAGCTCATCATCACCGGCACCCGCATCGACGCCCAGACGGCGCTGCGCTACGGACTGGTGAGCCAGGTAGTGCCTCTCGCCCAGCTAATGCCCAAGGCCATGGAGCTGGCCGAACTCATCTGCCAGAACGGCCCCATAGCCGTCAGGCTGGCCAAGGAGTCGGCCTGTCGCGGCTACGACATGACCCTGGAGCAGGGCCTGGCGCTGGAACAGAGGCTCTCCGACGAGGTCTGGCGCACGGAGGACTCCCGCGAGGGGCCAGTCGCCTTCGCCCAGAAGCGCAAGCCGGAGTACAAAGGCCGCTGAGGTGCCCATCGTTTGCCTTCCCGCCTCCGCCCCAATCTGCTATACTCGCGCCGGACTGCGAGGAAAGGAGTGAGCGGCCGCGTGCCCGGCCGGAGCTGGGACGGCCGTAATTCATGCCAGTCATAGTCGTCATCGGCGGTCAGTGGGGCGACGAAGGCAAGGGGCGTATGGTGGACCTTCTGGCCCGCAACGCCTCCTTGGTGGCCCGCTACTCAGCGGGGAACAACGCCGGCCATACCGTCGTCACCGACCGAGGCATCTTCCGCCTCCACCTGGTGCCAGCCGGCATCTTCTACCCCGACAAGGTCTGCATCATCGGCAACGGCGTCGTCATTGACCCGCAGATCCTGCTGGAGGAGATCGAGTCTCTGGAGTCGAGCGGGATCAGCACCAAGAGCCTCTTTGTTAGTGACCGCGCGCACGTCATTATGCCCTACCATCTGCTGATCGACCGGCTGGACGAGGAGCTGCGGGGGCCGGCGGCTATCGGCACCACCCACCGCGGGGTGGGCCCAGCCTTCGTGGACAAGGTGGGGCGCGTCGGCATCCGTATGGCGGACCTCATCCGACCTGAGGTCTTCCGCGAGCGCCTGTCGCTGATCCTCCCTTACAAGAACGCCTTCCTGGAGAAGCTCTACGGCGCCAAGCCCCTGGATTTCAAGGAGGTGTTCGAGCCCTACTCCGACCACGGCCGGCGGCTGGCGCCCTTCGTCCGCGACACGATGGCCATGGTGCACGAGGCGCTGGAC
This sequence comes from uncultured Dehalococcoidia bacterium, assembly GCA_964609465.1. Taxonomy (GTDB): domain Bacteria; phylum Chloroflexota; class Dehalococcoidia; order DSTF01; family JALHUB01; genus CAVSBT01. Next base: position 17,133 of record CAZSSQ010000002.1, read on the forward strand.
AAGGGCCAGACGGTGCTCCTGGAGGGGGCCCAGGGCAGCCTGCTGGACCTGGACTCCGGCACCTACGAGTACGTCACGTCCTCCGTCCCCTCTTCGACGGCGGCGGGGGCCGGCATCGGCATCGGCCTCGGGCCTACGGCCATCACGAAGGTGGTGGGCGTGTACAAGGCCTACAACACCCGCGTTGGGAACGGCCCCATGCCCACGGAGCTGGTCGACGAGAAGGGCGAGGTGCTGCCCGAGGGGATCCAGATCCGGGACCGGGGCAAGGAGCGCGGCTTCGGGGAGTATGGCGCCACCACCGGGCGGCCCCGCCGCTGCGGCTGGTTCGATGCCGTGGCCGCTCGCTACACCACCCGCCTCAACGGCCTGAGCGCCGCCTTACTCACCCGGCTTGACGTGCTGGACAGCTTCAAAGCCCTCAAGATCTGCACCGGCTATCAAATCGACGGGACACCGGTGCAGGGCTTCCCGGCGAGCACGTGGGAGCTTGCCCGCTGTGAGCCCATCTACGTGGAGGTGCCGGGGTGGGAGCAGGACACCGCCGGGGTCCGTCGCTTCGAGGACCTGCCGGTGGCGGCTCAGGCCTACGTGCGCCGCATCGAGAGCCTCATGGGCTGCCCCATCGCCATCGTCTCCGTGGGCCCTGAGCGCGACCAGGCCATCATCGTCAAGCCCGTGTTCTAGGCAGGGGACTGGGAACCAGGAACCAGGAACCAGGAACCAGGAACCAGGAACCAGAGCATGCCCCGGTTCTAGGTTCTAGGTTCTAGGTTCTAGGTTCTAGGTTCTAGGTTCTTGGCGGCCCTACACGGTCACCGGCAGGTCGATGCGGTGGCGCCTCACCTCGGCGGCGATCTTCTCCCCCGCGGCCTGGTCCGGCTCGCACAGGGGAAGGCGCAGGCCGCCCACCGAGAACCCCACTGTGTTCAGGGCGTGCTTGATGGGGATGGGGTTGCTGGCCGCCGTCATCAGCGTGCTGATGAGCGGCAGCAGGCCCCGATGGGTGCGGGCCGCCTTCTCCACCCGGCCAGCCAGGTAGTCCTCGATCATCCCCTTCATCTGCTTGCCCACCAGGTGGGAGACCACACAGATGACGCCGTAGCCGCCCACGGAGAGGATGGGCAGGGTATCGCCGTCGTTGCCGCTCCAGACCAGGAAGTCCTCGCGGGTGTTCTCGACGATGCGGGCCACCTGCTCGAGATTGCCGCTGGCCTCCTTCACCCCCACAATGTTCGGGATGTGCGAGAGGCGGACGATGGTTTCCGGCGTTATGTTCACCGAGGTGCGCCCGGGAATGTTGTAGAGGATGCAGGGCAGGCTGGTGGCGCGCGCGATGGCCTCGAAGTGGCGGAAAATGCCCTCCTGGGTGGGCTTGTTGTAGTAGGGGCAGGTGAGCAGGAGCCCATCGACGCCGGTGCGTTCAGCCTCCTGGCTGAGCTCCACGCTTTCGGCCGTGTTATAGCTGCTGGTGCCAGCGATGACAGCTCCAGCGCCACCGACGGCGCGCTTCACATCCGTGAAGAGGCGGAGCTTCTCCTCCGTGGTCAGGGTGGGCGCCTCGCCCGTGGTTCCCACCACGACGACGCCGTCGCTGCCTGACTCCAGGAGAGCCAGGGCCAGGCGCCCGGCCTGGGCATAGTCGACGGCGCCCTCGGGCGTAAAGGGCGTAACCATAGCCGTGAGCAAACGGCCTATCTGGGCCATAGCTGAGCCTCCTACTTCGTTCTGGCGGGGTGCTAGATCAGCTTCCGGGCGACCAGCTCTTCGGCGATCTGGATCGCGTTGGTGGCGGCTCCCTTGCGCAGGTTGTCGCTCACGATCCAGAAGACCATCCCGTTAGGGTGCGAGCTGTCCTGGCGGATGCGCCCCACAAAGACGTCGTCCAGGCCTGCCGCCGTCCACGGCTGCGGGTAGAGGCTGACGCTCGGGTCGTCCTGCAGGGCCACGCCGGGGGCCTGACTCAGGATCTCCCGCACGTCGTCCACCGACCAGGGCCGGCTGAACTCCACGTGGACAGCGAGGCTGTGGCTGATGAAGACGGGGACGCGCACGCAGGTCGCCGAAATGGCGATGCTCTCGTCGTGCATGATCTTCCGCGTCTCCGCCATCATCTTCCATTCTTCCTTGGTGTAGCCGTCGTCCCGGAAGACGTCGATCTCCGGCAGAACGTTGAAGCCGATCTGGTGCGGGTAGACGTGTGGGACGATGCCTTTGCCCTCCAGGATGGCCTTGCTCTGGGTGTTCAGCTCCTCCACGGCCAGCCTGCCGGTGCCGGACACCGACTGGTAGGTGGCGGCGGTGATGCGCTTGACCGGGTTCACCCGGTGCAGGGGCCAAAGGACCATCACGATCGGCGTCGTCGAGCAGTTGGGGATGGCGAGGATGCCCTTGTGCCACTCCACGTCGTCGGCGTTGACCTCGGGCACCACCAGGGGCACTCCGGGGTCCATTCGCCAGGCAGAGCTGTCGTCGATGGCCACGGCCCCCTTCTTGGCGACCATGGGGCAGTACTCGCGCGAGGCCGCCCCTGAGGCAGAGATGAAGACTAGGTCTGCGCCCTCGAAGGACTTAGGGGTCGTCTCCTCCACCACCAGCTCCTGCTCAGCCACCAGCATGCGCTTACCGGCCGACCGGGCGGTGGCGAGGAGCTTGAGGGAGGCCATGGGGAACCGGCGCTCCAGGAGTATCCTGATGAACTCCTGGCCCACCACTCCCGGCGCTCCTACGAGAGCAACGTTGTACCGCTTGTGGCCGTCAGGCGACATCTGTGCCATAGGGTCCCCTTGTCTGCCGCCCGTGTTATGTCGAGGCCCATTTGGGGGCGGCCCGAAGATATTAACTTATCTCCTGGCTCACATCAATCCCTCCTTGTGCGGGGGTAGCAGCGCTCTGCTTTCAAGCGCGTGGGCTAACCCGGAATTCGGTGAGGCACCGCAGTGATTCGAGCGCATGGGTGCTGGACTGGAGCAGATGACGTTTGGCGCCTGGCTCCTGTGGTATATTACCGGCGGCGGAGTACTTCGTATGACAAGGCTCGCCTTCATAACAGACAGCGCCGCCTGTCTCCCGCGCCACCTGGCGGAGGAGCACAACATCGACGTAGTGCCGCTCACACTGGTCCTGGAGGGCAAGGCCTACCCAGACCAGGCCGACGGCGATAGCCATCAGTTCTACCAGCACCTGAAGACAGCCCGATGCCTGCCCACTACCGCCTCGCCGCCGCCCGGTGACTACCTGGAGGCCCTGCGACGCGCCACCAGCAAGGCAGAAGCAGCCCTCTGCATCACCGTGGGCTCCCGCTTCAGCAGCAGCTACGACTCCGCCGTGCAGGCAGCGGAGAGGGCACGCCTTGAGCTGCCCACCCTCCAGGTGAAGGTCATCGACTCCGGCGTCGCCGCTATGGCCCAGGGCTTCATGGTGCTGGAGGCGGCACGGGCCGCTGCCGCAGGCGGAGATCTAGAGGCGGCTGCCGCCCGAGCGGAGGCACTGAAGCCCCGCGCAGGCATCGTCGCCCTCCTCGACAGCCTGGACTACCTGGCCCGGGGCGGCCGCGTGCCGAGAGCCGTCGCCTGGGCCTCGTCCCTGCTCCAGGTCAAGCCCATCCTTGAGTTCAGCCACGGCACCGTGCGGCTGATCGGGCGCGTCCGCGTCCGCCGGCGCGCTCAGGAACGCCTCTATGCGCTCCTGGAGGAGCGCACCGCGGGCGCCCGCTCCGTCCACCTCTGCGTCCACCACGCCGATGCCCCCGATGAGGCACAGGCTCTGTTCGAACAGGCCCGCTCTACTCTCAATCCGGCCGAACTCTACATGTCAGAGTTCACGCGGGTGATGAGTGCCCATACGGGCCCCGGCCTTCTGGGCTTCGCCTACTACTGCGACTCCTAGCGATTCGCCTGCTCAGTCTCGCTAGGCGTGTGTTTCCCCGCCGCCAGGCTGCGGGCGGCCAGGTGGCACTTCGCCGGAGCCTCACTCTATAGTTCAGGGACTAGCGAATGGCAGCCTCACCCCTGGCGGAAGACGTCGAGAGGATCCTGGCAGAAGTGGGGCCGCTGCCGCCCCGGCGGCTGCGGCCAGCCCTGGTGATGGCCGCTGGCCTGCCCGGTTCGGGCAAGTCGCGCTTCTGCCGCGAGCTGCGGCGCCGCACCGGCGCCGTCGTCCTGGAGAGCGACGCCCTGCGCCAGGTCCTCTTCCCGCAGCCAGACCACTCCCAGGCCGAGAGCCGGCGCCTCTTCACGGCTATCCACGCCGCCATCGAGAGGCTGCTCCAGGCTGGCATCCACACCATCCTCGACGCGACCAACCTGGCGGAGTGGCAACGGGAGCCCGTCTATGCCATCGCCGATAGGACGCGGGCACGGCTCGTACTGGTATGGCTGGACGCGCCGCCACAGATCGTGCAGGCCCGCCTGGCGAATCGTTGCCGCGGGGCCGACACCCACGACCGCTCGACGGCTGGCCTCGCCATCTATGAACGGATGCGCGCCCAGGTAGAGGAGATCCGGCGCCCGCACCGGGTCATAGACACCTCGCGGGGGACGCAAGAGGCGCTGGACGCTATCGCGGAGGAGATGGAGTCACCGTGAGTCGCCAGGTGCCTGCCTGCAGCCGCTGGAACTGGCCTCTAGGCCACCCCCGCACCAACGAACAAGGGCCGCCCTTGGGGCGGCCCTCAGGCTCACTGCTAATGTACAGGTCAAGCGTTAGCCGCTCGGGCCTTTGCTGCGGGTTCCTGCCCCATCCAGCGCCGCAGGTACGCATAACCGAAGCGCTGAAGCATCATGGCGATGACGAGACCCATGAGAGAGACGATGAGACCGATGATGGCATCGAAGATGAAGTGGTTGCCGGTGAAGACGATAGCGGCGAGCTGGGCCACCGGCAGGAGGGCAGCCAGAAACCAGATAGGCTTGGAGCGGGTAGCGCCCATGATGCCCAGCATGAGGAGGAACGCCCAGCCCACGTGCAGGCTGGGCACCGCCGCATAAGGGTTGACGAAGGGCTGCGTCGATTGCGCCTGGTAGCTCAGGTTGCTGAACACCGCCAGGGTGTCCACGAACCCGAAGCCCGAAAGCAGGCGGGGTGGGGCCACCGGGAAGAGATGGTAGATGACGAGGGCGATGGCGCCCGACGTGAGGATGGCGTCGCGGGTAATGGTGTACTGGTGGCGATGCCAGAAGTAGAGCCAGAGGCCCACCACCACGATGAGCGGGAAGTCGAGCCAGAAATAGATGCCGTTGAAGAGCTGCACCAGGGCCCTACTGCCGATGATCAGCGTCTGGAGCTCCAGCTCCCAGAAGAAGCCCCATTTCTGCTCCAGGTCGATGATTCGGACGGCTCGGTTGACCGCCTCCCCGGTACGGTCGACGGCGCTACCCCGCACCAGGAAGTAGAGCAGGAAGGCAATCCCTACAAGGGTGAGCTCAAAGAAGTCGCGGAAAACCCGGTGCTCTGCAAGATAACGAGCGAACCGGCGTGGCGACGGGAATGACCAGACGGTCTGCACGTTACGCTCCCTCTAAGAATTCGACCGCTCCCTTACCATCCTGAAAGGGAGCCACTCCCTTCTATCTATCAAACCACACCCGGCAGGGGATTTCAAGATTGCCGCTCCCTCAGCCGGGCCAAAACGCGGCGTACGGCCGGCCGGCCCGCGTAGTAAAGCCAGGATATGAAGAGGGCAACCAAGACGATGGCCGCGCCGACGAGCATGTCAAAAATGAAGTGGTTCGCTGTCACCACGATGGACCAGAACATGGCGGCAGGCATGAGGACGGCAAAGGCCCGGAAGGCGGGATTCCTGCTGTTCTGCCATATGGCGATGCCGGCCAGCATGGCCCACCCGAAGTGGAGGCTGGGCACCGCCGCGTACTGGTTCAGGAAGGGAGCCGGCTGCATCTCGTAGCTCTCTTTGGCGATGAGAGCGACGGTATCGACGAAGCCCCACTCGCTGGGCATTAGTCGAGGCGGCGCCGCCGGGAAGAACGCGTATGCCCACAGCCCCAGAAAGCCCGATAGCACCAGCCCCGTCCGGTAGAGACCGTAACGCCTTCGGTTTTTCCAGTAGAGCCAGAACGCGGCGGCGATGATGACGGGGAGGTGCCCCCAGACGTAGATTCCGTTCGCTATCTGCATCAGGAGGCGGTTCCCCAGCACCGGCTCCTGCCACTCGCGTTCCACGAAGATGCCCAGGGCCTGCTCCAGGTGGATGATCCTGGTCGAGCGGGCCACGGCCTCGGGCACAGGCTCCGGCAGACCGCCACGGATCAAGAAGTAAATGACCATGGCCGCCGTCACCATGGCCAGCTCGATCACAAAAGCGGTGACACTCTGCCGGGTCACCCTCTCGCGAACTAGGGCCAGTGTCTGGCTCGCCAGCGCTTTGCCTCCTGCGCCGCTCCGACGGGTCCCCTCAGTTGCCCGCCACCCCCCAGCGACCTATGATACCGGCGAGGGCATTCCCGGACAATCCGGGCGACCATCTACATTATATCGCAGCCGTCGACCCCAATCGACCTGGCCGCCGGAAAGGAGCCCAGCGTGGAGATCCGGGTCGAGAGCGGCGACATCGCCACTCATCCTTCCAAGGCCATAGTCGTCAACCTCTTCCAGGGCGTGAAGGAGCCCGGAGGGGCCACCGGCGCCGTGGATCGCGCCCTGGATGGCGCCATCTCCCTCCTCATCGAGGACGGAGAGCTGCTGGGCAAGTACGGCGACCTCACCCTGATCCACACCCTGGGGCGCCTGCCCTCGCCGCGGGTCCTGGTGGTGGGCCTGGGCAAAGCCGAGGAGTTCACCCTCGACCGGGTGCGTGACCTGGCCGCCAGCAGCGCCCGCTACCTGCGCCGCTCGCGCGTGGACTCCTTCGCCACCATCACCCATGGGGCGGGCATCGCCGGGCTGGAGGCCGAGGCCTGCGCTCAAGCCACCGCCGAGGGGATCATTCTGGGCCTGTACACCTTCCAGCGCCACAAGAAGCCCGAGGAGGACCAGCGCGAGGTGCAGGAGGCGGTGCTGGTGGAGTTCGACGCCGCCAAGGCGGAAGCCTTGCGCCGCGGCGTCGAGCGGGGGCGCATCCTTGCCGAAGCCGCCAACTTCGCCCGCGACCTGGCCAACGAGCCTGCCAACCAGATGACGCCCTCCGCCCTGGCCGAGCAGGCCGCCGCCGTGGCGCGAGAGTCCGGGCTGGAGTGCCAGGTCCTTGAGCGAGAGCAGGCTCAGGAGCTGGGCATGGGGGCCTTCCTGGGCGTAGCCCAGGGGAGCCGCCAGCCCCCCAAGTTCATTGTCCTCCACTATCGCGGCGCTGGCCCCGACGTCACCGCTCTGGGCCTGGTGGGCAAGGGCATCACCTTCGACAGCGGAGGCATCTCTATCAAGCCGGCGGCGGGCATGGAAGAGATGAAGGGCGACATGTCGGGCGGGGCCGCCGTTATCGCCGCCATGCGGGCCATCGCCCAGCTCAAGCTCCACGTCAACGTCACCGCCATCGTGCCCGCCACCGAGAACATGCCCGGGGGCAACGCCATCAAGCCCGGCGATGTGCTGCGGGCCATGAGCGGCAAGACCATCGAGGTCATCAACACCGACGCCGAGGGACGCCTGGTCCTGGCCGATGGCCTCTCCTACGCCCGCCACCTGAAGCTTTCGCCCATCATCGACGTCGCCACCCTCACAGGGGCCATCTCCATCGCCTTGGGCAACGTGGCCATGGGCTGCATGACCAACGACCAGCCCCTGTGCGACCGCATCGTCCAGGCCGGCCGCGCCGCCGGCGAGAAGATCTGGCAGCTCCCCCTCTACGAGGAGTACCGGGAGCAGATAAAGAGTGAGGTGGCGGACATCAAGAACACCGGCGGCCGCCAGGCCGGCGCCATTACGGCTGCCTTCTTCCTCAAGGAGTTCGTGGGGGACACCCCCTGGGTGCACCTGGACATGGCCGGGGTGGACTTCTACGACAAGGAGAAGGGGGCGCTGGTGAAGGGGGCCAGCGGCATGCCAGTGCGGACGCTGGTCAACCTGGTCCTGTCGCTGGCCGAGGAGAAGGGCGCCGCATCTTGAGGCCGGTGGCGGCCGAGTCCCATGCTATAGTCGCCTCGACCCCTCGCTCCCGGCCGATCAATGCAAAGGCTCCCCCTTGAAACGCGAAGCGCAGCCCGCGGATCCACGCGACGCTAGCCCGGATCCAATGCCTAGCCGGCACGCGGGGTCCACTCTGCTGGCCCGGAGACGGCGCATCCTGCCCGTGCCTCATATCTTTTACGGCTGGTGGATCGTCTTCGCCAGCGCTACCATCATCTTCATCGCCGCCGGCACCTTCTTCTACGGCTTCGGCGCCATCTTCGACTCCCTTGTAGACGAGTTCGGCTGGAGCCACGCTACGATTTCATTGGGCTTCTCTATGCGCGCCGAGGTGGGCGGCATCTTCGCGCCCGTGGTGGGCTACATGGTGGACAGGTTGGGGCCGCGCAAGCTATTGCTCGCCGGCGTCACGACGGTGGGCCTGGGGTTTCTCTGGATGGGCCGCATCGATTCCCTCTGGGAGTTCTACGGCGCGGTCATCGTCATCGCCCTGGGGATGGCTGCTTGCGGTGGGTTAGTAGGCCAGGTGGCCATCGCCAACTGGTTCGAGCGCAAGCGGGGCCGGGCTATGGCCTTCCTGACCGTAGGGGCGGGCGCCAGCGGCATCATGGTGACCGTCCTGGCCTGGCTCATATCCCTCTACGGGTGGCGCGGCGCGCTGGCCATACTGGCTGTGGTCATCTGGGCCGTCGGCATCCCCGCAGCCATGCTGGTGCGGCGACGGCCCGAGGACTACGGCCTGGCACCCGACGGCGAGCCAGCCGCTGCTGTAGCGCCCGTGGCCGTGCCGACGGCCACCGATGGCCCGCCGCCACCACGGGTTGCAGAGGGGATGACAGTACGCGAAGCCCTGAGAAGCCGTGCCTTCTGGTTTCTGGCTATCGCCTTCGCTTTCTCCTGGTTTGGCACCACGGCCATCGTAGTCCACCAGATACCGGCCCTCACCGCCACCGGCTTCTCGGAGGAATCGGCCGCGTTGGTGGTCACCTTGACGGTTCTCGTCAGCCTCAGCGGGCGCCTGGGCTTCGGCTGGCTCGCCGACTTCCGAGACAAGCGCCTCGTGCTGGCGGGAGCCTTTGCCCTTCAGACCCTGGGTATGCTGCTCTTCGCCGCCGTGCACGTCTGGTGGCACCTTATCTTCTTCCTGCTGCTCTACGCGCCCGGCTACGGGGGCAACATCTCCGTCCGGCCGGCTCTACAGGCCGAGTACTTCGGCCGCCGGGCTCTGGGCTCGATCATGGGCCTTACCTTTTTCATCACCAGCCTGGGTAACGTGCTGGGGCCGGTCTTCGTGGGCTGGATGTACGATGTCCAGGAGAGCTACCGGCTGGCCTTCGTGATCACAGCCTTTGCCAGCCTCGCCGCCATTCCCCTGGTGCTCAGCATGCCGCGTCCCAAGCCGCGCGACATCCGGCCGGGTCCGTCGCCGGTGCCCGCTTAGAACCGCCGCAGGAGAACATAGAGAAAGCGCCGGGCGGTCGATGGGTGCCCGGCGCCTGACGCTGCCCGCCTGGGGAACCGTCCGCTACCGCCGTCCCTTCAGCAGGGGGACTACGCGGTCCAGGACGCGGTCGGCCACCTGGCGCTTGGAGAGGAGGGGAAGGCGCTCGGCGCCGCCGGAGGCGTCGAGGATCACCACCTGGTTGGTGTCGCTGCCAAAGCCGGAGCCGGGGGCGGTCACATCGTTGGCCACTATCAGGTCCAGGCTCTTACGCTGAAGCTTGTCGCGGGCGTTCTCCTCCAGGTCGCGGCTCTCAGCGGCGAAGCCCACCCGCACGAAGTCGCCCCGCACCGAGGCCAGGATATCGGGAGTTTCACGCAGCTCGATGACCATCGCCTCGCCCTTGCGCTTGATCTTGTGCTCGGCGGGAGAGGCCAGCTCGTAGTCGGCTACGGCGGCAGCCATGATGAGAGCGTCGGCATCCCGGCAGTGGGCAGCCACAGCGTCGCGCATCTCGGCGGCGCGGCCGACGGGGACGACGGTGACGCCGTAGGGCGCCGCCAGGGCCGTGGCCGCCGAGACGAGGACGACTTCGGCGCCGCGGTCGCGGGCTGCCTCGGCTAGAGCATAGCCCATCTTCCCCGAGGAGTAGTTGCCGATGAAGCGGACAGGGTCCAGAGGCTCCCTGGTGCCGCCGGCGCTCACTACTATCTTGCGCCCGGCCAGGTCCCCTCGCTGTCCCAGGACGCAGCGCAGCGCCCCAAGGAGAACGTCAGTGTCCACCAGCCGGCCGAGACCCAGCCGGCCGCTGGCCAGTCTGCCCTCGGCCGGGCCCACGATGGTCATGCCCCGCTCCCGCAGGGTGGCCAGGTTGGCCTGGGTAGCGGCGTTTTCGTACATCTGGCAGTCCATAGCCGGCGCCACCAGCACAGGAGCGCGGGTGGCCAGCACCGTCAGGCTCACCACGTCGTCGGCAAGGCCGTGGGCCAGGCGGGCGATGGTGGTGGCGGTGGCCGGCGCCACCAGTACGGCGTCGGCCCGGCGTGCCAGCTCCACATGCTCCTCGGCCAGCTCCGAGGCTGGGTCAAACATGTCCACGAAGACGGGCCGGCGGGTCACGCTGCGCATGGTGAGTGGGGTGACGAAACGGGTAGCCGCCTCCGTCATCACCACGTCCACCAGCGCCCCCTCCTGGATCAGCTTGCTCGCGATGTCGGCCGCCTTATAGGCAGCGATGCTGCCCGTCACGCCCAGGACGATGACCCTGTTGGCTAGCACGTCAACTTGCCTCCCCGCGGTTCGCCTCGTAGATGATGCGCAGGCCCGAAAGGGTCAGGTTCGTGTCCACGCGGTCGAAGACGGTCGTACCGGCTGCGATGAGCTTCGCCCAGCCGCCGGTGCCGATGACCCGGGCGCCGCCGCCCAGCTCCTTCTGGAAGCGGGCGACCATCCCCTCCACCAGGGCCACGTAGCCGAGCATGATCCCGGACTGAATGGCGTTCACCGTGTTCTTGCCAATAGCCGCTCGGGGATGCTCCAGCTCCACCCGGTAGAGCTTTGCCGTCCGTTCGTAGAGGGCCTGGGCAGCAATGCCGATGCCGGGAGCGATGGCACCACCCAGGTAGTCGCCCTTCGCAGACACGGCGTCAAAGACGGTGGCCGTCCCCAGGTCTACAATGATTAGCGGCGGCGGACCGTGGAGCTTGAGGGCCGCAACCACGTCCACCACCCGGTCGGCGCCCAGCTCGCGGGGCTCGTAGAGGATGCGCACGCCGGTGTGCGTCCCCGGTCCCACCACCAGCGGCTGCACGCCGAAATAGCGCCGGCAGAGCTGGTCGAAGACGGTGACCAGGTCGGGTACGCTGCTGCACATCGCTGCCGCCTCGATGGCCGAAGGGTCCAGCCCATCGGCCCGCAGCAGGGTGACCAGGGAGACGGCGTACTCATCGGCCAGCCGCTCCATGTCAGTTGCGAAGCGCCAGGTGGCACGCAGCTCCTGACCATCGAACACGCCGAGGTCAATGTTCGTGTTGCCGATGTCCAACGCCAGCAGCATGCGCCTCCGTCTCCCGCTGACCTCTCAGAGGAGAACGTAGCCCATTATATGTGCACCCAATTCGGCACCGCAACCAATGTGGTGTTCCAAGAGGGCGTTCCCACACCCCGGGAACCGGACGTGTCTACGCAAAGAACTCATCCTCCAGCATCAGGCTGAGGCAGTGGTAGATGGGCACGTGGTATTCCTGGACGAGATGAGTTTCTCGCGCTGGAGCCCGGATGCAGACGTCGGCCAGTTCGCCGAGGCTTCCCCCATCTTGGCCGGTCAGCGCGACGGTGCCCATCTGCCTCGCCGAAGCAGCCTCCATTGCTGCGAAAACGTTGGCAGAGCCTCCCGAGGTGCTCAGGGCCACCAGGACGTCGCCCGGCTTTCCCAGGCCCCAGACCAGTTGGGCGAAGACAAGATCGGGATCGACATCGTTGGCGAACGCTGTCCGGAGGCAGAGAAAGTCGGTCAGCGGGATCGTCGGCAGGGCACCCTGGAGCCCATCGGCGAGCTTGGGGCTTAGTCTCTGGCGCACTTCCGACGGCAGAGGCCGCTTTTTCACGAATCCCTTGAGGAGCTCACCTGCCCAATGTTCAGCATCGGCGGCGCTCCCCCCATTGCCGCAAACCAGCACCTTCGCTCCTCCAGCGTAACAGCTCCGCAGCAGGGCGAAGGCCCGCTCGATGTCTTCGGCGCAGCCGGCGAGGGCGGGGAAACGGTCGATGAGGTCCGTCAGATGCCTATTCATGGCCGAAGTCCCCCTTCCTGTATCGGGCCACTGCCACGGCGGCGTAGTTTCCGATGTCTTCGCCCAGTGCAGCGGGCACGATTCGGCAATCGCGTAGCGGCCGGGGCAGCGATTCCTCCTGCAGCGCCTGTCTCATCGAGGGCTCGAGGAACTTGTCGCAGCGGCCGAATATGCCCCCCATGACGATTATCTGTGGATTCAGAATATCGATGAGGAGGGAGAGTCCCAACCCCAGGTATCGCCCCACCGTGGACAGCAACTCCGTGGCCACCGGGTCTCCGCGCTCCGCCGCCTGCGCGACATCCCTGGCCGTGATGTCTTCAATGGAGCCGGGATTGAAGGCTACTCGCCCGCCGAGTTCTCTGGCCTTTGCCTGTGCGAGCCGTCCTATTCCGCCGCCGCTGCACAGCCCTTCGAACGATCCCGCCTTCCCATACCCGACCGGCCCGCCGGCCGCCAATCGAACATGGCCCACCTCGCCCGCATATCCCGATGTCCCCTCGTAGAGACGGTTGTCCAGGATGATGCCCGCTCCCATGCCGGTTCCGAACGTGACGAACACCGCGTTCCTGCAGCCGATGGCGGCGCCGTGCTTCCATTCCGCGAGCGCCCCGGCGTTGGCGTCATTCATCAGGTACGCTTCCCCTCCAAAGCGGTCCGTCAGCTCCTTGACGATGGTCACCTGATCCCACCCTGGCAGATTGGGCGGTGAGAGGATTACGCCCTCCTCGCTGTCCAGTGGCCCACCACAGGAGACGCCGAAAACAGGATGATCGCCTGGATTCATCTCTTCAATCGTCCCGTAGAACTCACGCAGTGTGTCGCGCACACCGGTCGTCGGGAACCTCTTGACCTCGTGGGGAATGCCTTCCAGATCCACACGGATGACGGCGCACTTGGTGCCGCCTATGTCCAGGCCGACGATATTCATGGCCTCTCTCCCTTTGCGCGAAGGTGGATGAGCCGGCCGGTTCCTCCACATACCATGGTAGCCTAGATCGGCCCCCTCTGGCAGTGCCACTGTGTTCGACAGCGCCCAGAGCCTTCCCCTATAATCCGAGGTCAGTCGGCCTCTCGAAGGGGTGCAGACCTAGACCAAGAGGAGCGCAAGATTGGCGACCAACCAGGAGCGTGCGGCCAGCGCCGGGCCGAACTGGGAGGCAGCCCTCCTGGAGCAGTCCCTGTCGCGCAGGGTACACGCGGCGGGCCCAGCCTACTGGGGCGCCGGCGCCGCCGCCGCACCGCCACCGGTCGCGCCAATCGCACTCACGGGCGGCGTGCCGGACCCCGAGTCGCTCCCCTTCGACGACCTGGCGGAGGCGGCCAGGATCGTGCTGGAGAGAGAGGGTCGCCTGGCCCTCCAGTACGGCGGCCCCCAGGGCTTCCTGGGCCTGCGCGAGTGGCTGGCGGAGCGTGTCGGCGGGACCGATGGCCTCTCGCTGGGTCCGGAGAACATCACTATCACCAACGGCAGCGCCGGCGCCTTGGCCAACGCCTGCGAGACGTTCTTGGACCCCGGCGACGTGGTCATGGCCGAAGCACCCAGCTACCCGGGGGCTATGCGCACCATCCGTGCTCAGGGCGCCCGCGTGGAGGCCGTACCAGTCGATGCTGAGGGCCTGCGGCCAGACGCCCTCGCCGAGACCCTGGAGGCACTGTCCAGAGAAGGCGCCCGTCCGAAGCTCCTCTACACCATCCCCAACTTCCACAACCCCACGGGCGCAACCCTTAGCCTGGAGCGGCGTCGGGCCGTGCTGGAGATAGCCCGGCGACACCGCCTGCTCATAGTCGAGGACGATGCCTACGGCGAGATCCGCTTCGAAGGCGAGAGGGTGCCGTCGTTCTTCGCTCTCTCCGGCGGCGACGGCGTGCTCAAGGTCGGCACATTCAGCAAGACTCTGGCCACAGGCCTCCGCGTGGGCTGGGTGGCCGCTGCCCAGGAAGCCACTGACTTCCTGGTGCGCATGCGGTTCGACATGGGCACCAGCCCCTGGATACAGCGCCTGGTGACCGAGTATGTCGCCGCCGGTCATCTCGACCGACATTTGCCGCAGGTGGTGGAGATCTACCGGCGCAAGCGTGACACCATGGCAACAGCCCTGGAGGAGCACTGCGCGCCTTACGTACGCTGGCGGCTGCCGTCGGGAGGCTTCTTCCTCTGGCTGGAGATGGATCGGCGGGTGCAGCCGTCCGCCATTGGCGGATTGCGGGAGGCGGCCGCCCAGGAGGGCGTGGCCTACGTCTCCGGCGACACCTTCTTCGTAGACCGCAGCGGGAGCCAGTTCATCCGCCTCGCCTACAGCTTTGTGGCCGAGCAGGAGATAGCGGAGGCCATCCGGCGCCTGGGCCGGGCCCTGGAGCGGGCCCAGACGGGGCACCATCCGGGGGCGTCGCAATCTGGCCCGGGTAAGTAGGGCAGGATGGGGTACCAAAAGGGTACCTGCTGCCATGCTCTGGTAGAATGGAGGCGCTATGCTGTCCAGGCATCACATCCGCTTTGCCGCTCTGCTGCTGGCCGCCGCAGCCGTGTTGCTGGCCACTGCCTGCTCGGGCAGCGAGACGCCGGCCCCGGCTACTCCTCAGGCCAGCGTCGTCCCCCAAGCGCAAAGTCTGACGCCGGCCCAGTCCGGCTTCGCCGACGCCAACGGCGCTCGCCTCTACTATGAGGTCTACGGCGAGGGCGAGCCCCTGCTCCTCATCATGGGCCTGGGCGCTAACCACCTGGCCTGGACGGCCCAGATCCCGGTCTATGCCCGCGAGTTCCGGGTCATTGTCTTCGACAACCGGGGCACCGGCCAGAGCGACTTCCCCGAGGGAGTGGACTACACCATCCCTCTGCTGGCCGATGACGCCACCGCCCTGCTCGACTTCCTGGGCATAGACGCCGCCCATGTGTACGGCGTCTCCATGGGCGGGATGATCGCCCAGGAGATGGCGCTGCGGCACCCAGAAAGGGTGCGTTCCCTCATCCTGGGTGCCACCTCGCCGGGAGGCTCCCACGCCGTCGCCCCCGACGCGCAGGCACTCCAGGGCCTTCTCGACCAGGGGGCCGCCGTCGACCGTGCCGTTAATCCAGCCCTCCTCGAGGTACTGTTCTCGCCGGCTTACCTGGCTGAACACGGGTCGGAGCTGCTTGAGAAGTTCCAGCGCCTGGCCGACTACCCGGCGACTTCCCCCGAGGCATACACGGCCCAGTTGCGGGCCGCCGCCCGCCACGACACCTACGACCGCCTGCCTGACATCGCCGCTCCTGCGCTGGTCCTCCACGGCACGGATGATCCTCTGCTGCCCGCCGGCAACGCCCGCATCCTGGCCGAGCGTATCCCAGGGGCGAAGCTGGTTCTCTTCGAGGGCGCCCGCCACGGCTACATGGAGAAGGAGGCCGAGGCCGACGCCGCCGTGCTGGACTTCCTGCGCGCACACTCCGAGAAGGCGTCGGGTGAGTCGACGGCCGCGCGTGCCGGAGGAGCACGCCTTCTTGAGTTGGAAGCGGGCGGGCGACTAGAATAGGTGCTGTCCGAGTCTGCTACTCTAGATACCCCGAATGCTGACCATCGGATTCAACAGGAAGACTGGTCGACTCGGGCGGTGAAGACGGCGAAGTTCGAACCTGCGGCGGGGGCCCTTAGCTCAGTTGGTAGAGCACCGGACTTTTAATCCGGGTGTCCTGGGTTCGAGCCCCAGAGGGCCCACCACCAATCTAAATTCACCGCATAACTGAATTCCCCTATTGCCACAGCGCCGGTTCATTGTCTTCGCGTTGGACATGCGCAGGCTCTTGGCGACCCGGACAGGGCCCGGTGCCAGGTGGGCGTGCTCGCCGGCGTCGCGGTAGCGGCACGTTGTCAAGGCCAAAGCGAACGCCACCGCATGGCCCTATGCGGCCCTTGACAGACCGCCAGCGTAGGTGTAAGAAGAGGTCAGTTGGTGGCCCCGACGCAAGTTTCCCCGCCACAGGTGTCGCCACTCGTATCGATGTGTCCCCGCCGGGATCTTGACCTGTGGAGGGTGCCATGGCTGAACGATGGGGTGCGATCCCACGGGCTATCCTCTCGAAGGCCCGGCGCTTCTGCGTTGTCGCGTTCGCAGCGGCGGCACTGACGGTACTTCTGCTGAGCAGGAATGCCGTCCAAGCGTCACCCAGCACCTTTACGGTCAACAGCACAGCGGACGCTGTGGACATCAGCCCTGGCGACGGGGTGTGTTCCACCGCGGCCGGCGAGTGCACGCTGCGAGCTGCAATCCAGGAGACCAACGCCCTTGCTGGTGCAGATACAATCAACGTACCCTCCGGCACCTATACCCTGAGCATCTCTGGCGCGGACGAGGACGCTGCCGTGACCGGTGACCTAGACATCGTAGGTGAGCTGACGATCAATGGCGCCGCCGCGGCCGCCACCATCATTGATGGGGGCGGGATGGATCGCGTTCTAGACGTGTCTGGCACCTTGAACGCGTCAGGTGTGACCATCAAGAACGGACATGTCGCGGCGTGGGGGGGTGGCATGCGCAACGCTGGTAGCGTGACGCTTGCCCACGGCATCGTCAGCGGCAACACGAGCGATTGGGCTGGGGGAGGGATCTCCAACTCCGGCAATCTCAGGCTTGACAACACCGTGGTCAGCAGCAACAACGATGGCTCGGGTGGCGCCGGTGGCATATACAACCGCGGCACGATGACGCTCACCGACAGCACCATTAGCGGTAACACCACCAGTCAAGGGGCCGGAGGGATCGGACACGTGGGTGGGACTGCAACGCTCAGCAATGTAACCGTCACCGGCAACTCGGCGTGGGTGGGCGCTGGCATCTTCAGTAACACCGCGGGCCAGATGACGCTGACAAACGTCACGATCAGCGGCAACACCGCGGGCGGTCCTGCCGGAGGCATCTATAATTACCGCACCGTGGTGACGCTGACGAACGTCACGATCACGGATAACTGGGCCTATGTGGGCGGCGGCGTCTACGACCGGGAAGGCACAGTATGGCTTCGGAACACGATCGTTGCCAACAGCGGATCGGGGGGTGACTGCTGGGAGGCAATGGAGCCTGGCATCACCTCGCTCGGCCACAACCTCGCCAGCGATGGCTCGTGCGGGCTGTCCGGCCCTGGCGACATCTCAGGCGTGGCCCCGCTCCTTGGGCCGCTCGCAGACAACGGCGGCCCCACTCAGACCCACTCGCTTCTTCCTGGCAGCCCGGCGATCGATGCCGGCAGCCCCGACTGCCCGCCGCCGTCCACCGACCAGCGCGGCGTCGCCCGGCCTCAGGGATCAGCCTGCGACATCGGCGCATTTGAGCTAGAACAGGTGCCGACCCCCACGCCCACTTCAACCCCCACTTGCACGCTCACTCCGACGCCCACTCCCACGCCCACGCGGACGCCTACTCTCACCGCGACGCCCACGCCAACCCTTACTCCAGTTCCATCTCCACCAGGTGGCGGCGGCGGGCCTGTCGGCGGCATCTTCGACGTGTGGGTGAACCCTTCAGGCGGGCAGACTGAGTCCGTGATTCACTCGTCAGACCCCAACGCCGGCATCGTAGGCGGAATCGCGGCGGCGGTTGCACTGGGAGCCATCACGGTTGGCGGGGCGGCCTGGTACGCGAGGAGGCGGCTGCTTGGTTAGACGGGCATTTCCAAGACGCACGCAGACCGGGCTCGGCTCCGGCAGAACTGGCCGCGTCAGGCGCAAGAGCCGCCTCATAAAGCTGAGCCTGATGACTATCGGCGGAGTCCTTGTCGCTCTGCTGATCTTCTATCGTTCCGACGGCCTGGCCCCTGGAACTACGCTCCAGGGCGGCGCTCCTTCCCACCTCCGGGCTGCCATCATCGACCAGCTCGGCCAAACGGAGCCCAATCCCTCGTTCGTCGAATCCGCCACCAGCATTCTGACTCAGGCGGCCTACAACGTTGACTACTACCAGGGCGAAGATGTCACCGTTGACCTGTATAGGGAGCTGCCCGGTCGGCACTACGACTTGGTGATTCTCCGCGTGCATTCCGGTCTCGTTAACGAAATCGACCGGGGCACGGGAACGGAGACCCTCACGGACGCTGTCGCGCTGGCTACCGGGGAGCTATACGACGAGGCCAAGTATGTGAGCGCGCTGGGCCCCCGATATCCGGGCCTTGGCGCTTATCGGAGTACGCCACGTCTTTTCGGCATCACACCCGATTTCGTCCGATTCGCCATGCAGGGCGAGTTCGACAAGACCACGATCGTCCTCATGGGCTGTGACGGGTTGTGGTCCAGTGAGGCAGCCCAGGCATTCCTGGACAGGGGCGCGCGGGCCTTCGTGAGCTGGAGCGGGCAGGTGTCAGCGGCGCACACGGACGCAGCAACGGAGCGACTACTCCATCACCTGGTAGGCGAGGGACTTGGTGTGCGGCAGGCCGTCACGCAGACCATGGCCGAGCTTGGCCCGGATCCCAGGTACGGAGGCACGCTGCTGGTTTATCCGTCAGCCGGATAGCGGGCGGCTTCAAGTCGGCTGGTGGCGAGGGGTGCCGACGCAGCTCATCTCAGGCTTCTCTGGCCACCCCTCAAGAGCCTTTTTTCGCCGTATAACTGGACGCTTTTCGCTCGCAGGCAACAGCTTCTCAAACTCATTTGCCAGAGCGCATAGTGGTCGCGGACTTCTAACTCAGCCCGCTGGCAGAGCATCTGCTTCCCACACAGAGGCCTGCCCTGAGCGCAGCCGAAGGGGTCGCGGGTTCGAGTCTCGTCGCCGCTCCACTGATCTCGGCGCACGACATGGGCGAGGGTGCCAGCCCCCCGGGCCATGCGTGTGGACGCCCGCTCTTCAAAGTGAAAACGCAGGTCAGATTCCCCTGAAGCACCAGCCTCTTCTCGGTCAGCCGCGTCGTCGTCCCTGTCGAGCACACCGCCTTAGCTACGTCCTGCTGTGCTAGTCCCCGCATTCCCTGACTTGACAATGGCGCGGTCAGCGGGTAGGCTATCGGCAAGCGGTGGCCGCCCACCGGCCTTTCGTTATGGCGTGCGCTGTGGCAACCACGCCAGCCTAAGCAAGGTGTCAACGACTGCTTGTCGTCAAGGAAGGAGTTGCGATGTCACTCAGCAAACCTAACGCGAGCGCGGCCACGCTTACGACCACGCGATCGGATGTCTCGCCGATATCGGGCATGTGCGCCACGTGTGTCGATGGTTGCACCGGCCCGTGCGAGATAGGCCGGTCGGCGCTCCGGGGCCGTGAGGTGCTCTACCCTCAACCCTTCGCCAGGGTGACCGCCGGTTCGGAAAAGGACTACCCCATCGACTACTCCCACTTCAACATCATGGGAACCTGCGTGGGCGCGGTGGGGGTAGAGGCCGATCCGGACAAGGCGATCTTCCCTGCTGCTGACATCACGACCGCCTTGGGTGCTGATGGGTCTCTCAAGATGCGGATTCCGGTATTCACCGGCGCCCTCGGCTCTACCGATATCGCCCGCGTGCACTGGGAGGGCATGGCCATTGCCGCGGCCATCAGCGGCATCCTTGTCGTCGTGGGAGAGAACGTCTGCGGCATGGACCCGGAATCGGAGATCGAAAACGGCAGGGTAGTCCGCTCGCCGGAGATGGAGCGCCGAGTGAAGACCTTCAAGGAGTGGTACGACGGCTGGGGCGGGATCATCGTCCAGTACAACGTGGAGGATGGCCGCTTCGGGG
Source organism: uncultured Dehalococcoidia bacterium (assembly GCA_964609465.1). Lineage (GTDB taxonomy): Bacteria > Chloroflexota > Dehalococcoidia > DSTF01 > JALHUB01 > CAVSBT01. The sequence goes on from CAZSSQ010000002.1 coordinate 37,121, forward strand.
TGCCGGAGTACGTGGTGGAGAAGCTAGGCGTCGAGATCATCGAAATGAAGTGGGGCCAGGGGGCCAAGGACATCGGCGGCGAGGTGAAACTGCCGACCCTGGAGCGCGCTGACCTCCTCAAGAGCCGCGGCTACGTCGTGATACCCGACCCTGCGCAGGCGGCCAGCCGAGATGCCTTCCACCAGGGGGGCTTCCATGAGTTCGAGCGGCATTCGCGTCTGGGGATGGTCAGTGAAGACGGCTTCCATCACGAGGTGGAGCGGCTGCGCAGCATAGGCGCCAAGCACATCACCCTCAAGACCGGCGCCTACCGTCCGGCCGACCTTGCCCGCGCCGTCAAGTGGTCCTCCGACGCAAAGATCGACCTGCTGACGGTGGACGGGGCCGGCGGCGGCACCGGCATGAGCCCCTGGCGCATGATGAACGAATGGGGAATCCCCACCGTCTACCTGGAATGCTTGCTCTACGACTACTTGAGCCGGTTAGCGAAGAAGGGCGCCTACGTACCCCCGGTCGCCATCGCGGGGGGTCTCTCGCTGGAGGACCACATCTTCAAGGCCGTCGCCCTCGGCGCCCCATACGTGAAGGCCTGCTGCATGGGCCGGGCCACCATGGCCGCAGCCATGGTGGGCAACACGTACGGGGAGCTGATGAAGGAACGAGAGTACCCCGACCCGGAGGACTACGACGAGGCCCTGGTGAAGGTCTTCGTCGGGGCCGCCGCGCTCAAGGAGAGGTTCGGCGCCGACTTCAAGCGCGTACCACCATCGGCTATCGGGATGCTCAACTACCTCGACCGTCTGGCGGGGGGGCTGAAGCAGCTAATGGCCGGGGCACGCAAGTTCGCCTTGCAGTACCTGGAGAGGGATGACCTTGTAGCCCTTACGCCGGAAGCGGCAGCGGTCTCCGGCATACCCTACGTCATGGACTTGGACAAGGAAGAGGCGGACCGGATCCTGGGTTAGCCCCGGCGCGGGAAGCGCTGCCAAGAAGGAGTGCTCCAGATGATGAACGTAATCTGTCGACAGAACTGCCGTGTTCCCTATTGTGAGGCGGTTTGCCCCTCCGGCGCCATCACTATCCACACGAACACCGTCTACGTCGAATCGGATGAGTGTGTGGGCTGCGGCATCTGCCGCCGCGCCTGCAGCGCATTCAGCTACGACAAGGCGCTGGAGGAGAAGAGCCTCGATTGGCTGATGGGCAGGGCCTAGGCCAAGCCCTGCGGGCTGGTGAGCCCTGCCCGCCAAATCGTCGTGGGATGGGAGCCGGAGACGAGCGCTGTGCCTCGATGATCCCGCGCGTGCACCGATGAGCGCAAGGACGAATCGCATCCTCCGGGTCAACCTGAGCTCCGGCCAGCGCACGGTCGAGGAGCTTGACCCTGAGGTAGCTGGACGCTTCCTGGGCGGGCGCGGACTGGCGGCGCACATCGTCGCCAGCGAGGTGGCCGCCGGGGCAGGTCCGTTTGACGCCGAGAACAAGGTGGTCGTGGCGCCAGGGCTCCTGACCGGATCCGGCGCCGTGGGGAGCTCGCGCTGGTGCGTCGCGACGAAGTCACCGATGGGCGGCCTTGCCTGCAGCGTGCTCGGCGGCCACTTCGGCGCCGGGCTGAGGTTCGCCGGCTACGACGCCATCATCATCGAAGGTCAGGCCACCGAGCCCTCGTACCTCAATGTCCGCGATGGTTCTGTAACGGTCGCGGTCGGCCTCCATCTCTGGGGCCGCACCGTTCACCAGGCTGAAGAGCTCATCCGCTCGGTGGCGGGGGACGCCTGGAAGAGCAGCGAGACCCGGATCTTGGGAATCGGGCCGGCCGGCGAGAAGCTATCCGCGGTGGCGACGGTCGTGGCGGACGGCTACGGCTTTGGCCAGGGCGACGGTCTGGCGTCCGTGATGGCCTCCAAGAAGCTCAAGGCGATCGCGGTGCGGGGGACGAGGGGATTGCCGGTGGCCGATGGCGAGGCCTTTCGCAACGCCATCTCGCATGTCATCGACCGGATCAAGCGGTCGTCGCTGGTCAGCGACGTGCTCTCGCCGCTGGGTACCGCACCGATGATCGAGGCCGCCGGCTCGCGGGGGATGCTGGGCGTGCGGCACTTCCAGAGCAGCATTCTGGAGGGGAGCGCCGCGCTCGGCGGCGGAGCCATCGCAGCAAGTATCCTCACTCGTGGCCTGGGCTGCTTCGGCTGCCCCATAGCCTGCGGACGGCTCACCAGGATCGCCACCGCTGACTCGACGGCGGTCGGCGAGGGCCCGGACCATGCGGCGCTGGGAGCGCTGGGGGCTCTTTGCGGCGTGGCAGACCTTCAGGCGGTGACCCGGGCCAGCTATCTCTGCGCCGAACAGGGGATCGACCCGGTCAGCGGGGGCTCCACCATCGCCTGCGCCATGGAGCTGGCGGAAAGGGGTCTCATCCCTGAGCAGGACCTGGGGCCCGAGCTCAGATTCGGAGACGCCGAGGCGGTTCTTCTCCAGCTCAACCGCATGGCCCAGCGCCGCCGCTCCGGCGAGATTCTGGCGGATGGGCCCTCGGCGCTGGCGGAGAGGTACGGACAGCCCGATCTGTTCATGGGCGTCAAGGGCCGCGCCGCCGCACCCTACGACCCGCGCGGCGACGACGGGCTCGGCCTCTGGTACGCGACGGCAAACCATGGCCCGGGCCGGATCGAGGGGACACCCCTGGCGAGCCGCCTTCTGCGAGGCTCGAAGGACGCCCCACTTGCAGAGGAGGCGGTCTCCATGGTGATCGAGCGTCAGGACATGGAGGCGTTTCTCGACTCGCTGGGAGTCTGTCCGCTGGCGGCCATTGCGCTGCCGCTGGAAGATGTCCTGCGGGTTGCCAACGCTGCCACGGGGCTTGAGCTCTCGCAACAGTCGGCACGTCAGATAGGCGAGAGGGTGGTGAACCTGGAGCGGCGTTTCAATCTGGAGTGCGGCGTGGGGCAGGAGCAGGATCGACTGCCCCGTCGCTGGCTGGAGCAGCCCATGCCGGACGGGCCCGCGCAGGGCCGGGTGTGCTCGCTCGGGCAGATGCTGCCGCAGTACTACCACATGCGGGGCTGGAATGAGACAGGCGTACCGATGTCGGAGAAGCTGTCTGAACTGAAGCTGTGACCTAGCTCTGGGACAGAGGTTGGGGTGCAGAAGATAAGGATCGACTACGACAAGTGCATGGGCTGCCGGCTGTGCGAGGTGGCCTGCTCGCTGCACCACGTGCCGGACACGGTCGACCCGCAGCGCTCGAGGATCAGGGTGTTTCGAAAGGATGACCTGTGCTTCCCAGAGCTGGCCGGCCCGTACACGGACGCCGAGTGCAACTCCCGGAACATCGTGGTCATCGGCGGGCGGGAGTACGACAAGTGTCTCCTTTGCAGGGCCTCCTGCCCCGCGAAGCCCATTTTCCGGGAGCCCGACACCGATATCCCGCTCAAGTGTGACTTCTGTGGCGTACCGCCCAACCCCTCCTGTGTCAAGTGGTGTCCCAGCGGCGCCCTGACGCTGGTCGATGTCTGACCCCGCAACGCAGCCATGAACGTCAACACGGCCGGGCCCAAGAGCGCTTGCGTCTCACCGACGGACCGCATCCGCGGGGTCGTGGGTCTGGACCCCGAGCTGTGCTTCTCCTGCCGGAAGTGCTCGGCGGGTTGCCCTGTCGCCGACGACATGGAGCTTGCCCCGCACCAGCTTGTCAGGCTGGTGGCGGCTAACCTCGAGGGAGAGGCGCTGCGTAGCTCAGGGATCTGGCTCTGCACCTCCTGCCAGACCTGCACCACCCGGTGTCCGAACGGCGTGGACGTAGCCGGAGTGATAGACGCTCTGAAGCAGCGGGCCGCAGCCTCCGGCGTGAAGCCCCGCGATGGGCGAATGCTGGCGTTCTACCGCGCCTTTCTGAACGAGGTGCGAGCCCGCGGCCGTGTGCATGAGATGGCGCTCATAGCCCGCTACTCGCTGGGGGCCAGGCGCCTCCCGGCGGACATCCGGCTGGGCGCAAGGATGGTCCGGATGGGCAAGATCCCCCTCGCCCGGCCGAAGAAGGCCGCAACGGGGGAACTGCGCCATCTCTTTGAGCGGGCGAAGGGAAAGTGACGGTGACGGCCTTCTCCTACTATCCCGGCTGCTCCCTGCACGGGATGTCGCGCGAGTATGATGCGTCAACGAGGGCGGTCTATGGCGCGCTGGGGATAGACTTGCGCGAGTTGGCCGGTTGGACGTGCTGCGGCGCCAGCGCCGCGCATTCGCTCGACCCGGCACTGGCGGTGGCCCTGGCCGCGCGCAACCTGGAGCTGGCCGAGGCGGAGGGAAGCTGCCTCGTCGCGCCCTGCGCCGCCTGCTATCACCGGCTGAAGGTGGCCGAGAAGGGATCGTCCTCACGAGTGACCGTGCTCCACGCGCTGGACGTAGCCAGCAGCCCTGAGACGCTGGGCCGGCTCCGCGAGTCGCTCCAGCGGCCTCTGAACGACCTCAAGATCGTTTGCTACTACGGCTGTCTTCTGGTGAGACCTCCCGAACTCACCGGCAGGGCCGACTACGAGGACCCGCAGTCGATGGACCAGGTGATGTCCGCGGTTGGGGCTGACGTGCGTCCCTGGTCGTTCAAGACCGATTGCTGTGGGGCGGGGCTGGCGGTGGCGCGTCCGGACGTGGTTCGCCGGCTGAGCAGTCGCCTGGTAGAGATGGCCCTTGAGGCGGGGGCAGACTGCATCGTCACCGCCTGCCCTCTGTGCCAGACGAATCTGGACACGCGACAGGGCGAGGCGGGCCTTCCCGTGATGTACTTCACCGAGCTGCTGGCCTGCGCCCTTGGGCTGGAGGGAACCGAGTCGTGGTGGCGGCGGCACATGGTCAACCCGGCGCCGGTTCTGGCGAAGGCGGGAATCCTCTGATGGCAGAGACAGCTACCTTGACCTCGCTTGATGAACAGCCAGAGACGGGCATAGAGTTGCCGTCCAAGGTAGGGGCTGTCCTCGTCGTGGGTGGCGGGATAAGTGGCATCCAGGCGTCGCTGGACCTGGCCGCGGTGGGCTTCAAGGTCTACCTCGTGGACGAGTCGCCGAGCATTGGCGGGCGGATGGCCCAGCTCGACAAGACGTTCCCCACCAACGACTGCTCAATGTGCATCCTCTCGCCGAAGCTGATCGACTGCGAGAGGAACCCGAACATCGAGATCATAACGCGAGCGCGTGTCGATGAAGTGCGGGGAGAGGCGGGGAGCTTCACGGTGGTCTTGCTGAAGAAGCCTCGCTTCATTGATGAAGAGAAGTGCACCGGCTGCGGGACGTGCGCCGACTACTGCCCCGTTTTCGTGCCCGACCCCTTCAATGAGGGCCTGTCGGACACGAAGTGCATCCATGTCCCCTTTGCCCAGGCTGTGCCGGCAGTATCGGTGGTTGATGCGGAGCGTTGCCTCTTCCACACGTCAAGGCAGTGCAAGATCTGCGCTCAGACGTGCCGCCGCAAGGCAATCGACATGCGCCAGAGCGAACAAAGGGTGGAGATCAACGTCGGCGCCATCATCCTGGCACCCGGCTATGAGACGTTCGATGCGAGGGACAAGCCGGAGTACGGGTACGGGCGCTACCGCAACGTGGTCACTGGCCTGGAGTTTGAGCGCTTCCTCAGTGCCGCCGGGCCCAGTGAGGGACAGGTGATTCGTCCCTCGGATGGACAGCCGGCAAAGAGGATCGCCTGGATCCAGTGCGTCGGCTCTCGTGATCCCGCCCGCGGCCGGATCTACTGCTCGGCTGTGTGCTGCATGTACGCGGCGAAGCAATTGACGATGGCTCGGGAGCACGACGCGGGTATTGAGGCTACCGTCTTCCATAACGATGTCCGCACCTACGGCAAGGGGTTCGAGCATTATTACCGCCAGGTGAGCCGCATGCCGGGCGTACGCTACGTCCGAAGCCTCGTGTCCACGATCAAGGAGGTGCAGGAGACGAAGGGGCTCCTCATCCGCTACTGGGGCGAAGACAACACGGCTCTCGAGGAGAAGTTCGACCTGGTAGTGCTCTCGGTGGGCATGGCGCCAAGCAGCGGTTGCCTCGAGCTGGCCGAGCGGCTAGGTGTGGAGATCGATAGCAACGGCTTCTGCCGCACGAGTCCCTCCTCGCCGGTCTCCACCTCCCGCGCTGGTGTCTTCGTGGCGGGCGTCTTCGCTGGCCCGGCCGACATCCCACAGTCCGTGACGATGGCGAGCGGCGCGGCATCCCTATCGGCGCAGCTTCTGGCTGACGTTCGGGGCAGCCTGACAACCGCAAAGGAGTATCCCGCGGAGAAGGATGTCTCCGGCGAACGTCCCCGCATCGGGGTCTTCATCTGCCGCTGCGGCACCAACATCGGCCGCGTCGTGGACGTGCCGTCGCTGGTGCACTACGCCCGCACCCTCCCCAACGTCGCGCACGCCGAAGAGAACCTCTTCACCTGTTCGGTAGATACGTCCCGGCGCATCATCGAGGCCGTCGAGGAGTTGGGCATAAACCGGGTGGTGGTGGCCGCCTGCACGCCGCGCACCCACGAGCCGCTGTTCCAGGACACCATACGCCAGGCCGGCCTGAACCCCGCCCTCTTCGAGATGGCCAACATCCGCGAGCAATGCTCCTGGGTACACATGCACGAGCAGGAGGTCGCGACCCGGAAGGCCGCCGAGCTTGTGAAGATGGCTGTGGCGCGAGCACGAATTGCCCGGCCGGCCTCACGCCTCTCACTGCCGGTGAGCCGGTCGGCCCTAGTGCTGGGCGGGGGAGTCGCCGGCATGACGGCAGCGTTGTCTCTGGCGCAGCAGGGCTTCCCCGTCCACATTGTGGAGAAGAATGACGAGTTGGGCGGCATAGCCGGCCGCCTGCGCTACTCTCTCGACGGCGGGGACGTCGGTGTGCAGGTGAAAGCCCTCGTCGTGCGGGTGGAAAACGACCCGCTGATCACCGTCCACCGCAACGCCGAGGTGCGGGAGGTTCGTGGCCACGTGGGCAACTTCTCGACCGTCATCGCTGGCCGTACCGATAGGCAGGAGCGGAGTATCGAGCACGGCGCGGTCATCGTTGCGACAGGCGCACAGGAAGGGCAACCCGCCGGCTACCCCTACGGCGCAGATGAGCGGGTGCTAACCCTCCTCGAGCTGGAGGAGGCGATAGCGTCGAAGGGCGCTCTCGTGGCACGGGCCCGCAACGTCACATTCATCCAGTGCGCCGGCTCGCGAAACGACGACAGGCCCTATTGCAGCCGGACCTGTTGCCGGCAGACGGTCAAGCTCGCCTTGAGGTTGAAGGAGCTCAACCCCGAGATCGACGTGCACGTCTTCTACCGCGACATGATGACGTACGGGCTCTCCGAGGAGTCGTACCGGCTGGCGCGAGAGCGAGGCGTCCGCTTCCACCGCTACCGGCCGGATGCGCCGCCGCAGGCCTCGGTGGGCGCCGGGGCGGTGCTGGTCACGGGCGAGGACTGCGACCTGAACCGCGTGGTCAAGCTGGAGGCGGATATCCTGGCTCTGGCCGCGCCGACGGTCCCCAACGAGGACAACCCCCGCATCTCGA
>CAZSSQ010000002.1:44755-49294 GCA_964609465.1 uncultured Dehalococcoidia bacterium
ATCCTGGCTCTGGCCGCGCCGACGGTCCCCAACGAGGACAACCCCCGCATCTCGAGCCTGCTGAAGGTGCCTCTGGATAGCGATGGCTTCTTCCTCGAGGCTCACATGAAGCTGCGTCCGGTGGACTTCGCCCGAGACGGGGTGTTCCTTTGCGGCTTGGCCCACGGTCCGAAGTCCCTGGACGAGGCTATAGCCCAGGCTCAGGCCGCGGCCTCGCGGGCAGCCTCCATCCTGGCGCAAGAGGCCCTGGAGGCGCCGGCTATCGTCGCCGAGGTGCGGGCCAGGAAGTGCTCCGGGTGCGGTCTCTGCGAGGCGGTGTGTCCCTTTGGGGCGATCAGTATCGACGGCGAGGCGAGGGTCGCTGTGGTCGACAACGTCGTGTGCAAGGGCTGCGGGGTGTGTGCTGCTGCCTGCTGGTCGGGGGCAATCGATGTCCACGGGATCAGCAACGAGCAGGTCCTCGCCTCGATAGCGGCAATATAGGGGGAGCGGCGGTCAGTGGAAGAGAAGCACAGCCACTGGGAACCACGGATAGTGGCCTTTCTCTGCAACTGGTGCAGCTACGCCGGCGCCGACCTGGCGGGGACGAGCCGCCTCCAGTACCCGCCTAACACGCGCACCATCCGCGTGCCGTGCGCCGGTCGGGTGAGCCCGCTGTTCATCGTCCGCGCCCTCATGCACGGCGCCGATGGCGTGCTGGTCTCCGGGTGCCACCCCGGCGACTGCCACTACCTCGAAGGCAACTACCTGGCCAGAAGGCGCTTCGGTCTCCTCAAGGGTCTGCTCGAGTACGTGGGGATCGAAGAGGGGCGGGTGCAGTTCGCCTGGGTGTCGGCGTCCGAGGGCGGCAAGTTCGCCCACGTGGTGGCAGAGGTGGCCGAGTCGGTACGGGCCCTGGGGCCGGCCCAGCGGCTGATCAGGGCTCGGGATCAAGAGGGGGCGCCGTGACAGACCTCGCGCCGGCGATAAGGGATGCTGCCAGGCGGCTGCTGACCGACGGGCTGGTGGATGTCGTCATCGGCTTTGAGGCAGGCACCCTCCCTCTGCGCAGCTCGCCCTGTTTCGTGAGGGATGCCGCTGAGGTCGAGCGGCTGGTCTGGAACATGAGCTGCGAGAACAACCTCGCCAAGTACCTGCCGCGGCGTGGCGAAAGGGTGGGGGTCATCGCCAAGGGCTGCGACACGCGCTCCATCGTCGGGCTTCTCAAGGAGGGGCAGATACAGCGAGAGCGGCTGCACATTGTCGGCGTTCCCTGTCGGGGCGTGATTGACCGGCGGCGCATCGAGAGCGAGCTGGCGGGGAGAGAGGTAACCGACGCGCTGGAGCGGGAAGGGGAAGTGCTCCTCCGCGGCGACGGCTTCGAGATCGCCCTGGAAACGGAACGCTGCCTCCACGCCTCCTGTCGCGCCTGCCGCTCCCGCAATCCGGTGATATACGACACCCTCATCGGCGATCCGGCCGCGGAGGACATGGCCGCCGACGAGTACGCAGCAGTGCGGGAATTCGAAGCCATGCCCGCGGGCGAGCGCTGGCGGTTCTTCGCGGCCCAGGCGAGCAGGTGCATCCGCTGCTACGCCTGCCGCAACGCCTGCCCTCTGTGCTACTGCGCAGAGTGCTTCGTGGACAGCACTCAGCCCCGCTGGTTGAGCCCGTCGACCGACGCCACGGATGCCCTCGTCTTCCAGATCATGCGGGTCATGCACACGGCCGGTCGCTGCGTTGACTGCGGCGCCTGCGAACGCGCCTGCCCCGTGGGGCTCGACCTGCGGCTTCTCACAAAGAAGGTAGAGAAGGACGTGGAAGAGCTCTTTCACTACAAGGCTGGGCTCGATGTGCGTGAGCCGATGCCCCTTTCCACGTTCAGCCCCGACGACCCTGGAGACTTCATCCGGTGAGAACGCTGCTTCTCGCAAAGCACCAGATGTCGGTGTTGCTGGAGGCGCTGCTCCAGGACCACGAGGTGTTCGCTCCGGTCAACGACGACGGCGTGATCGCTTTCCGGCAGGTGGACTCACCGCAGCAGGTGCTCCTCGACTACCACAATTCGACGCTGCCGCCGAAGGGGCTGTTCTTCCCCCAGACCGAGACTCTTTTCGCCTACAGCCTGGAACGGGGACAGCTCGCGCTGGAGGAGCCACAACCGGCGTCGCGGGCGCAGGTGCTGTTCGGCGTCCGGCCCTGCGACGCGCGCAGCTTCACTCTCCTGGACCGGGTGTTCGCCGGCGGCGACCACTGCGACGGGTGTTACATGGCGAGGAGAGAGACCTGCACGGTGGTCGGCCTGTCGTGCGCCAGCCCGAAGGCCACCTGCTTCTGCACCTCGGTGGGAGGCGGACCCTTTTCCGCCACGGGCTCGGATCTGTTGGTGACAGACCTGGGAACAGACTACCTGATCGAGGTGGTCACTAACAAAGGTGCTCTCCTGGTGGAGGGCGTCGGCGCATGCAGGGAGGCGGACAAAGAGAGCGTCCGCCGCAGGAGAGAGGCGCAGGCGTCGGCGGAGGCGGCTTTCCGAGGCGCCATCCGGACGGAGGGCATGGAGCGCAGGCTGCGGGAGATGTGGGACGACCCCTTCTGGGACCGTCTGCACGAGAAGTGCATCGGCTGTGGGGTCTGCACGTATCTCTGTCCCACCTGCCACTGCTTCGACATCGTGGACGAGGACTCGGAGCAGCGAGGCCGCCGGCTCAGGCACTGGGATTCCTGCATGTTCCCCCTTTTCACCCAGCACGCCTCCGGCCACAACCCGCGCCCCACGGGCAAGGAGCGCTGGCGGCAGCGGCTGATGCACAAGTTCCGCTATTGGACGGAGAGCCACGGTGAGGCGGGCTGCGTCGGCTGCGGACGGTGCGTGGTGCACTGTCCGGTGAACCTGGACATCCGGCAGGTGCTGAATGAGATCGAGTCGATGAGCAGGCGTGCCCAATGATGGTCGCAAAGAGCCCGTATGTGCCCATCCCTATGAGGATCGAGAAGGTGACCGTCGAGACGGAGGACCGCAGCATCAAGACCTTCGACCTCTCCTTCATCCATAGGGAGGACGAGCAGGACTTCCGTTATCTCCCCGGGCAGTTCGCTCAACTCTCCGTGTTCGGAAAGGGGGAGGCGCCGTTCGGCATCGCTTCCTCGCCGACCAAAGCCGGCCTCCTCCAGTTCACCGTCAGCCGGGCCGGCCTCCTGACCAGCGCCCTCCACCAGATGGAACACGGGGACCTGGTGGGAATAAGGGGACCGCTGGGCTCCAGTTTCCCCTTGCAGGAGATGGAGGGCAGAGACCTGCTCGTCATCGGCGGCGGGTTTGCGTTCACCACACTCCGTTCCCTCGTCAACTACGTGCTGGAGCGAGACAACCGGGGCCGGTTCGGGAAGCTCACCGTCGTCTATGGGGCGAGGACACCAGGGATGCTGCTCTACAAAGGCGAGCTGGAGCAGTGGCGGCAGAGGGATGACTTGAGACTTCACGTGACGGTCGACGCAGCAGACGGCGACTGGAAGGGCCGGGTAGGCCTGGTGCCGGATGTGGTCAGCGACGTTGCACCGGCGGCGGACGGCACCTACGCCCTGGTGTGCGGACCGCCCGCCATGACCCGATACACCCTGCCGGTCCTGGAACGCCTGCATTTCCCCCCGGAGCGTGTCGTACTCTCCCTGGAGATGAAGATGAAGTGCGGCATCGGGATGTGCGGCCGCTGCAACATTGGCAGCAGCTATGTGTGCAGGGACGGCCCGGTCTTTACCCTCGCCGGGCTGAGGCGGCTGCCCCCTGAGTACTAGGCCGCGCCGGGACAACCAAGGGGCTGTGGGGTGCCAGAACCCCGTCCGGGTCTGGAGCCGTACACTCCGAGCTATCTGGGCCGGCGAAGTGACTAGGGAGTAGGTGACCCGCCCCAGACACGCGCGGCCTCAGGGTCATGTTGGGCCCTGCCGTGGCTGTCATGGGTTTAGCGGGGCGGTGTATAATCCTGACCGGCCGACCAGTATCGCCAAGGAGGTGCATCATGAAGCGGCTGGCAGTCACAGTGGTAGGACTTGCCCTGGTGGCAGCGCTGCTCGCTGCTCGTGGGTCGCCGGTCCACGCGCAGCCGGTGGCAAGCATCACGCTCCCGGATCCGGGCAGCACCGAGCAGCTCTACGAGGGGTGCAACAACATCAGCCTCACCTTCCCCGACGGGACCACCAGCGACACGGTGCTGCAGGCGGTAAGCCCCAGCGAGGCGGTCCAGGCGATGTGGCGCTACAACGCCGAGCAGAACAGGTTCGAGGGTTTCTCTCCGGCAGCCCCACAGGCCAGTGACCTCCTGACGGTGAACTTCCTCGACGCGGTGTGGCTGTGTGTCACTGGGGCCGCTGCGGCTCCTGGCGGTGGCTCTGTCGTACCTCCCCCGACTGGGGGGGAGTTCCGCAGTGTCATCTTCCTACACCACTCCTGTGGCGCCAACCTGATTGAGCAGGGGAACGTGCGCCAGCTCCTCACCAATCTAGGCTACGAGTTCTACGATCACGGCTACAACGATGATGGCCTGGTCCTGGCCGACGGCA
>CAZSSQ010000003.1:0-48827 GCA_964609465.1 uncultured Dehalococcoidia bacterium
CGACGGTGTCGCCGGTGGTGAGGGCGGCGGAGATGATGAGGGTGCTGAGCATGAGCCCGATGACGATGAGGGTGGTCTGGGCCCGTCGCCGGGGGATGTTGCGCAGGCCGACGAGGAACATGACGCGGTTGCGGAGCGCCGCCACGGCCACGGTGGCCAGGCTGATCCCCAGGAGGGCCAGCAAGGCCACCATGATGGCGTTCATCGGGATGCCGAAGAGACTATCCATGACGGTGGGTGAATGCAGGACTCACCGAACGGGAGCCCGCTCGGTGAGCTTCTCGTCCACGATGTGGCCGTCCACCATGTAGACAATGCGGTGGGTGACGGCGGCGATGCGTGGATCGTGAGTGACGATGACGAAGGTCTGCTGATTGCGCTCGTTCAGCTCCACCATGAGCTGCATGATCTCGTCGGCGTTAGCCGAGTCCAGGTCGCCCGTAGGCTCGTCGCCCCAGACGATGGCCGGCTCGTTGACCAGGGCGCGGGCGATGGTGACGCGCTGGCGCTGTCCACCCGAGAGCTCCAGGGGACGGTGGTTGGCCCACTCGACCAGGTGCACCTGCTCCAGGGCTTGTATGGCCCGCTGCCTGGCCTCCCGCGCGCTCACCCCACCAACGAGCAGCGGCAGCTCCACGTTCTCCACCGCCGAGAGGACAGGCAGAAGGTTATAAAACTGGAAGACGAAGCCCATGCTGCGGGCGCGATATTCCGTCTTCTGGTTGTCGGAGAGGCGATTGATGTCGGTGCCGTCGACGAGGATGAGCCCCGCGTCGATGCTGTCCAGGCCGCTGAGGCAGTTGAGAAGGGTGGTCTTGCCGCAGCCCGAGGGGCCCATGATAGCCACCATCTCTCCCCGACGGACGGCCAGGGAGACGCCCCGCAGGGCGCGCACCTTCACCTTTCCCGTGTCGTAGGTCTTGACGACACCTTCAGCCTGGACAATCAGGGAATCCTGAGACACAGCCCTGTGCCGGCCGTCCTCCCCCTCGTGACCACGAGCCACCATCTACCTCCCAATCCACAGAAGAAGGGCCATGCGACCGTGACATCCACAGGCTGTCGCGGCCCAGCCCTCAACGCTATCGGCACCATCCCAGCCACCGAGCACTGGCAAACAGCACAGCAGTCCTGAACGCCGGACCGAGCGGCTGGCTCCGCTCTATCTTAACACACCGAGAGTCTCCGACCCACCGGCGGCTTAGGCCCGGCCTTGGTAAAGCGGATCTTGAGTGTCGATCCATATGTCTGCATCGTGGAAGGAGTTGCCGTACCAGGGAGACCCCCAGGTATTGCGCACGTAGGGCCAGCGGACGGGAACGTTGATCTCGGCCAGCCAGTCCAGGCGGGCCAGCACCGAGTCCAGCAGGTAGCGTTGGATCTTGAACCCAACATCCCGTCGGGCCTCGTAGTCAAACTCCTCCCGCTGCGCCTCCAGCATGCTGTCCAGCTCCGCGTCAGAGAGATTGAAGGAGTTCTTCGGACCACCCGTGTGGAAATAGGGGTAGACCCAGTCGTCCAGGTCGTTCCAGCCGTTGTCGTAGCTGAGGCTGAGGATGATCCGCTTCTCCAGGGCGCCCTGGGCCAGCTTGGTGTAGCCCGTGATGTCCAGGTCTCCCTCAGTTTCAGCGCCCAGCACCTCCTTGAGCATGCCCTGGAACTGGGGGAAGAAGGCGCGCAGGTAGTCCGGGATGCCAGCGTAGGTGATGGTGAACTTCCCTATGGCGGGGCCACCGGCGGCCTCCCACAGCTTCTTCGCCTCGGCCAGGTCCTCTTGCCGCTCCTGCGGGTCGAAACGATAGCCCGGCTCGCGGAGCAGATCGGCCTGAGGCATCGCCCAGCGCTTGATAGCACCGGGCACCGGCCCCACCAGGTAGAACCACTGACGGAACATCTGCTGGCCCATGCGGTTGCGGTCGATGGCGAGGTTGATAGCCTTGCGAAGGCGCAGATCTTTGAACGGGGTTGTGGCCGCGGCTGAGTCGGCCACCAGGAACCGGCTGGCGAGCCAGCCGGCATCCGGGAACTCCGTCGTTTGCGCGCCCGTCTCGGCGGCAATGCGGGGGCCATTGGCGCGGTCGCTGAAGCCAGTTGTGTCCACCTGCTTGCTGCGGAAGGCCACCTCGGTGGCGGTGTCGTCCCCCGGGGGCCAGATGGCCTCAAGGCCGTCCAGGATGGGGCGGTCGGGTAGGCCCTGTTCCGCCAGGTCGTTGCGCGCGAACCAGTTGGGGTTGCGCACGACGCGCACCACCTTCACGCTGATGAAATCCTTGAGCATGAAGGGGCCGCTCCCGACCATGCGAGAGGGGTCATTCATCTCCTCATTCTCGTCCACAACCTCCCTGGGCACGATGAAGGCATTGTTGTCGCCCAAGTAGTGGATGAGAGGCGCGGTAGGGCGCTTGGTGGTGATGCGCAGCGTCAGCGGGTCGGTCACCCCGACGCGGTCCACCGTCTCCCACTGGCTGGCGCGGTAGTAGAGGGCCGACTTAGGGCTGTTGGGGTTCATCTGCCGTTCAATGGAGTACTTGACGTCCTCCGCGGTGAGCTGGCGTCCGGCCGCCTGCGGGAAGGCGCTGCGGATGGCTTCCGTGTCGTGGAAGGTGATATCGGGTCGCAGCTTGACGACAAAGGTAAGCTTGTCGATGACCTCGGGCATGGACTCCGCCAGGTCAGGGACGATTGTCCCTTCGTAGACGTTGTCGTACTTGAGGACCTTGCTGAAGACCCTGGAGTGCATGTTGTAGATGGTGCCGATCTGAGTCTGGTGAGGGTCAAGGGTGTCGAGAGCAATAGCGTCCCACCCGAAATTGCGAAGGATGCCCCCGCGGGTGCCAGCGGGCTCAAGGCCCTCGGCGGTCGGCGTGGCGGCAGGCGTCTCTTCGGCGGCCTTCTCCTCGCCGCCGCAGGCGGCCAGGGCCAGGCCCGTCCCCAGGGCGGCCGCGCCGCCCAGGAAGCGCCGTCGCGAAAAGCGATGTCGGGTCCAATAGCCGGAGGTTTCGTTCATGGCTCGTTCCCCCCTCGCGTCTACCACCAGAGAGAATCTCTCTCTACGATGGCGCGCCGATGAGCCCTAGCCGAAGCCGTGGCTGGCGGTACCCCAGCCAGCGTCAACCCCTAGGCAGTCTTCTTGGCCGCCGCCCGACTTCGAGGCAGGCGGCTCAGGAGAGCGTAGAGGACAAAGCTGAGGAGGAAGGCCGGAATGGAGGCGTTCAACCAGGAGACCTTCTCGTCCAGGGGGAATGGCAGCCTGAGCAGCCCGTGGAAGAAGCCTTCCATGCCGTCCACCCACCAAGAGAGGCTGCCCGGCGATATCCAGTTGTAGAGGAGGAACCCCGCCAACCAGATCACCAGGGCCGTCGCGTTCACGCCCCCACGATACCAGAACTGGCCTCCGTTCTGGTAGAGGGCATCGCTGGGGGTGGCCCTTCGCCGGACGAGGAAGTGGTCGGCGGCCAGGATACCGAAGAGGGGTACGAAAACGGAGCCCAGCAGGAGCAGGAAGTTCTCGTAGTGGATGAACGCCACCCCCAGGGCGAGGGCCGTGCAGAGGACACCGATGACCAAAGCGACTCGGCGCTGATCCAGTCGGGGGGCCAGGTTCTTCAGGGAGACGGAGGCCGAGTAGACGCTGGCGAAGGTCTCGTCGGTCTCGGTCACGAGCAGGATGAGGAACGCCAGCGCGCCGACCGGGATGACCAGGATAAAGCCCAGCACGTCGCTGGAGGAGACGGTGGGCACGTAAAGGACGCCGAGCATGGTGAACCAGACAGTGGCCAGGAAGAAACCGCCGAAGGTGCCCAGGAAGGCGTTGCGCGCGCCGCGGGAGAAGCGCGAGTAGTCGGCCACGAGCGGCAGCCAGGCAATGGGCAGGGCCACGACCATGTCCACGCCTTGCCAGAAGGAAGGCCAGCCCCCTACCGCCGGCCGGCGCATGAGGTCAGGAATGCCGCTCGAGGCGAAGGCGGAGTAGGTGATCATGAGGCCGGCCAGGAGCATGAACCAGAAGGCGAACTTCTTGAACCACCGCCGCACCATGACCTGCGGGTCGCCCAAGGCCATGGCCGTGCCCAGCACTCCGAAGAAGATGATCCAGAGAGGGCGCCCCTCGAAGCCGCCCAGGTGCCGGCTGAGGCCGGCGGCGCCCTCGCCCATGACCATGAGCGCGAAGGTGCCCCAGGCCACGTTGCGGGCCAGGGCCAGGAGGGTGGCGGCGTAGGAGCCCCGGATGCCCAGGGGAGCCCTGAGGAGAGCCATCGTCGGCAGGCCGCTGTCGGCACCGATGACGGCGGCCGTGGCCAGCATCAGGTTCCCGATGACGGCACCAACGAGGATAGCCAGGAAAGCCTGCCCAAGGCCCAGTGCGGGTACCAGAAAGGCCCCCGTCACCATCAAAAGGAGGCTGAAGCCCAGGTTGCCCCAGAGGGCGGCATTGTCCAGGAGGCCCAGGGTGCGGGAAGGCGCCGGCACAGGCTCGATGCCCCAGTCGGTGGGAGGCATCCCAAGGCGGTCGAAGGCGGCGATGCGGGCCAAGCTTCCCTCCTAGGCTTTCTCCACCTCGACGGCGGTGGCCCGGTCCACCTGCATGGGCTGCCAGTTCCAGCGCGTGTAGTTGAGATGGCCGTAGCCGGCGGCCAGGTGCAACCACTTCACCATGCCCGGGACGGCCGCGTCGTAGGACTTCCAGCCGCGGAACTGGTAGGGCTCAAAGGCAGCGTAGACGATGACCTCGCCGGGCTGGACGGCGGCAGAAATCGCGCATGGCACGTGGAACGACTCGAAGTCGTTATAGACGCGAACCTCGTCGCCTTCGGCGATGCCCCGCGCCTCGGCATCCTTGGGGTTGATGAAGAGGGTGGGACCACCGCGATGGGTGTAGAGCATGAGCTTCTGCACCGTCCAGATAGAGTGGATGCTGGAGCGCTGGTGGGCGCTGACCAGCCCCAGGGGGTAGTCGCCGCCGATCTTGGGATTCGGCTTATGCATGGGGAGCTCTTCGCCGGCCTCCAGGAACCACTCGTGGTCGATGTAGAACTGGATGCGTCGCGTCAGGGTGGGGTAGGGCATCTTGCGCTCCCGGTGCCAGCGCAGCGGCGAAACAGTCTCGTCCGGCCGGATGGTGGTGGCCACGTTCAGACCGTTGGCATCGATGCCCAGGCCCGTGAAGCGGATGACCCCCTTCTCGCGCACCTTCTTCAGGTCGGTGCCCTCAGGCAGGGCGCCGGCCCTAACCGTGTCGGCCACCATGTCCGCCGCCAGCTTCTCTTCGTCTTTCTCCTTGATGCGACCGTCCATGGTGAAGATGCGGTAGAGGTCGTCCAGGCGAAAGGTCTGACCCCTGGCGTCCTGGTACTCCACCGGGCCCCGCTCGCGGGCCCGCTCCTCGATCCTCCTGGCCAGACGAGCGAAGATGTCCCACTCGGGCTTGGACTCGCCGGGAGGCTCCACCGCCTTGTCGGTGAAAGTGAGGAAGCCGACGTGCCAGGTGGGGAAGCGGAAGTCGACCTTCTCGTAGAAGGCGGCCGCCGGCAGGACGATGTCCGAGAAGTAAGCGGTGGTGCTCATGCGGATCTCGACGGTAACGATGGTCTTCAGACGCGGCCACAGCTCGTTGAGGAGCTGCTTGAGGCCGCCGCGGGTGCGGCGCAGACAGGAGCCCGCCACCTCCAGCAGCAGCCGGGGCGTCTGGTTCTCGGCTGGTCGAGCTACATCGCCCCACCACTTCTCGACGGCCTCGCGCAGGTACTCGTCAAAGGGACGAGGCATGGTGGGGTCGTTCCACTCGGGGCGGTTCCACACATCCTTGTAGCCGGCGTGCCAGTACCAGAAAAAGACAGGTGGCGCCATGAGGCCGCTCATGGGGTACTTGGAGATGCGCCCTACCTTGGCTTCCTCCCGCTCCAGCGCAATCGCCACCATCTCCTCGGTCATGGTGGGGTCACTGTCCTTGATCTCACGCTGGATCTTACCGGCGTTCTGGGCGAACTCGAGGAAACCATCGAATCCACTCCTGTCCTTGACGGGCGTGAGGATGGCCAGGGGCGAGGTGTTGGCGCCGCGCATGCCGGTCCCCGGCCGCCCAAAGTTGCCGGTGAGGGCCAGGAGGAGGGCCATGGAGCGCTCCATGAGGTCGCCGTGGTAGTACTTGGGGACGTTGAAGCCCTCCAGAATGTGCACCCGCTTGGCAGCAGCCACACGATGGGCCAGGTCCTCGATGACGCTGGCGGAGATGCCGCAGATGCGGGAGGCGCTGGCGATGTCGTAGTCGCGCAGACGCTCCTTCACCAGCTCGAAGACGGGCCTCACCTCCACCTCACTGCCGTCGACCAGGGTAGCGCGGTAGGTGCCTTCCAGGGCTGGGTCCACCTTGCGCAGGCGAAGGGTGCTGCGGGACGCCCTCACGATCTCCTGCTTCCTGCTATCGAAGAAGTAGAACTGGTCATCGCGGCCGTTCTCTTCCAGGTCGCTCTGGCGCAGGAAGCGGCGGGTGTCGCTGCGCACCAGGAGAGGCAGGTCAGTCTGCTCCTTCATGAAGGCAGCGTCGTAGCGGCCCTCATCGACGATGATGCGGCACATGGCCAGGGCCAGGGCGCCGTCGGTGGCGGGCTTCACCGGCACATGGAGGTCCGCGTGGATGCTGGAGGCGTTGAGGTCGGGGGCGATGGAGACCACGTAGCCGCCGCCGTAGCGGACCTCCGTCAGGTAGTGGGCGCAGGGGATGCGGGTCATGACCGGGTTCATGTGCCAGATGAGGACGAGGTCCGCCTTGTACCAGTCGTCCACGGAGCTGACGAATGCGTACTTGCCAAAGGTGATGCCCAGGCCGAAGTTGTAGTCGGTGGTGAGGGCATTGTTGTCCAGAGTGGTGCCGCCCAGGAAGCGGACCAGGCGCCAGGCCGGTATGGCGCCATTGACGGTGCCCCCCTCGCCGGAGCCGAACTCGAAGACGATGCTCTCGGGGCCGCTCTCCCGGATGGTATCCAGAAAAGCATCGGCCACCTCGGTGAGGGCCTGGTCCCAAGAGATGCGCTGCCAGCGGCCGCTGCCGCGCTCGCCCACCCGCTTGAGGGGGTAGAGGAGCCGCTCTGGACCGTACATGACGTCGCTGAAGCAGGAGCCCTTCTGGCAGCCGCGGGGGTTCTGATCAGGCACCCCGTCCTCGATCTGGGGGTACTCGCAGGCCTGCTCCTCACGCCAGACGACGCCGTCCTTGGTGTAGACCTGGAAGGAGCACGAACCGGGGTAGCAGTCCACGAGGTGGGTGCCGTAGGTCACCTTGTCCCAGCGCCACTTCTTGCGGTAGACATCCTCCCAGGTCCGGTAGACGACCTCTTCGTCCGTGACCTGGGCGGAGGCGCTAGCCCCGGAGCGGACGGCCTGGTAGCCGAGCCTGGTAAGGGACAGGACCAGCACCGCCGATCCCGTCGCCTTGAGGAAGCGCCGGCGCGATACCTGGCTCTGCACTAGCTGGCGCAAGACGACGCCTCCCGGTTTCCTTCTCGCGATGTCAGCGCCACGTTATCGAAATCCATCCTCATCTCGGCACGACCAGAGAGCCGCCAGGACCGCTACGAAGTGTCCGTAGCGCTCCCGCGTGAAGCGGTGGCCCGGCAGGCCTGGCATCCCGCACGGCATCGGGTGAGGGAGAAAAAGATCGCCGTTCTGCTACTTCCACTGCAGCTCGCTTGGGTCGCGGTCGAACGGCTTGAAAAGCTCCCGCCACTTGTAGACGATGAGCATGTCCATGAGCTCGGACTGCTCCTTGCGCCGGGTCTTGGCCATCTCCGCCTTCAGGGTATCGAGGGCCTTGTTGACCCGGGGGCCGAAGAGCCGCTCCAAGTACTCGGTCGGGATGCGAGGCGTGCTCTCGTCGATGCTCCCATCGTCGTTCAGGCGGTAGGGAGCGAGCGGCGGGATGTAGAACATGTTGGGCATGGTGCCGTACTCCGGGTGCAGGGGCAGGGCCACCTCCCACTGGTTCACCAGCTTGTGAATGGGGCCGTCCTTATCATCCAGGTAGCCTACGAACACCAGCCTCCCCGGACACTGGCGGGCACAGGCGGGCGCCACCCCCTTCTCGATACGGGGGAAACAGAAGATGCAGTGCTGACTGATCTTCTTCACGTAGTTGAAGTAGACCTTCTTATAGGGGCAGGCCTCCAGGCAGAACTGGTAGCCCCGACAGCGCGTCTCGTCACGGAGGACGATGCCGTCCTCCTTACGCTTGTACATGGCGTTGCGTGGGCAGGCCTCTACGCAGACGGGCCGCGTGCAGTGATTGCAGAGGCGAGGGAGGTAGAAGAAGAAGCTGTTGGGGTACTCGCCGCCACCCTGATCCTCATCCCAGTTGGGGCCCCAGGTGGGGGGCTCGCCCAGGGGCTTCAGATACACTGAGGGGCCTTTGCCGCTGTAGAAGACCTCGTCGTAGTTGAAGTCCCAGCCGCCGCCCCACTCCTCTCGGGTCGGGCGTATGCCGGGGACGGGCACACCGTCGCGGTAGCCACCGCCCATGCTCTCATAGTCCCTGGGGTGGCCGCGACCAGGCTGGGTGTTGACGGTGCACCACCACTGGTAGTCCATGCCGTCATCCCGCGTCGTCCACAGGACCTTGCAGGCCACGGAGCAGGTCTGGCAGCCGATGCACTTGTTGAGGTCGAAGACCATCGCGACCTGGCGGTCCGACTTCATGAGTTCGTCCTTGGGAACCATAACCATGGTGTCCTCCCCTGAGTTCGAGGGCCCTGCCCCGGTGCCCGTCCCTCCTCGGAATCTCAGCCTTCCAGAGTCAACTCACGCCACTGCTTGGAGAAAGCCTTGATGCCGGCTCTCTCGCCGCTCCCGCCCTCCCAGACGGCGAAGGCCACCTTCGCCGAGCCGCCGGCGGCGAGCTGGACCGTCTCGCCTTTCTGGTCGGCGACGGCCAGCGGGCGGGAAAGGACGAGGCGCCAGGTGCCGTCTTCCCACTCGGAGCGGGCGGCGACACGGCTCTTCTCGGTATCCTCCACGGTGCCGATGCCCTGGGCGCGCACGTTGCGGGCGGCCTCAGGCTCGTCAGCCCGCCAGAACCAGGCGTTGACCGGCGCCTTCTCGCTCCCCATGGAGGTTAGAGGCGCGTCTCCATTGAGGGGGAAGAGGACACCGGCGCCATCGGGGAAGCCGCGACCGCTATAGTCTACGTCGCGGCTCTCGTCGCGCCACTCCAGGTGGAAGAGAAGGTCTTTGCCGTTGTGGGCGGCGCGGACGTTCAAGAAGCGCACCTTCCCGATGGGCCTGTCGGCCCAGGCGGTGCGGATGTAGCGGGAGGGCTGGTTGGCCAAAGGAGTGCCGCCCATGTTAATGGTTTCGACGGGCACCTTCTCCCACTCCGGCGAGGCCGGATTCAGCAGGGTCTTGGAGTTCAGAGCCACCTTCTTGGCCAGCATGTCGGTCCCCCTTTTGACGGAACGCCCCTGCCTCAGGCCATCTTGGCCACGTCCACGCAGATGGCCCTATCGATGGGGATGGGCTGCCAGTGGACGGCGCGGTAGCGCAGGTGGCCATAGCCTCCGGCCAGGTGCAGCCACTTCACCATGCCCGGCTCAATGTTGGCTGGGTCCTTCCACGCCCGGAACTGGTAAGGCTCGAAGCCGTTGTAGATCATCACCTGCCCGGGGCGCATGGCCGGCGTCACCTTCACCCAGATGGATATGGAGGACACGTCGTTGAAGACGCGCACCTCCTCGCCGTTCTCGATGCCGCGGGCGGCGGCGTCATCCTCGTTCATGAACATGAAGGGGCGACCCTGGTGAGTCTGGAGGATGAGGCGGTTGGTCATGTTCATCGAGTGGATGCTCCAGCGCGGGTGGCCAGAGGTAAGGAGGAAGGGGTAGTCGCCGCCCTGCTTGGGAGTCTCCTTATGGGTGGGCAGCTCCTCACCGGCCTCCAAAAACCAGTCGTGGTCGATGTAGAACTGGGCCCGCCGGGTGAGAGTGGGGAAGGGCACCTTCTTCTCGGTGTGCCAGCGGAAGGGCGCGTGCGTCTCGTTGGGCTTGAGGTCCGAGGCCTGGGCCAGGGCCATGGAGGACTTGCCCCAGCCGATGAAGCGCACGAAGCCCTTCTCCCGCAGCGTCTCGAGGCTAGTCCCTGGGGGGAGGGTACCGGCGATAGCACTGTCCTTCACCATCTCGTCCATGACGTCCTCGTCCTGGACGAAGTCACCGCCGCCGGTCAGCGCCTCATAGAGGTTGTCCAGGCGGATGGGGAAGCCGTGCCTGGTGGTGAACTCGGTGAATCCGCGGGCCTTGGACCGCTCCTCCAGCTTCTTGGCGAGAGCCAGCGTGATCTGCCACTCGGACCTGGCCTCGCCCGGCGGGTCGACGGCCTTGTCCGAGAGGGTGAGGGTAAGGATGTGAGGGCTGGTGTAGCAGAAGTTGGGTTTCTCGTAGTGGTGGGCAGCGGGCAGGAAGATGTCGGAGTAGAGGCCGGTGGTGTTCATGCGCCAGTCGATGGTGACGATGAGCTTCGCCTTGGGCCAGAGGTGCTTGAGGAGCATGGTCTGGCCGCCGCGCTGACGCCGCAGCAGGTTGCTGCCGATCTCGAAGATGACGTGGGGAGGCGTATTCTCGTCTGGCACGCGGAAGCCGTCATACCAGCCGCGCTCAATGCCCTCCTTCAGGTACTCGTCGAAGGGGCGCGGCATGTTGGGGTCGTTCCACTCCTTCTTGTTCCAGATGTCCTTGTAGCCGCAGTGGTAGTACCAGAAGAAGGCTGAAGGCACATAGCCGCCCATGGCGGCACCACGGTAACCCTGCTCGGCCAGTAGCATCTCGTCGGTCATGGTGGGGTCTTCGGCCTTGATGGCTCCCAGCAGGGCGTCGCGCAACTGCAAGACCTGTTCCGTGGCCTCGGCGCCCTTCCGCTGCTTGGCCCCGAATAGGAACATGCCGTCGAACATGCCGACGGCCCAGCTACGGGCCCCGGCCCCTTTCTTGCCCCAGTTGCCGGTGAGGGCCAGGACCAGCATCATGGACCGCTCCATGAGGTCGCCATGGTAGTACTTGCCGGCGTTCCATCCCATGAGGACGCGGGTGCTCTTCTGCGAGGCCTTGCGAGCCAGCATGCGGATGAAATCCGGGTGGGCACCGCAGACCTGGGTAGCCTTCTCCGGGACGTAGTCCTGAAGGCGCTCCTTCAGAAGCTCGAAGACGGGGGTCACCTCCACCTCGGAGCCGTCCGCGAGGCGGGCCTTGAAGCGGCCCTCCAGGGCGGGGTCCACTTCCCCCAGGGCCAGCGTGGCCCGCGGCGCCTCCACCACCTTCTTGCCCTTGCTGTCGTAGAAGTAGAACTGGTCGTCGCGCCCGCCGTCCACGTCGCTGCCCCTGAGGAAGCGCCGGTTGTCCAGGCGCACCAGCAGGGGCAAATCCGTCTGGTCCTTCACGAAGTCGGCGTGAAAGATGCCCTCCTCGACCAGAACCTGGCAGATGGAGAGGGCCAGGGCGGCATCGGTGCCGGGCTTGACGGTGATGTGATGGTCGGCGTGGATAGCGGAAGGGCTGTAGTCTGGCGCGATGGTCACCACTTCAGCTCCCCGGTAGCGGCCTTCGGCGATGAAGTGATACCAGGGGATCGACGTATAGACGGGGTTAATGTGCCAGATGAGCATCAGGTCCGTGTGGAACCAGTCGTCCACACTGGCAGCGGGGTCGAACTTGCCGAAGGTGACGTAGATGCCAGGGCTGAAGTCGTTGATCTCGGACTGGACGTCGGTGGTGATGCCGCCCAGGCGCATGATAACGGCGCTGGCCAGGATCAGCGACTGAGGGCCTCCCTCGGACGGCTCACCGATGCGGATCAGAGACTCCGGCCCCGACTGCTGGATGGCGTCGATCATGGCGTCGGCGATCGTAGTGAGAGCCTCGTCCCAGGAGATGCGGGTCCACTTGCCCTCGCCGCGCTCGCCGGCCCTCTTCAGAGGGTACAGGACACGGTCCTGGCCGTAGAGGAGCTGGCTCCAGGAGGCGCCCTTCTGACAGCCCATGGGGTTCATATCGGGGACGCCTTCCTCAATGGTGGGGTAAACGCCCGCCGGCTCCTCGCGCAGGACGACGCCGTCCTTACTATAGACCCGGTACGAACAGTTGCTGGGGTAGCAGTCCACGCAGTGGCTGCCCCAGGTCACTCTGTCCCAGCGCCACTTCTCTCGGTAGAGGTCCTCCCAGCCGCGACGAGGGTGCTTGGGGATCGGCTCAGCATCCTTGCGAGGAGTGTTCGCCTTCCGACCTCTGGTAGAGGGAACCGCCATCGCTGGGCCTCCTAGCCGCCACCGGCGCAAACCGACGAAGCGACACAAACCAGCAGGACACCCTGCTGGGGGTTATTTCCGCAATGGCTGACTGATGGCGCGATTATGTTGGTCGCCGTTGTAAGGCGGAAAGTGCCATTGGCACCCTCACAGACCTGTCAAAAGTCACCTCTTGCTCGCCGCTCCAGGGGCCGAGTCGCCCTCGTTTGCAGCCCAGGAAGAGGAGGCCATCTCCTTCGGTGGAAGAGCGGTGTCTGCGAGCCGCCGCCGAGGAGACGCCGCCGGTCCACAACTTCGGGTAGGCTCCCCTAAAGTCCTGCCTTCTCCCGCCGATAATCGCGGGGGCGGGCGACGACGGGCCGCCTGGCCGTTGCTGCCGTCCGCTTCCTTCGGCCGGAGGAACCGGCGCTACCTCTCGGAGTGCGGGATGGAACCTGCTGCTACCCCCGCCGCGCTAACCGGGCAGTCGATCACCCTGGTCTGCCCTTCGTGCATTCGCCCAGTTAACGATGGGGCATCGGCCCTTCACTGCCCGACCTGCCGCCACGACTGGCCCATCCTGGATGGCATCCCAACCTTCAGGCAGCCGGCCTTCTGGAGCAAGCTCTCTCAGGATCAGACCGCCGCGCTGCTGGCGCGGGCGCCGGAGACGGGTTTCCGACAGGCCCTTCTCCAGGTGCTGGAGTCGGTGGCCGACCGGCAGGATCGACTGGCCAACTACGAATACGCTACCGACCCCAACCGGGCCTGCGGGCTTTTCCTCTGCCCGCTGACCCCTGATTCTGTCGTCCTGGATTGCGGCGCCGGCTGGGGAACGCTGACGCTGGTGGCTGCCCAGGCCTCGCGGGCCGTGGCGGCCATGGACCCCTGCCTCCAGAACCTACAGGTGGTGCGTCTTCGCGCCCGCGAGGCCGGCCTTCCCAACATCACGCCCGTCCTTGGCGATATTCTGGCACCGCCGTTCCCCGATTCCCACTTCGACCTTGTGGTCATGAACGGCGTGCTGGAGTGGGTGGGACGTTCGCAGGCCTTTGCCAGCCCCCAGGCCGCTCAGGAGGCCGCCCTGCTACAGGTGCAGCGGATCCTCAAGCCGGGAGGGCACCTCTACCTGGCCATCGAGAACCGGCTCGGGTTCAAGTACTTCCTCGGCAAGCGAGACGAGCACACGGATGGCCTTCGCTTCACGACGGTGCTGCCGCGCTGGGCGGCAGACCTCGTCTCCCGCCTCGCCGGCCTGGGCCTATACCGCACCTACACCTACAGCGCCGGGGGTTACAGGCGCCTTCTGCGGCGCAGCGGCTTCCAAACAGCCCGCTTCTACCTGGCGTTGCCTGACTACCGGCACCCGCGCTTCCTCATCCCCACCAGAGACGCCTCGTTCCAGTATGTACTTGACAATCACCTTCGCAGCCATCCGAAGGTGCCGACGCCCCTCTTTCTGCTGGCTTCGCTGGGCGCCCGGCTGCGGCTCCACGAACTGCTCAGCCCGGCGTTCGCCATTGTCGCCAGGAAGGCCAAGACATGAGCGCATCGCTAGAGGAAGAGCTGCTCTCACGCTGGCGGGACTGGTTCGGCGAGAGTCCGCCAGCCGGCCTGGAGTTGCTGGCGGTCGGCCGGAAGTACCGCGACTGCTACACGCTGTTGCCCTTCCCTGCCGACGGTCACCAGCCTGCCTGCGCTATCAAGATCGCTATTGGCGAAGAGCAGGCGAGAAGGTTGCGCCGGGAGTTCGAGAATCTAACGCTTCTGCGCGACCGCCTCACCAACCACGCGCTGCTGGGCTCGATCCCATCCCCCCTGGCCCTTGAGGAGGATGCTCACCTGGCGAGGGCCATCTACTCCTACGTCCCGGGCCGTAGCCTCGCCAGCGCCCTCTCCTACCCGCGCCGGCGGGACACGGTCCCCCGGGTGTTGAGCCGCGTGGCCGAGTGGTTGGTGGCCTTCCAGGCTGCGACCAAGTCCGAACCCCCAGCTCCGGACAACGGCCACGACGATCTCGCCGACGCCCCAGCAAGCGCCGATGAGATCGAACTCCTGCGCTATATGGAAGGTAGCGGTCTTGCCACTCCTCAGAAGATGTCAGGCGTCTGGGGCCTCCGGCACGGCGACCTGAAGCCAGAGCATATTCTCTGGCGCGACGGCTCCATCGGTGTTCTGGACTGGGGCGAGCTGAAGCCCGGCAGCGTCACCAGCGACTGGTTCTACTTCCTGACCCTCAGCGCCCTCCAGATGGGCGGTGTCGAGTCCGTTCAACAGCTCGCGCTGGCGGCGCCCACTCTAGAGGCGATCTTCTTCTCCCGCCACTGGTTCGGTGAGCTGGCGATGGAGGCTACCCGCCGGCTTCTGGACCGACTGGATCTGCCCCGGTCGGCGGCAGCGCCCCTCTTTGCGCTCTCCGCCTGCCGCGACAGCCGTTACCGCTGGCCCTACCTGGCCCATGAGCCCTTCGGGGCCTACAACGACACGCTGCGCCTGCTGCGCCGCCGCTGGGGAGACCTGGTCTTCAACAGGGCGGCCTAGAAAGAGCCGCCTCTCGGCCTCCGACCACAGCCTGGAGGTAGCTGGCCCGCAGCCAGTGGGTATGCAGCTCTGCGTGATAATCCCGCAGGTCGACACACCGAATCTGTGAAGGTGCGGAGTTCTACGAACAGAGCCGGATTCGCCTTCGGGGGCTAGGCCGCCCGCCTGTCGCTGAGCGAGGGCCGCTCCCAGAGGTGGCGGTGGCCATCGTAGAAGCGGACGCTCCGGAGCAGGCCCTCTCTCAAGTCCGTCTCGGGCTGCCAGCCGACCTCCCGTCCGATGCGCGAGATATCGGCCACCAAGCGCATTGGGTCTCCGTCCCGCTGGCCGCCGTCGATGATGGCGAGGGGCTTGTCCAGCAGCTCTTCGAGGGCACTCACCACATCGCGCATGAGGATGCCGTGACCCATGCCCAAGTTGTAGACGTGCAGCCCCTCCATCCCGAGCACCTGCACATGAGCGCGTGCGATGTCCTCGACGAAGACGTAATCGCGGTACTGCCGCCCCTGCCAGTAGAGCACGACGGGCTCATCGGTGAGGGCCGCCCGGATCCAGCGCGGCACCGCCCGCGTGACCGGCTCCTGCAGGTCACCGGGGCCGTAGGCATTGAAGTAACGCAGGGAGACGCTGTTGATACCGAAGGCATGATAGTACCCCTGGAGCAGGTCTTCGAAGGCGAGCTTGCTGGCGCCGTAGATGTGGATCGGGCGCTTAGGGTCATCCTCAGGCACGGGTATGCGCTGCGGCTCCCCGTATACCGACGCCGAGGAGGAGAAGACGATGTGCCGCACACGGGCCCTCCGCATCGCCTCCAAGAGCCTGGCGCCGTTAAGCAGGTTGTTCTGAACGTACCCCAGGGGGTCAGCGAAGGAGGGGGCGATGATACTGGAGGCGGCGAGGTGCATCACGGCATCCACGCCCTCTATAGCCTCGCGGAGCTGATCTTCATCGCCCAAGTCGCCGCTGAGAAAGCGGCAGCGCGGGTCTACCAGCTCGCGGTAGCCGAAGGAGAGGTTGTCTAACACCGTGACGGCATGGCCGCTATCACACAGGAGGCGGGCCACGTTCGACCCGATGAAGCCGGCCCCGCCTGTCACCAGAATACGCACGAATGCCCCCTTCTCCCGGCCTAGTGGGCACCCCGACCGCACAAGACCGCCGGCAAAGTCCGGAGCAGTATCTCGATGTCCAGCCTCAGCGAGCGGCCTCTCAGGTAGCGGCGGTCGAGCTCGATCCGCTCCGCATAGCTGAGATCCTGGCGGCCGCTGACCTGCCAGAGGCCGGTGATGCCCGGCCTGACCGACAGCCGCTCGGCGCCCATCTCGCCGTACCGGTCCAGCTCAGAGGGGTGGATCATGCGCGGCCCTACCAGACCCATGTCGCCCCTGACCACGTTCACTAGCTGCGGCAGCTCGTCAATGCTAAGCCGGCGAAGGAGGCGCCCGACGCGGGTGACGCGCGGGTCGTCCTGGAGCTTGACGTTTTCCTGGTACTGGGCCAGAAGCTCTGGCTGGCCTGCCAGCCAGTTGTCAGCATCCACGCGCATCGTCCGAAGCTTCAACGCGTCGAACTGGCGACCGCCGCGACCCAGGACGCGCCGGCGGTAGAGGAAAGGCCCCCTGTCCTCCAGCCACAGAAAGAATGCCGCAAGGGCGAGGAGCGGGCCGGCCAAGAGCAGCCCGATGGTCGCGCCAGTGATGTCCATCGTGCGCCGGATGACTTCATTTTGGCGTCCACGAGAGGTGTCAGGGGACTGCGCGGATGCGGGTGCCGCGAACACCGTGATGGAAGGGGTCCAGAGAGGGCTTAGCCGTTGTGGCCGGGATGACCGCGGGAACAGACGAAGCAGTGCCAGCGGAGATATGAGATGCAAAGCCGGTTCACTGATGAGCGGCCGCCACACGACCCGCGGCAGCCAGTGGATCAGCGGCAACGCAACGTGGGCGTCGTAAGGAAACCACCTATTGGGGGCCGCCAGGAATACTCCACGGCGCGCAACCCTGAGACATTCCCGCACGAACCGGGCCTGCCGCGCGCGATCGCCCACGTGCTCAATCACAGCGTTGCTGAAGACAAGGTCGAAGGCGTTGTCCCTGAAGGGAAGGTGACCACCGTCGCCCTGAACCGCCTGCACCTCCGGATGAACCTCCCGGAATCCGTCCACGGGGTCGATGGACAGCCCTACAATTCGTTCGGGCCACGGATACGATATTTCCAGGAAGTTCTCGACACGGGAACACCCACGTGCTGTCGACCATGCAGTCGGCGTAACTCCCACGTCCAAGACTAGGTCGTCTTTGCCCGGACGGCAGCAAGCGTAGAACTGTGCCAGCTTTCGCTGACGGGACAGGCGAGAGACCCGGAAGATGATTCGAGTTAGGGCCGGGACGCGCCAGAAGTTGAGCAACTCCACTCCTCAACAATCGTAGGGACCGTTAGGACACCAGAGAGGTACAAGCACCCCCACCGCCTGGCGGCCCTCAGGCCGCGATCGCCTGCCTTCGATGGCCAAGCATCTCCTCATAAGCCCCTTCCAGCCGGGACGTCGCTCCCTCCCATGAGTGATTCCGCACGACGTACTCCCGCCCGGCCTCGGCCAGGCGACGCCTCTCCCGGGGAGCCGCGAGCAACCGAGCCAGGGCCTCAACCCACTCCTCCGGCTCCCTCACAACCAGGAGGTGCACACCAGCCTCGGCGCACAGTCCGGAGGCGGCCTGGGGCGACGCCACCACGGGCAGCCCTGCCGCCATGAACTCCAGGGCCTTGTTCTGAATACCTGCCCCGTAAACGATCGGGCAGACGCCGATCGTGGCCCGTGCCAGGAAGGGCCGCACGTCCTTCACATAGCCGGTCACCATGATACGGGCGTCCCGGGCCAGACGCTGCACCTCGGCCGAGGGGTCCGCCCCCACGATGAGCAGCCGGGACCGAGGGTGCCGCTCCCAGACCAGTGGCATCACCCTGCGCACAAAGTCGAGCACCGAGGCCACGTTGGCGTGGTAGCGCATGTTGCCCAGGAAGACCAGGGTCCGCCCATCCGAGAGGTCCGGCCCCAGTCGGAAGTAGTCGCTGTCAACGCCGTTGGGCACAGCCCGAACGGGGAGCAGCGGGGCGAGGGCCCGCAGGGCGGCGCAGTCGGCCTCAGTAGTAGCGACGGCGCCGTCCATCCAAGCAAGGGCCTGCCGTTCGTAGCGGCTCGTCTTCCAGAGCTCCCAGGCCGCCAGAGCGCGCCCGCGCCATCGGCTGGCGTGTAGGGCCCGCGACCAGAGAAGTGTCATGCAGTCCACGGAGTCGTACAGGCGGGGCAGGCCGCCCAAGATGGGGGCGTACTGAGCCGTGCGCAGGTGCTCCAAGTGCGCGAGATCGCAAGATGACGTTTCCAGGCGCCTCAGGGTCCGGCGCCCCTCCGTCGAGGCGAAGAACGCCACGTTCAGGGGCATCGGGCCGGGCAGCGACACCAGGCAGTTGCGGGCCACCCCCACCGGCGACACCGGCACCACGGCCACTTCTCGACACCACTGCCGTACCTCGCTCAAGGCCTCCTGCCTCTCGCCGGGGCGCGTCAGCACTACCAGGGTCACCTCGTGACCACGGGCCGCCAGGTGCCGCAGGAACTGCCTCGGTCGAACCCTTAACGGCGAGGGTACGTGGGGCGTGACAAAGAGAATACGCATCTCAGGAGTCGCTCCTCTGCCGGGCCGTTTCCGCGTCGGCGCAGACCACGCCTGCCCTTCTCTGCGCAGCCCTCCGTCTCGCGCCCAGCTCCCCCCTGGAGAAGGCCAGGAAGCCCGCCGCCACCAGGGGCATGACCAGGGGCAGGCGCCAGGCATCGCGGGGATGCCTGCGCAGGGCGCGCCAGGCGATACGTCCCACCCGGTAGGGGTAGGCGGCGGCAGCCACCCAGAGGCTGCGGGTCAGGAGGGCATGAGGCAGGTCGTCCAGCAATCGCACCATGCCCACGCCCTCACCCAGGTGTCGCATGTGGCGCAGGAAGCCGCCCAAGTCCTCACGGTTCTGGTGGCGGACCAGCGCCCGCGGCTCGAAGAGAAGGCGCTCCCCGGCTAGAATCAGCCGTCGGTTGAAGAGAACGTCGTCGCCGGCATAGTCACCATCGTGGTACAAGCCGTACCTCTCGAAGACCCACCGCTTGTAGGAGCAGTTGCAGCCCACGATGTCCGACACCAGCCGGCGCGGCGACGACAGCGCGAGCCATGAGAACTCCATCAGGAAGCTCGCCCAGCCCACAAGGCTAGCCGGGTTGGCGTTGACGACGGAGCCGCCAACCCCCGCGACATCTATCCCGTGGGCATTCGCCAAGTGCCGCAGCCAGCCAGGGTCTGCCACGCAGTCTGCATCGAAGAAGGCGATGATATCGCCCTGCGCCCGGCCGACACCCAGGTTCCGCGCCGCCCCCACGGGCGTCCTCGTCTCGCGCCGGATCAGCCGCACCGATGGGAACTCGTCACGGACGATGACGTCTGTTCCATCGCAGGAGCTGTCCGCGACGATGACTTCGTAGGGCGACGGGATGTCCTGCGCCACCAGCGATTCCAGAGCCCTTCGTATCGTGCAAGCGCCGTTGTAGCAGGGCACGACCACCGAGACCAGGGGGCGCTCACCCCGGTGGGCGCTCTCTCCACGCGCGGGCCTCCCTGCGCCTTCCGTCATGGCCGACTCCTTCTTCAGGCCCCGGCTCCTTTGCCCTGAGTCGCGGCCTTCTCCAGCACGGCCAGGGTGCGCCGGGCGCACTCCTGCCAGGAGAACTGACGCGCCCTGGCTCGGCCTGCTCTTCGCATCTCCTCCCTGAGCGCCGGGTCGGACGCCACGCGGACCATGGCCGCCGCCATGTCCTCGATGTCCAGAGGGTCCACCAGCAACCCAGCCTCGCCGACCACCTCCGGCAAGGACGAGGTGCGGGAGGCAATCACAGGCGCGCCGCAGGTCATGGCCTCCAGCGGTGGCAGTCCGAAGCCCTCGTAGAGGGAAGGATAGACAAAGGCCAGCGCTCCCGAGTAAAGGTCAGCCAGCTCTGCATCGGAAACGTAGCCGACGAACCGCACCGAGCCGTCGAGGCCCAGCTCCTGTGTCGAGCGGAGAAGACCGTCGCATTGCCAGCCGGGCTGCCCGACCACCATGAGGGCGGCATCCTCCGGAAGCCGGCCGCGCGCCGCCCCGTAGGCCTCCAGCAGACGGGCGAAGTTCTTAATGGGCTCCACTGTGCCCACAGCGAGGAAGTAGGTGTCCTCGGCAGAGGTGGGTTTCGCCAGTCCACCGTCGAACACCGGCGAAGCTGCCTCGTGAATCACCTCGACCCGCTCCGGGTTGAGCCCCCAGAGGCGGACGACGTCGTCCCTGGTGTTGCGACTGACGGCGATCACGCTCGTGGCCCGGGTGGCGCCCATACGCAAGATGTGCCGGGAGTAGAAGCACGATCGAAGGTTGGCCCGCCCTGGGAAGAGCTGATTCGTCAGATCGTGTACGGTCACCACCGAGGGGCCCGCGTAAGCCAGAGCGGCCGCTAGGACGGGATAGTGGACCACGTCGAGGCGCAAACCGTAGAGGAGCGGCGGCAGGACGATCTGCTCCAGGTAGCGTGCCTCCGGTCGGGGCAGCGGCAGCACGACGCGCCGCCAGCTTGCTGGAAGGTGTGCGAAGTCCTGGGCATTGTCAGGATGAAGGAAGAGGACGTATGTGTTCCGCCGGTCTACCTGGGCCAGGGCGGAGAGAAGGCAGTGTGCATAGCGCGCCACGCCGCCCCGTCGCGCCTTCCCCGTCAGACCGGAGAGCACCATGCCGATGCGCACCTAGGGGCCTCCCTCAGCAGCTAACGCCTCTGAGTCTTCCACCTTCTCGGCCAGCAAACCGAAACACAGGGCACCGAGCTTGCACCGCTGGAACACCAGCGACTCGTAGTATGCGAGCCTGTGAAGAATGGCCAGAGCCGCGATCCGCGGGTCCAGGAGGTCGCGAAAGCTCTTCCCCCTGTCCAGGTCCTTTCGACTGCGCAAGCTGTCGGCCAGCAACACGTCCCGGTAAACGTCCGCCACTTGCCCCATCCAGTGGAGTGCGTATCTAACACCCTGGATGCGAAAACGCGCCCCTGTGAAGCGGGCCAACAGGTCTGAGCAGGTGAACTTCTGCACGTGGCCATCAAGCCTGAGACGGAGGCTGCCCACCCACGTGTTCCTCAACCTGTAGTGGAGGGTGCCCCTGTTTCCTTCGCAGGGGACCGCGACGACCGCCAGACCACCCGGCCTCAGGACACGCCATATCTCCGCGATGGCGGCGTCGGGCTCGAAAAGATGCTCCAAGACGTGGGAACACATGACCACGTCGAAGGAGCGGTCCTCATAGGGTAGATGGGTGGCGTCGGCCCGCACGTAGGAGACGGCTTCCGGATAGGTCAACGCAGTGCCCAAGGCGGTTCGACTGATGTCCACCCCCGAGACTGCCAGGTGGGGGCGTAGGCGCCCAACCGTCCTTATGAGCCGCCCCTCCCCACAACCAACCTCCAGGACCCGAGCGTGGTCCATCTTGAGTTGCCGCAGGATCCAGTCGAGCTGAAGGCTGGAGAAGTCGCCGGTCCTGCCCAACGGGATGTAGCCGTCACCCCAGGTGTTGGTCTCGTAGTCGAACACTGAGGGCATTGTCATCTCTGGTAGCCTCCTGCTATCGCTCGGACGGGCCCCCGGATGTGGTCTAGGACCACCGCGAAGAGGATTCTCATCTCCTTCATACCCATGGCCGCCGCCGCCAGAACGTACGCAGTCGCCCCGGCGAAAGTGCAGACGGAAAGATAGAGGACGAGGTCAGGAGCCGATACCGGTACGAGGATGCTTCTCAGAAGGTGGCTGACTGCCCAGATAGCCGCCCACATGAGGGCGGCCGCCAGACCCACCTGAGCGGCGGTGACGGCAATTCGCTCCTCGCCTATGGGCCCTGCTCGACGCCGGAGGAAGTAGTAGAGGAGCAACATGACACTTGTAGTGACGACCAGTTGCCCCAGCGCCAGGCCGGGCACACCCCACGTCATGGAAAGAGCGATCGCCACTGGCACCATGAGGGAGACGGCTGCAAGGTGGGCAAGAAGCGGCGACACGAAGTCATCGAAGGCGTTGAGCGCCCTGATAAGAAGCCACACAATCCCGTAGAGCGGCAGGGCGATGACGTACGAGCGGAGGGCTGAAGCCGTCAGCTCTGCGGCGGTACCCGTAAAGGCGCCTCTCTGCAGAATGACCTCTACTATTTCGCCCGAGAGTGTGGCCATCAGCACGGCGATTGGGGCTCCGATGAACACGAGAATGCGCACGTTGCCCGTCACCACCGATGCAAAGCGCTGGATATCTCCTCGCGCCACGTATCTAGACAGGCTCGGGAACGAGACGGTGACCAGCGCGAAGGCGAACGCCGACGGAAACAGCGCGATCTTGTAGGCATAGCTCAGGGACGACACGGCGCCGTTTCCTAGATGCGAAGCCAGCACGCGCTCCAGAACGAAGTACATCTGGATGGACACCGCTGTGGCCAGCGCCGGCAGCAAGTTCGCGGCTGCGCGTCGCAAATGGCGGCCGCCGGTCCCAAGGCTGAAAGACCGGCGCTGGCGGATCCTGGCGAAGCTGGGACCAAGCAGCGCTAGCTGGGCCACTCCCGCCACCACCGTCCCTGCCGCCAGGCCTGCCATGCCGTACATAGCCCCGAGGACGAGGGCGCTGACGATGGCGCCGGCGTTGAACACGAACGGTGCCAGCGCCGGCATAGCGAACTTGAGGTGCGCATTCAGCACCGCCGTCCCATAGGCTGTGAGGCCGAAGAACAGCGTGAGAGGGAACATCGCTCGCGTTAGGTTCACCGCCATAGCAGCGGTTGACTCGTCAAATCCGGGAGCCAGGATTGTGACGACCAAAGGCGCAAGAACTACCCCGGCCACACCTATGGCCGCGAGGAGGACGAAAAGCAGTCCCCCCGCCGAAACCACAAGCCCCCAAGCCGTCTCCATCTCTCCTCGTTCGAGACACCGGCTCAGGACGGGCACCAGAACGGCGGTAAGAGAACCAGTGAGGAGCACCTGCTGGAGAAGCCCCGGGATGAAAAGCGCCGTTAGATAGCCGTCCGTCTCCCGGCTCGCGCCAAATCGCAAAGCTATGGCAACCTCGCGAAGGAAGCCCGAGCCCGTACCGAGAAGCGTCAACAGGGTCACGACGGCGGCGGGACCCACCACGCCGCTCACGTGGGCGGCGGAGTATCGAGGTCTGACCTGTTCGTAGGCTATCGCTTCCACGTCGCTTCGCCGGCTTCTCTTTCCGGTTCGCTCGAAGCGACGAGCCCGAGCGCAACGAAGAAAGTAGTGCCGGAATACTCCAGAACTAGGGCGTTGCCAATAAAAAGGGCAACCAGCGTGAACTGGGCCAGCACCAGGAACAGGCCCAACGCCAGCGCCCGGTCCTCGCCCGACCATGCCCTTTTTAGCCGTCTCAGGCTCGCCCCCCAGGCAGCGACCAGGAGCCACGCAACGGCGGCCATCCCAAGCCAGCCCGTCGCCAGGCCCACGTCGAGAAACATGTTGTGGGCGGAGATGCCTCGTTCGCCCTGGATGAGGACGGCTTCGCTGGTCGGCACGGCGTAGCTGAAGTTCTCCAGGTAGTAGCGACGGTAGC
This sequence comes from uncultured Dehalococcoidia bacterium, assembly GCA_964609465.1. GTDB lineage: Bacteria > Chloroflexota > Dehalococcoidia > DSTF01 > JALHUB01 > CAVSBT01. Next base: position 23,455 of record CAZSSQ010000003.1, read on the forward strand.
CGTCCAGCCCCATGCCCCAGGGGTGCTGGGCAATGAGGTCTTGCGCCAACTCCCAGTGAAAGGTGCGTGAACGCGCCGATATGTCTTCGCCGGAAAACAGGCCAGTGATCCTCCCCAGAATGGGGCTTCCCGCCACGGCGTCGCGCACTGGCCCGCCGTAGGCGGCGAACCACAGAACGCCGACGCCAAGACCCAGCACGCCCAGAGCCAGCAACGGCACGCCCCGTCCCCTGGCGGCAGCGACGAAAGCAGCCAGCAACGCCGAGCCAAGAACCCCTAGACTCACCACCGCGGTCAGGCTGTTGGCCATGATCATCTGCACACCGATGGCCGCCAGAAGAGCGGCCAGGGCCAGCCTCAGCGGTCGGGTGCGGGCGGCCAGCAGCGCCGCTCCGCAGGTCACCAGCCCGAAGCCCAGGTACGGCCCGTAGTGCATGCCCATCAAGGCTTCCACTCCCTCTCGCAGGCCCTCTACCGTTGTGTCGCCGATCAGCCACTGCTGAAACCCATAGGCAACGTTGATCGTCACTCCCAAGAGCAGGCCGACGACCATTGCCGGCACCTCTCGCCTCCCGACGGCGCCCGCTACCACGAAGTAGACGGCGACGCCCAGAGCCAGTCGGTAGAACACCTTGATAGCGCTGAACTCGTAAGAGGTGAGGAGCCAGTCCGGCTGACGCAGAAACGCCAGCAGATAGACGAGACCGATTGCGAGCACTGGCCAGTGCAGCCGTTGAGGGTAGATCAACGGTTCCTTTCTCAACATCCGGCACGTTACGTAGGCCACCAGGGCCACCATCACGGCGGCTTCGCCGGGGCTGACGACGGCGCCACCGACCTCGAGGCGGACAGAGGGCAGCCCGATGCCCAAACCGAGGAGAGCCAGGGGCACGTCGATTCGGCTCAGAGAGACAGCGACCACCGCGAGGCCGCCCAGCACGACGAGAAAGAGAAGCGCTCCCTCGGCGCCGACCGCCCCCACGGCCAGGCCGACCACCACCGCCGCTGCCGCCGTCAGGGCCGCCCGGCTTGCTGCGCCAGAGGGCATCCGCCAGCCATCCCAGGCCTCCGGCCTGCTGAGAGGCGGGACCGTAAGGGCTCGCGCCGCCGGCTGGTTCATCATCGGCTATCTCCCGGCGGAGGGCATGGCCCCCGAGGGCCCCGCCTGCGGAGCCTTCCAGCGATATGTGTCTGTGTCCTGGGGAATAGCGCCCTCCCTGGCATTCAGGTCTCCTAGCCTGCCGTCGAAGAACCCACGCCCGCCTTCGGCGCCAGCGCCGGCCCGCTTTCTACGCGCGGGCGGGCCATGAGCGGCACCGGTGCCCGACCCAGAAGCACCCTCCTGGCGGACCCCAGGAGCAGCCGCAGGTCCAGCCACAGCGAGTAGCCCTGCACGTATTCGACCTCGGGTGGCAGGCCGCTGCCGTCAGCGCCCTCTTCCGCAAAGCGCCAGGGCCCGGTCAGGCCCGGCCTCACCCAGGAGAGGGGAACGCTCACATGCGAGCCGGGTGTCACCGGCACCGCCCGCGGCCCCACCAGGCTCAAGTGGCCGGCCAGGACGTTGAGAAGCGCTGGCAGCTTGCCCAGGCGGCTGCCGGCCATGCGCCGGCCCCAGGACCCATCCACCTGCTCCTGAGGAGGCTTCCGCAGCGAGAGGAGGCCGAAGGGCCGGCCGCCGCGACCCAACACCTTCGTTGTTGCCAGAGGCTGGCCCGCTCCATCGAGGATGGAGGTCACCCAGGCGATGCCGATGACGGCCAGGACCAGGGGCAGCAAACACAAGGCGACGGTGCGGTCGATGAGGCCCTTGACCACCGCCTCGGGCCCTCGGATGCGCAGGGGCTCCAGGGCCATCATGGGCACCCGGCACTCGTAGGTGACCTTGACGCCCGTGGTCAGGGCATCGTAGAGGCCGGGAAGCAGGCGTACCCGCGGCCAATGGTGTTGCGAAGCGAACTCCAGCACACGCTGGAGGCTCTCCCAGGTTACCGCCGTCGGTGCCACCACCACCTCGTCCACGGCGTAGCGCCGTACGCACTCCTCGAGGCGCGTCGGGTCGCCGACAACTTCTATCCCGTCCAGAAGCGGCGTTCCGGGAGGCTGGAAGTCATGGAGATAGCCAACCACCTTCACTCCGTCGCCGTCGCCAGCCATGCGGCGGGCCAGGGCCAGGGCCGGAGCGTCCGCCCCCACGATGAGCACTCGTCTGCCGAGACGGCCTCGCCTTCGCAGGAGGGCGACCGCCCGGCCCACAGCCCAGCGCCCGCTGCCCAGGAGGAGCATGGAGAAGAGCCACGTAAGGAGGACGGCGCCCCGCGATAGCTGCTCCTCCACCAGGAAGGTGAGGAACACGACCACCACGAGGCCCAGGGTGCAGGCGCCTACCAGGCGCTCGAACTGGCCCCGACCAGCCAGGGCATAGTCGCGGTCGTAGAGGTCGTAGAGAGCGAGGAGAAGCAGGTAAGCAGGCACGGCCAGGGCGCCGAAGACTAAGAAGCCCTCGAGATCGAACGAGGAGCGCCGCAGCCAGAGGCCGCTGCCGTAACGAAAGTAGAAGGCGAGCGCCAGGGCCAGGCCGATCGCCCCAGCGTCAACGACGATCAGGACCAGGGCTAGCATGTCCCGTCGTCGGTGATCACCTCGCTCAGCGTCACTGAAGTCAGGCAACGGCGGCCTCCATCCGCAGCCAGGACGACGAGTTCCTCAGCACCTTGGCGCCGGCGTCCTCAAGGTGGAAGTCCATCCGGTAGAGCCTTTCTCGCTCCAGGGCCTCAGTGAGGGCAGCCTGGCACCCCAGCGGGCAGACGAGGAGGAGGAAACCGCCGCCGCCAGCGCCGGTCACCTTGCCGCCGAGGGCGCCGTGGCGACGGGCGACCTCGTACCAGTGATCGATCTGGGGGTTAGAGATACCGCGGGCCAGGCGCTTCTTCTCGCTCCAGCAGCGGTCAAGCAAGGCGCCTAAGCCCTCGACGTCGCCGGCCAGCAGCCGTTGTCGGCATTCCAAGGCAGCCGTCCTCATGAAGTGGAGCGACTCCAAGACGACGGGCTCACGGCGGCCGATGGATTCCCTCTGCTGGTGCATGATCTGCGAGGCATGGCGGGAGGACCCGGTGAAGAAGAGGAGCAGACTCTCTTCCAGCGCCCGCCGCGCGCTCACCGATATCTCCAGGCGCTCCACCTCCGTGCCGGCGGCCTGGAAGGAGATGGCATTGATGCCACCGAAGGCAGCGGCGTACTGGTCCTGGTGCCCGATGGGCTCCCCCAGCTTGTCGATCTCGATGTGGCAGGCCAGCTCCGCTATCTCGCAACGCGGCATGGGCCTGCCAACGTAGGTGCTGAGGGCCTTGACCAGGGCCACAGCCACCGTGCTGGAACTGCCCAGGCCGGTTCCTGGCGGCACCTCCGAGGCCAGGAAGATGGACAGCCCTTCGTCGATGCCGAACTCATGGAGGATAGCCTTAGGTAGACAGAGATCGCCGTCCCAGAGGAGGAGATGGCCGTTGGCATGGCGGTAGAAGGCCCGGTAGTCTGAGGAGGTGATCTGGAGGCTGCCTCCGTGATTGGGGGTGAGGAAGACGTAGAAGTACTTGTCGATGGTGGTGCTCACCACCATGCCGCCGTGCTCGAGGTAGTAGGCCTCCAGGTCGGTGCCGCCGCCGGCAAAGCTGATGCGCACTGGCGCCCGCGCGATGAGCATCGTCTACCCAGCCGCTTCCATGCCTGCCAGGACCTCGGCGGCCCTGCCTGCCGGACGGGCACGAGCAGTCGGGGCAGCCGGCGCTTCCGTCTCTTGGGACCCCTGCGCTGCCGCCCGAACCACCATCTTCGATAGGAGGTGGACCAGCACCAGGTGAGCGCCTTCCACCTGCCCGTACTCATAGCTGTCAATGACCAGTGCGGCGTCGGCCAGACGCTTGAGCCGGCCACCGCCAAAGCCCGTGAGAGCGATGACGGCCAGGCCCATGTTTCGGGCTTCCTTCGCGGCCGCCAGGATGTTGGGCGAGTTGCCGCTGGCTGAGACGGCCACCAGGACATCGCCGGGACGAGCATAGGCCCGCAACTGGGCAGCGAAGGACTCCTCGTAGCAGGAGTCGTTGGCCCAGGCCGTCAGTTGGGGCACGTTGTCGCTCAGGGAGAAGGCGCGCAGGGGAGGCCCGCCGTTCTGCAGCGTGCTGCGCGCCAGGTCGCCGGCCAGGTGACTGGCGGTGGCAGCGCTGCCGCCGTTGCCCACAGCGAAGACGGCTCCTTGACGCCGGTGCGCCGTCACCAGCAAGAACACGGCCGCCTCCACGTCCAGGGAATCGACACGCTCCAAGACAGCACGCGCCTCCGCCAGGAAACCGTTGATGACGCCCCTGGCCCCGTTCGGCCCATGGCTGGGCTTCGGAGCCGTTACCGTCGAGGGGGCCTGTCGCCGAGCTGGGAAGGGGATGACAGCGCCGTTCCGGCCATTGTGCCCGTTCAGAGCCAGGGAGGGGAGCATGACCTGCGCCAGGGCGTAGCGCTCGGGCGAGCCGATGTCCAGCACCTGCCCCACTCCTTCCAGGCCGTAGACGGGCAGGCCCTTGTTGATGAGGCACGGGAACAGGTCGTGGCCCAGGTCGCTGGGAGGACCTTCGGGGATCTCAGCCAGGACCGAGGGCTCAAAGACGTAGATGCCGGCGGAGGCCAGGTTCGTGAAGCGACGGCTCCGGGGCGGCTTCTCCTCGAAGCGGAAGATGCGCCCGTCGGGGGCGGCGTCCACCAGGCCGGCACGACCGGGCTCCTCCACTCGGTGGAGGGCCGTGGTGGCCACGGCGCCACGCCAGCGGTGGTACTCGACCAGCGACGTCAGGTCAGTGTCCGTAAGCAGGTCGCCGCAGAGAACGATGAAGGTATCATCCAGGAAGGAAGCCATCCTCCTCAGGGCGCCGGCTGTCCCCAAGAGATGCTTCTCAAGGGAGTAGGCGATCTTCACCCCCAGGCCGGAGCCATCGCCGAAGTGGCTGGTTACCGCCTCGGGGCGGTAGTGGAGGTTGATGGCCACTTCCCTAACGCCGTGGCTGCACAACAGCTTCAGGAGATGCTCCAGCAGCGGCCTCCCCCCTACGGGCAGCATGGGCTTGGGGCAGTGTTCTGTGAGAGGCCGCAGGCGGGTTCCTTCGCCAGCGGCCAGGATCATCGCCTTCATGGTGCATACCTCCCTGAAGCCTTGAACGCTTCCGTGGATGCCTGCGTTTTCACGACATCGTCGCCGCCCCAGGAGACGATGGCCTGCGCCGCCGCCAGCAGGTCGCGAGCGACCAGGAAGGGGCCCAGGCCGGCCGCCCGCGCCAGGGGCAGGGCACGACGGCCGCGGCCTGTCAGCACCAGGATGGGCACGGCGCAGCCAGCAGCGCGGGCCGCCGCGATGTCGTCCACCCAGTCGCCGATGACGCAGGTATCGGTCGGGGCCACGCCCAGGCGGCGGCCGGCCTCGATGAGCAAACCGGGTTGCGGCTTGCGACAGACGCAGCCCTCTTCCGGAGCGTGGGGACAGCAGAGCACAGCGTCGATACGGGCGCCGCCTTCGGCTAGGGCCGATACCATGCGGGCGTTGAGCTCCTCCACCTCCGCGGCGGAGGCCAGCCCCCGGCCGACGACGGCCTGGTTGGTGACCACGGCCAGCCGGTATCCGGCCGCCGTCAACTGACAAAGTCCCTCCAGGACTCCCGGCAGGAGGCGAAACTGGCTCCAGGAGGTCACATAACCCTCGTGGTCAACGTTGATCACGCCGTCACGATCGAGAAGAACTGCCTTCACCCCATCGGCTCTACCTCAAACCGAAGCACCAGCTCCGCGTCCCGCCGGAGGTCCAGGGTAAGTGCCGATACCGGGCCTTGGCTCTTGCCGTCCACCTCCAGCGACAGCGCTCGGCCGCCCTGGGGCAGCGAGAAGCTCACCTGGAGCGGCATGGGCGCCGCCCCCGGCTGCTTCTGGATGAACAGCCGGTACTCCCAGTAGCCCGGCCCCGTATCGACGATGGTGGGGGAGACGTACTCGATCTGGAGGGCCTTGTCCTGGCCCGAGGGCAGGGCGAAGAACCGGCCGAAGACGGTCTTGCCGTCTTCCTCGGAGATCTCCTCCACGCCGATACTCCGTCCCCGCTCGGTGGCAGCAACAAGGTGGCTCTCAGGCGGTGTCAGCAGGCGAACGTAGCCGCCGTAGGTGCCGCCCAGCATAAGCCGGCGCACCAGCTCCGGGTCGCGGCCCTCCTGCCAGCGCGGCAGGTTGTTCACGTAACCCAGGGTGACCTGGTGGCGGGCATTCCCCAGCTCATCCAGGGTCACGTCCAGGCGGACGGTCTGCTCGATGGCTATGTTCAGCTTCGTGCTGTTGACGCTGGCGTCGACGACCATCAGGTAGTCGCCAGGGACGTCGCGGAGGCCACCGTCCCAGCCCATCTCCCCCACCAGGCGCTGCTCATTGGCGTCATTCAGGTAGATGAGGAGGTCCTTGCTGTCGCCAACCTCCTCCAGTGTGTCCAGGAGAGGGGACCATTGGGAGGGCTGGGCGTGGAGGACGCGCTCCAGCACCTCGTCGGCGATGAGGGCGACGATGGCCTTGCGGTCATCGCCCGGGTGGGCAGGGCTGCGGGTGTGGGCCTCGATAACGTCCAGCGCGTTCTCGCTGGTCACGCGCACCCCGTACTCGGGCACGTCCACGGGCCCCGTGACGCCGAGGAGCCTCTCCAGGGTAGTGACGGTGATGCCGATGACGCCGTCTACCGGCTGGCCGCCGCCCGCCTCAAAGAACCACTGGGCCTGGCGGGCCGCCGTCGGGAAGTCAGGCGACCAGTTGGCCAGGGCCAGGTTCCAGCTCCAGCCCTTCAGCAGGTAGTTGGCCAGGGGGCCCGGCGGCGTCGCGTAGTTGCCAGCCTTCGTCCAGCGCTCGCTGAAGGCAACGGCGTCCTCGAAGAACATCTTCTCGATGCGCCCCTCCCGGACGGTGATGAGGCCGTAAACGGAGATGAGCCCTCCGGTCGGCAGGATCTCGGCGTTGTTCTGGGCCAGCACCAGGTAGGTCCGGGGGCCGGAGAAGCCGAGCACCGAGGGCACCAGCTCCTGGGCACGCCGGTAGTCCTGCGCCAGCTCACGAACCCGCTCTCGCTGTTCGTCCAGCTCGCGGACAGCGGCTGCCAGAGGGGGCAGGAGACCGTGTTCGTCGATGCGGTCTCGATGCTCGTCTATGGCGGCCAGGCACGACTCCAGTGAGTCCATTTCGGGCCTCGCGCGCTCCAGCAGCACCACCGATTTCTCCGGAAGGGTGCCCCCCTCTTCCATGCGCACGGCGTCGAAGTCGCGGGCGGCCTCTACTGCCAGGCGGCCCGCCAGGCTAGCCTCGACGCCGATCTCCATCATTTCCCGACCCGCCTCTACCTGGTCTGAGGCCCGGGGGACAAGGCCAGCCACCTTCAGGAAGGGGTCGCGGTCCAGGCGGCGCTGAGCCGAATGGAAGAGCTGGCCCGCCCGGACCAGGCGATCATCGGCCTGGGCCAGGTCCTCCTCGCCGACATCCAGCCGGCTGGTTTCGAGGATGTCCTGAGCTTCGAGCAGCAGGCTCCGCCCCTCTGCCACGTCGGCGTAGAGAGCCCGGTAGTGGAGGCCCAGAGCAACGGCGAGGAAAAGCGTCCCTGCCGCGAGGCCAAGAGCCATCCACGATCTGGCCCGCATCCTCCTGAGCACTTCCCTGCCCTCATGGGGGCTCGAGGCGGGGGTACTCGTAGCCCGCCCTGAGCCCCTAAGGCTAGCCGAACGAAAGAGTGTGCGCTGTCTCTCTTAGCTGGAGCGACGAGAGCCCACCCGGCGGACGCCCACTGCGGCCAGCGCCAGAACGACGCCGGCGGCCAGGGCGACCAGCCACGGGAAGGACCCGCCACTCGAGGCCATCGACCCTTCACCCGTGGCGGGCAGAGACACAGCCTGGGCAGCGCCAGCGACCACGCTGGTCAGCGCCGAGAGCTCGCCGCACTGAGCCTGAACACTGATGAGGCCCGGCGTGCTGCCGACGTCCAGCGTCGTCTCAGCCATGCCGACGGCGTCAGTGGCGACCGGCCCGGCCACGACGTAGGCGTCGGTGCCCGGCTGCTCTGTGATGGCGAACGAGCAGGACGCGCCAGCCACCGGAGCCCCTGTCGGGCTAACGATCTGGACGCCGAGGACGACGCTCTCGCCGACCGCAGGCGCCGCACTGGAGACCGACAGGGTGACACTGCCGGTGGGCGGCGGGTACTGCGCCTGAGCGCCGCCGGGAAGGGCCATCCAGGCCACCAGGGCGCCCAGCGCCAGCACGATACCGCTCCGTGCCCACCTCCATATGCCTTTCATGACTACCTCCTTTCCCTACGATTCAGATTCGTTCCGCCCGCACCACCAGCCGGTTGCTGTAGTTCCGGGACCCGCTGTCGAAGGTGCCGCCGCAAGTGATGAGGGTGACAACCTCCTTGCTCGTGGGCCCCACGATCTCCGACACCGGCGCCATGCGAGCGTCGTAGGACAACTTGAGGGACACCTGGTAGCGCAGGACTGAGCCATCAGCCAGACGCATCTCGACGATGTCCCCTTGGCTTAGCTCGTTCAGCCGCCAGAAGACGGCCGCGCCGTAGTTGTGATAGTCCAGGTGGCCGGAGAGGACGGCGTTGCCGGCCATCCCCGGCCGGGCCGTGAAGTTGTACCAGGCCACATCCTCCGGCCCATCGGGCACGTCCATGACCGCATCGGCCCGCAGACCCTTCACTGTGACGGGGGCGTCCACGCCGATGGCGGGTATCAGCAGGCGGACAGGGGGCGCCGTTACGGGTGAGGGGACGGGAGTGATCGTTGGCTTCACCGTCGCCGTGGGCCGGGGCGCCACTGTGGGCACCACCAACAGCTCCGGCGCTGGCGAGCCACCACCGAAATTGCCTGCCAGCACCCAGACCGCGGCGCCCACCACGGCCACCAGGGCTGCTGTGGCCAGCACCCACCTCCAGCGAGCCCGACTGGGCATCCATGTCACTTTCTGCCTACTCCTCAGGTGGCAAGCCCGGCCTGCCGGATACCTCTAAAGGGTTATCGGCAGGGCCGCCGAATCTTTGGGTAAGGCATCACCCTTATTCCTGACCGCCCGGCAGCCTCGAGGATGCAAGCGCCGCACCCAGGTTGGCGCTTGTCCTCGCCTCTGCCAGCCCTAGGCGGCCCTCTTCTCCGCACCGACAGGCTCCTCCGTTGAACGCGGTGTACGCGCACGCGATGACTTGCGCTTACGAGCGGTATCATCGGCGTGGTAGTAGTGACGGTAGCCGGGAGCCGCCCGGCGGCCTGCCTTGTTAAGGACAACCCCCAACAGGCGGTCGGTGGCCCTGCTCAGTCCGTCCACGGCCTGGCGCAGGGCAGCGGAGCGGGTGCGACCGGCTTCCGCCACCAGAACCGTGCCGTCGGCCAGGGCCGCCAGGAGAGTGGCATCGGTGACCACCAGGGCGGGTGGGCTGTCCATGATCACCGCGTCCGCCTCCCGTCGCATCGCCTCCATCAGGTCGCGCATGCGCGAAGAGGAGAGAAGCTCCGAAGGGTTGGGCGGCAGTGGGCCGCTCGTCAGCACCGAAAGGCTGTCAAACCCGCTCGGCTGGATGCAGGAGCGGGCGCCGTTGCCGGAGAGGAGAGCGCTCGTGAGGCCCACCCTGTTCTCCAGGTTGAAGATCTGGTGCAGAGAGGGCTTGCGCAGGTCGCCATCCACCAGCACCACTCGTTTGCCAGCGGAGGCCATGGTCACCGCCAGGTTGGCGGCTGTGGTGGACTTGCCGTCGCCGGCGTTCGGACTGGTTACCAGCAGGACTTGCCCCAGCCGGTCCATGGTGGCGAACTGGACACTGGTACGGATGGCGCGATAGGCCTCGGCGGCCGGGCTCCGCGACCCGTAGCCGCTCACGGGCTCGCGGGACCTCCGCCGACCGAAACGCGCCACCATGCCCAGGGTAGTGAGGCCCGCCAGCCGTTCCACGTCCTGTTCGGACTTCACCGTGTCGTCCAGGTACTCCATGAGGAGAACCAGGCCAGCAGCCACCACCAGGCCAGCGATGAGGCCCAGAACCACGCTAAGGCCGACCTGGGGCTTGACGGGGCTGGTGGGCATCGTTGCCAGCTCCACCACGCTGACGCTGCCTGGCCGGCTCAAGTCCTTCATGTCGTTCTCAGCGATGAAGGCCTGCGCAGTGGCATTGGCCAGGATGGTGGACAGGGCGGGGTCGTCGCTCTCCACGGACAGGCGCAGAAGCTGTGTGTCCCGTATCACGCTGACGCTGACCATGTCGCGCAGGGTCTCAGCGTCTTTGGGCTGCCCGACGAGGCTGATGACCTCTTCCAGCACCGGCCGCTTGGTGACGAGCTCGCTGTAGGTCTTGGTGAGGCGCTCGCTGGTCAGGATGTCGTTGTAGGCGATGACGCCAGGGGTCTGGGTCTGGTTGATTAGGAGAGTCGTCGATGCCCGATAGATGGGCGTCATGGCTTTGCTGACGACGTAGCTGGCGCCGCCGCCAAGGGCAATACCCAGCAACAGCAACCACCACCACCGTCGCAGAATAGCGAGAAGTCTGGCCGCCTCCACGCTGTCTACCCTCCTGGCGCCAGCGTCATCGGCGAACGGGGAGGAAATGGGGGTCGCCGACTCCTTGGCGCAGATTCAATCCTCGTGCCGGGACCTGCCCCGACTCTTGTGACGGGCACAGCTCCCCGTCGATAGCGTGAAGCGGCACCCGATGTCTTATATCGGCAGTCTTCGGCCAATCTGTAGATGTTTGGACGATCACTTGTGGCCAAAGGAGTACGCCGGGGAGAGGAAAGGGGTATCCCTCAGGGCAGTGGGAACGGAAATGGCTGGTTCATCTTCCTCCGACCATCCCCAGAGGCAGCCAACATGTAGTAAACTACGCTCGGACGGTCAGGGGGCGAGAGGCGCAAGTCTGCGCCGGCCGGTGGGCTGGTCACGGCAAGTTGAGACGCCAGACCCCTTGACGGCGGGACGCCGACCTGTCAGATTCTCTGCAGAGCATCGCAGGCCGGCCGTGTGCGACCCCTGTTTGAAACCATGACCCTCGTAACCTTCGACAACGTAAGCAAGTTCTTCGGCGACGTCGTCGCCCTCAAGGACTTCTCGGTGGAGGTCCTTGAGCGCGAGTTCATCGTCCTTCTGGGGCCCTCGGGATGCGGCAAGTCCACCGCCCTGCGCATCGTGGCCGGCCTAGAGGAGCCCACCAACGGCAACATCCTCATCAAAGACCAGATAGTGAACGACGTGGAGCCCAAGCGCCGCGACGTGGCCATGGTCTTCCAGAACTATGCCCTCTACCCCCACATGAGCGTCTACAACAACATCGCCTTTGGGCTGCGCATGCGCGGGCTCAAACGCCGCGAGATCGACACGCTGGTCAAGGAGGCAGCCCAGAACCTCGGCCTTGGGGAGCTGCTCCGTCGCAAGCCCGGCGAACTCTCGGGTGGCCAGCGGCAGCGCGTGGCCCTGGGAAGGGCCATAGTCCGCCGGCCCGTCGTTTACCTAATGGACGAGCCCCTCTCTAACCTGGACGCCAAGCTGAGGGTGCAGACCCGGGCCGAGCTTGTCAAGATGCACCGCCTGCTCCAGACTACCTTCATCTACGTTACCCACGACCAGGTGGAGGCCATGACCATGGGCGACCGTATCGCCATTTTGGAGCAGGGGGTGCTGCAGCAGGTGGGGCCGCCCCAGGAGGTCTACGACCGACCAGGCAACATCTTCGTCGCCGGGTTCATCGGCAGCCCGGCCATGAATATGTTCCCGGCCCGCCTAGAGAGCCGCGACGGCGACGTCTTCGCCGATAGCCAGGTGGGCAGCTTCCGGCTGGACACGCAGCAGGCCCACGGCGCCACGGATGCGTCCGACGGCGAGGTCATGGTCGGCATCCGCCCCGAGCACCTGTACGTGGGTGGCAGCGAGGGCAGCGGCGCCGTGTCGGCTACCATTGGGGCGATGGTGGACCTGGTGGAGTACCTGGGCAACGAGGCCCACGTCACCTTCTCGCGGAGCGATACCACACTGGTAGCCCGCCTCGACGCCCGGGTGAAGCTGAAGCCTGCGGAGATAGTCCCCCTCACCGTCCTGGTAGAGAACCTCCACCTCTTCGATCGAGCCAGCGGGCAGAGGCTGGCCTGATGAAGAGCGGCGACGCCGCAACAGCGGCGCTCCCGGCACCGGTTCCTCTAAGGCGGAGGTATCCCTGGCTGGGAGAGCTGTCCCGCTTCGGGGGCGGCATGCTCTTCCTCGCTATCCCTTTGTGCCTGTTCGGCGCGTTCGTCTTCTATCCCCTCGTCAAGTCGGTCTATCTTGGTTTCTTCGTTAGCGACCCCTTCGGGCACGGCCAGGAGTTCGTCGGCTTCGACCAGTATCGGGAGGTGCTGACATCCCCAGACTTCCGCAAGAGCCTAGGGGTGACCGTCCTCTTCGCCCTCTACACGGTGCCCACGGGGATGACGCTGGGGCTGGTGTTCGCCCTGCTGGCCAACCAGCGCCTGCGAGGGTCTCTCTTCTTCCGCACGGTCTTCTCCTCCACCATTGCCGCCTCGGTGGCGGTGGCGGCAGTCATGTGGCTGATGCTCCTGAACCCCAGCGCTGGCATCGTCAACTGGGTGCTGGGCCAGTTTGACCTCCCCCGCGTCAGCTGGCTGACGGACCCGGCATGGAGGGAGACCTGGGACAGCGGCCCGGCCCTCATGGCTGTGTCCCTCACGACCATCTGGCTGAACATAGGGTTTACCACCCTGGTACTTCTGGCCGCCCTCCAGAACATCCCCCAGGAGCTGTATGAGAGCGCCCGCGTGGACGGCGCCAGCCCCTGGTCCCTCCTGCGCCACATCACGCTGCCCATGCTCTCGCCGGCGCTCCTTTTCGTCGTCATCGTCGCATCCATCAATGCCTTCCAGTCCTTCGGACAGATCCACATCCTCACCCGGGGCGGCCCGCTGGACGCCACCAATGTCATCGTCTACTCGATCTATACTGACGCCTTCATCAACTTTGAATACGGCGCAGCAGCGGTGAGGGCCGTCGCCCTCTTCGTGCTAGTGCTCGCTTTCACCCTCGTCCAGTTCCGCTTCCTGGCGGGGAAGGTCTTCTACCGATGACTCTGCGCATCCGCTACGGCCGCGTGGCACAAGTAGCCCTGACATACGCCGCACTGATGCTGGGCGCCGCGATCGTGATCCTGCCCATATACCTGGCGGTGGTGAACAGCCTCCTGCCGAAGGAGCAAGCCATCTCCTACCCGCCGAAGCTCTTCCCACCTCACCCCGAGCTCGGCGCCTACAAGAAAGCCATGGAGTCGGTGCCCCTGGCGCGCTACATGTTCAACAGCTTCGCCCAGTCCAGCGTCATCACTATCGGGCAGCTAGCTACCTCCGTCGTCGCCGCCTACGCCTTCGCCTTCATGCGTTTTCCGCTGCGCAACTTCCTCTTCATCTTGTTCCTGTCCACCCTCATGGTGCCCTTCGAGGCCTCCATCATCCCGAACTTCCAGACAGTCCAGATGATGGGCGGCGTGCTGGGTGGCAAGATACTGAGCCTGGACTCGTACCAAGCGCTCACAATCCCCTTCCTGGCCACTGCCTTCGGCACCTTCCTCATGCGTCAGCACTTCATGACCATTCCCCTGGAGCTGCGCGACGCCGCCGCCATCGACGGGTACGGACACCTGCGCTTCCTCTGGCACGTGGTGCTGCCGCTCTCCAAGCCGGCACTGGGGACGCTGGCCGTCTTCTCCTACCTCCTGGCCTGGAACCAGTACCTTTGGCCGCTCCTGGTCACCAACTCCGACAACTACCGGACGGTGCAGATCGGGCTGGCAGGCCTGGCCTCCCAGGAGATCGACTCCATAAACGTCGTAATGGCGGGTACCATCATCGCCCTGCTGCCCATGCTCATCATCATCGTGATCTTCCAGCGGCAGCTGGTGCGGGGGCTCATGACCGGGGCCATCAAGGGCTAGCAGACTTGGTCGCCAGATAGCAGACACGTCACAGGGAAGGGGGTACGAAATGCGAAGGATCCTCGTGCTGCTCCTCGTCGCTCCCGCTTTGGTTCTTGTCGTCGCCTGTGGTGGTGGCGGCGAGAAGACCGCTCAGGAGACACAGCCGGCCGGCCCGGTAAGCATCACCTTCTGGCATTCCATGACCGCCGCCAACGAGAAGACCCTGGAGACCATCGTCCAGGAGTTCAACAGCTCCCAGAACGAGGTCGTGGTCAATCCTGTCTTCCAGGGGACCTACAATGACTCCTTGAACAAGTTCCTGGCCAGCTCGGGCCGCGCCAGCGAGCTGCCTGCCCTCATCCAGATCGAGGATATCTCCACCCAGCTCATGATCGACAGCCAGGAGATCACCCCCGTCCAGGACTTCATCGACAGAGAAGACTACGACCTCTCTAACTTCGAGCCCCGCGTCCTCGACTACTACCGCGTCGGCGACCGCCTCTACTCCATGCCCTTCAACCTCTCCAGCCCTGTCCTCTACTACAATAAGAACGACTTCCGCGAGGTCGGCCTCGACCCCGAGAAGCCGCCCCAGACCCTGGAGGACGTGAAGGCGTACTCGGAGAAGCTCTTCCAGAAGGACAGCTCCGGCAACATCACCCGCTCCGGCATCTCCCTGGAGATCAGCCCCTGGTATCTTGAGCAGATGCTGGCCAAGGCGGGCGCCCTCTACGTCAACAACGGCAACGGCCGCGAGGGCCGCGCCACCGAGGCCGTCTTCAACGGCCCCGAAGGCAAGGCCATCTTCGAGTGGTGGGCAGACATGGTAGAGAGCGGCCTCGCCTTCAACGTCGGGCGCAACCCCAGCGGAGCCGACCATCTGCTGGCCATCTCCTCCGGCCGCGCCTCCATGACCATCGGCTCCTCCGCCGCCCTCCGCTCCGTCTTCGACATCATTGAGGCCGGCGGCGCGAAGGGCGTGGAGCTGGGGGTAGGGCCCATGCCGGCGGCCCAGAGCGCGGAAGGAGGCATCGTCGTCGGGGGCGCCTCCCTCTGGATCATCAAGGCCCGGCCCGAGGCCGAGCAGGAGGCAGCCTGGAAGTTCCTCAAGTTCCTGGTGGAAGCCGACCAGCAGGCCGAGTGGTATGCCGGCTCCGGCTACTTCCCCATCCGCAGCGACGCCTTCGACAAGCCCGCGGCCAAGGAGGCGGAAGTTAGCTACCCCTACCTGCGCGTCGCCCCCCAGCAGCTCCAGGAGGGCGCCCGCAACCGCGCCACCCAGGGCGCCATCATGGGCCCCTTCACCAAGATCCGCTGGGAGGTCATCGCCACCGCCTTCGAGTCTATGCTCCTGACGGGCACCCCGCCCGACGAGGCTCTGGATGGCGCCGCCAGCGAAGCCACCGCACTGATCAAGGACTACAATGAACGCGTGAAGCAATAGCCCGCCTGGCGCAGATCACGCTTCCGCTTCCTACGCGCGTCCTGGAAGGATCAAGAGGAAAAGACTAGTGCGAAGAGCCGTATTCCTGCTGACCCCGCTGCTGATCCTGCTGGCGGCGGCCTGTGGCGGCGGCGGCGAGGCGCCTCAGGAGACCCAGCCCGCCGGCCCTGTCAGCATCACCTTCTGGCACTCCATGACCGCCGCCAACGAGAACACCCTCAAGGCCCTCGTCCAAACCTTCAACAGCTCCCAGGACGAGGTGACCGTCAACCTCGTCTTCCAGGGGACCTATGACGACTCCTTGAACAAGTTCCTCGCCAGCCTGGGCCGCGCCAGCGAGCTGCCTGCCATCATCCAGATGCACGACATCGCCACCCAACTGATGATCGATAGCCAAGAGATAACCCCCATCCAGGACTTCATCGACCGGGATGGCTATGACCTCTCACCGTTCGAGCCCCGCGTCCTCGACTACTACCGCGTCGGCGACCGCCTCTACCCCATGCCCTTCAACCTCTCCGGCCTTGTCCTCTACTACAACAGGAACGACTTCCGCGAGGTCGGCCTCGACCCCGAGAAGCCGCCCCAGACCCTCGAGGACGTGAAGGCGTACTCGGAGAAGCTCCTCCAGAAGGACAGCTCCGGCAATATCACCCGCTCCGGCATCGCCCTGGACGTTAGCCCGCCGTACCTCGAGCAGATGCTGGCCAAGGCGGGCGCCCTCTACGTCAACAACGGCAACGGCCGCGAGGGCCGCGCCACCGAGGCCGTCTTCAACGGCCCCGAAGGCAAGGCCATCTTCGAGTGGTGGGCTGACATGGTGAAGAGCGGCCTCGCCTTCAACGTCGGCCGCAACCCCAGCAGCGCCGAGGGCCTCCTCGCCATCGGCTCCGGCCGCGTCTCCATGACCATCACCACCTCCGCCGCCCTGCGCTCCATCTTCGACGTTCTCGAGGCCGGTGGCGCCCAGGGCGTCGAACTCGGCGTAGGCCCCATGCCCGGACCCCAGAGCCCGGACGGAGGCGCCATCGTCGGCGGCGGCTCCCTCTGGATAGTGAAGACGCGGCCCGAGGCCGAGCAGGAGGCAACCTGGAAGTTCCTCAAGTTCCTGGTGGAACCCGAGCAGCAGGCCACCTGGTACGCCGGCTCCGGCTACTTCCCCATCCGCAGTGATGCCTTCGATGAGCCGGCGGCGCAGCAGGCCGAGGCCGAGTACCCCTACCTGCGCGTCGCCCCGCAGCAGCTCCAGGAGGGCGCCCGCAACCGCGCCACCCAGGGCGCTATCTTGGGCCCGTTCGCCAAGATCCGCAGCGACGTCATCTACATCGCAATCGAGTCCATGATCCTGACAGACACGCCGCCCGATGAGGCCATAGACAAGGCCGCCAGCGAGGCCACCGAACTGATCAAGGACTACAATGAGCGCGTGAAGGAGTAGCGCTCCCTCGCGCACCGCACCCGACCGTTTCCGCTACGCGCACCCTCGAAGAACCAGGAGGGAAAGACTAGTGCGAAGAGCCGTATTCCTGCTGACCCCGCTGCTGATCCTGCTGGCGGCGGCCTGTGGCGGCGGCGGCGAGGCGCCTCAGGAGACCCAGCCCGCCGGCCCTGTCAGCATCACCTTCTGGCACTCCATGACCGCCGCCAACGAGAACACCCTCAAGGCCCTCGTCCAAACCTTCAACAGCTCCCAGGACGAGGTGACCGTCAACCTCGTCTTCCAGGGGACCTATGACGACTCCTTGAACAAGTTCCTCGCCAGCCTGGGCCGCGCCAGCGAGCTGCCTGCCATCATCCAGATGCACGACATCGCCACCCAACTGATGATCGATAGCCAAGAGATAACCCCCATCCAGGACTTCATCGACCGGGATGGCTATGACCTCTCACCGTTCGAGCCCCGCGTCCTCGACTACTACCGCGTCGGCGACCGCCTCTACCCCATGCCCTTCAACCTCTCCAGCCCCGTCCTCTACTACAATAAGAACGACTTCCGCGAGGTCGGCCTCGACCCCGAAAAGCCACCCCAGACCCTGGAGGACGTGAAGGAGTACTCTCAGAAGCTCCTCCTGAAGGACAGCTCCGGCAACATCACCCGCTCCGGCATCGCCCTCGACGTCAGCCCCTGGCACTTCGAGGAGATGCTGGCCAAGGCGGGCGCCCTCTACGTCAACAACGGCAACGGCCGCGAGGGCCGCGCCACCGAGGCCGTCTTCAACGGCCCCGAAGGCAAGGCCATCTTCGAGTGGTGGGCTGACATGGTGAAGAGCGGCCTCGCCTTCAACGTCGGCCGCAACCCCACCTACTCCGACGGCCTTCTGGCCATCGCCTCCTGCCGCGCCTCCATGACCATCACCACCTCCGCCGCCCTCCGCTCCATCTTCGACGTTCTCGAGGCCGGCGGCGCGAAGGACGTGGAACTCGGCGTAGGCCCCCTGCCCGGCCCCCAGAGCTCGGAGGGAGGCGTCATCGTAGCCGGCGCCTCCCTCTGGATCGTCAAGGCCCGCCCCGAGGCTGAGCAGGAGGCAGCCTGGAAGTTCATCCGCTTCCTGGTGGAGCCCGACCAGCAGGCCACCTGGTACGGCGGCTCCGGCTACTTCCCCATCCGCCGGGACGCCTTCGATAAGCCCGCTGCCCAGGCGGCAGAGGCCAAGTATCCCTACCTGCGCGTCGCCCCACAGCAGCTCCAGGAGGGCGCCCGCAACCGCGCCACCCAGGGCCCGATCCTGGGCCCCTTCTCCAAGATCCACTCCGAAATCGTCGCGACCGCCATCGAGTCCATGATTCTGACTGACACCCCGCCCGATGAGGCCATAGACCACGCCGCCAGCGAGGCTACCCAAGTGATCAAGGAGTATAATCAGCGCCTGAAGGAGTAGCGCCGCCCCTCCTCTACGGCTCTGGACGGCTGCCCCTGTACCGTCCTTCATTGAAGACTACGGAGGGGGCCCCAAGTGCGAAGAACCCTCTTTCTGCTGACCCCGGTGCTGGCCTTCCTGGTGGCCGCTTGCGCAGGCGGCGCTGAGGCGCCGACAGAGACCCTGCCTGCCGGCCCGGTGAGCATCACCTTCTGGCACTCCATGAACGCTGCCAATCGCGATGCCCTGGAGGCTCTGACGGCCCGCTTCAACAGCACGCAGGACGAGGTGAAAGTGGAGCTGGTCTTCCAGGGCAACTACGTCGATTCCCTGAACAAGTTCATCGCCTCCCTGCCTTCCGGCAACGTGCCCACTATGATCCAGATGCACGACGTCGCCACCCAGCTCATGATCGATAGCCAGGAGGTGACCCCCATCCAGGACTTCATCGACCGGGAGAGCTATGACCTGTCCGACTTCGAGCCGCGGCTCCTGGACTACTACCGTGTCGGCGACCGCCTCTACTCCATGCCCTTCAACGTCTCTAACCCGGTCCTCTTGTATGAAAAGAACTCGTTCCGCGAGGTCGGCCTGGACCCGGAGAAGCCGCCCCAGACCCTGGAAGAGCTGACGGAGTACTCCCGAAAGCTCGTGAAGCGGGACAGCCAGGGCAACATCACCCGCTCCGGCATCGCCCTGGAGATCAGCCCGTGGTACTTCGAGCAGATGCTGGCCAATGCCGGCGCCCTCTACGTCAACAACGGCAACGGGCGTGACGGCAGGCCCACCGAGGCCATCTTCAACGGGCCCGAGGGCAAGGCCATCTTCCAGTGGTGGCACGACATGGTGGAGGAGGGCCTGGCCTTCAACGTCGGCCGCAACCCCACCGGCACCGACCATCTGCTGGCAGTGGGCTCTGGCCGCGCTGCCATGACTATCGGTACCTCTGCCGCTCTGCGCTCCGTGCTCAACGTCATTGAGGGTGGAGGCGGCCCGGCCGGCGTGGAGATGGCTGTCGCGCCGCTCCCGGCGCCTCAGAGCTCAGACGGTGGAATGATCGTCGGCGGCGCCTCCCTCTGGATCATCAAGAGCCGGCCGGAGGCCGAGCAGGAGGCAGCCTGGAAATTCATCAAGTTCCTGGTGGAGCCGGCCCAGCAGGCGGACTGGTATGCCGGAACTGGCTACTTCCCCATCCGCCACCTGGCCTATGAGGAGCCCGCCGCCCGAGACGTGGAGGCCAGCCACCCGTACTTCCGCATCGCCCCCGAGCACTTGGTGGCCGGGGCCCGCAACCGCGCCACCCAGGGCGCCCTGCTGGGGCCCTTTCCTCAGGTGCGGGATGCAGTGGCCACTGCCATGGAGGAAATGATCGTGGGCACCAAGTCCCCGGCCGATGCCCTCGACGACGCCGCCCGCAAGGCCACAGAGATCATCCGCGACTACAACCAGCGCGTGAAGCCCTAGGACCCTGCGCGCTACTGTTCCTCCCGGCCGGCGCGACGGAGGGCGCGCTGGGCCAGCTTGCCGGAGTAGGACCGCCAGGCGTCCCCGGCTTCTCCCGACTGGCGCCGCCAGATGCGGAAGCGGCAGATAGGGGCGCCGGCAGGGATGGTCATCTCGAAGGCGGCGTTGAAGCCCTGCAGGCCGGCAGCGCTGCCCTGCGCCTGGGGAAACGCCTCAGCGAAACCGCGGGTCAGGCCCTGCACCACGTATCGCTGTACGCGGCAGTCGTCGGCGCTGTAGATGTCCTGGTGCGGGCAATAGAGGATGTCGAAGGAGAAAGCGTCGGGCCCTTCTACGTGAGGCTCCTCGATGGAGGCGTAGCAGATCTCGTTGATCCAGGAGCACCAGAGTGAGCCCACCTCCACGGCGCTCAGGTTGGGCGGGACCTCCACCCCTTCAACGCTCTCCCTGGCCATGCGCTGCCCGACCCGCTGCAGGGCGTCGATGCAGGCGCGCTGCCCCTCTTTCCCGCAGCGGGTCTCCACCTCCTTCAACATCTCGATGACGGCGACGGCGTTCATCTGGCCCCAGACGAAAAGGGTGGCCGGGTCGTAGTCGTCACGGCTCAGGGCGTGCTTACGCAGGTTTTCCACCGCCTTCGCGAAGGGCATCTTGAAGGGCAACTGCCCCGGCCGGCGAAAAGGCTTCACGGCTGCCTCCTTGGCTATTATGCCGAGGGGGCCCGCCGGTGGCAGGCCCCCTCGAACCCTAGACCGGCTTGAAGTAGAGAATGTCGCTGATGCGTCCCTCCCGCTCGTCCTTCCACACGGCCTGAAGCTTCATGCCGACGCGTATGTTCTGCTTCGCCTTCTCCAGGTCAGCCATGTCCACCCCGGAGATGTAGTGCATCAGGGAGGTGTCGGCGCCTTCCAGCTTGATCATGCCCACGCAGTAAGGAGGCGGCGGCATGCCCAGGAACTGCTCATAGATGATGGTGAAGGTATCCAGAGTGCCGCGGTCCTGCAGCGGCACCCACTCGTCGATGGCGACGAAGCAGCGTTCGCAGAAGGAGCGGGGCGGCACCAGCACCCGCTGGCACTTGGGGCAGCGCACCCCCACGATGCGCTTGTTCTCCTTTAGCTCCCGCAGAAAGCGGCTGGCGGCCTTACCCGCCGTGTGCCGGTAGGGGATGTCCCACCTGCCCTCCACAATAAGGGGCTCTTCCTGTTCAGTAGTCATCTTTCACTCCCTTCCGCCAGAGGCGGCCAGACGGCCGCTCATCTGGGCGGGTGCGCGCTGGGCGAGGCGCTAGGGCGCCTCCTTATCGAGAATCATCATTGTGTGGAAGCCGATGGTGGCTCCCCAGGCATGGGCCAGGGCCGTCTTGACGTTGGGCACCTGGCGACGGTCGGCCTTGCCCATCACCTGGAGGGCCGCCTCGGCCACCCGGATGAGGCCAGAGGCGCCGATGGGGTTGGTGCAGAGAACACCCCCGGAGGGGCAAACCGGCAGCTCGCCCCCCATGGCGGTGGTCCCATCCCGCATGAGCTTGGCTCCTTCCCCCTTCTCGCAGAAGCCCAGGGCCTCGTACTCCAGGATCTGCTGGATGGTGAAGGCCTGGTAGAGCTCAGCAACGTCGATCTCGCGGCGGGGGTTGTCGATCTTGGCCAGCCGGTAGATACGGCGGGCCAGGATCGCCAAGCTATCCCAGTCCTCAGCCCAGGAACGGTCACCCATGAAGTAGTTGTCCGTGATCTGGCCGGCGGCGCGGACCCAGGCCGGCTGCCTGGCCAGCTTCGGCGCCTTCTCCTCCGAGGCAAAGATTACGGCGCAGGCGCCGTCGGACGATGGGCAGCAGTCGGACAGATGCAGGGGCCAGGAGAGCACCCGCGAGGCCAGCGCGTCCTCCACCGTGAACTTGAAGCGAAGGTGAGCGTAGGGGTTATTGGCAGAGTTGTCGTGGTTCTGCACCGCCACCATGGCCAGGTCTTCTTCCGTCGTGCCGTAGCGGTGCATGTGGCTGGCAGCCTGGATGGCGCCGACGGTGATGGCCCCCACGCCAAAGCCCCGCTCATAGACGGGGTCCACGACGGTGTTCAGCACCTTCTGGGCATCCAGCGTCTCCCCCACACGCTGTGAGCACACCACCAGCGCCACGTCGAACATGCCCGAGGCGACGTGATAGTAGCCGCCCAGGGCCGCGGAGCCGCCGGTGGTGCCGCCGGTGCTGATCTTGAGCAGGGGCTTGTTGAGGGCACCGGCGCCAGCGCAGGCGTCGACGCACCAGCGTTCGGGGGCATTGACGCCGTCAAAGGGGTCCATGGAGCCATAGACGACGGCGTCAATGGCCTCCGGGCCGATGTCGGCGTCCTGAAGGGCGGCGCTTACCGCCTCGTAGACAAGCTCAGGGTAGGCGACATCGCGCCGCCAGCTAGAGCAGCGGGTGAGACCCACCCCGACGATAGCTACTCTTCTCGGCATGGCTAGTCCCTCCCCAGAACAACGACGCAATTGCCAGCGGCGGCGGGCCCGGCGGCCACACTCGCGCCGTGCGCGAGGGCCGTGCGGGCCCCGTCGACCTGGTGGTCGCCGGCCCGGCCCGTCACCTGGAGGGCGGCCTCCGCCACGCGCAACAGGCCTGAGCCAGCGTGCAGATTGGTGCTGAGCACGCCCCCCGACGGGTTCACGGAAAGCTTGCCGCCCCGGCCGGTGAGTCCTTCCTCTAAGAGGCGGGCGCCCCCGCCGGGCTTGGCCCAGCCGAGGGCCTCATAGGCCATGAGCTCGTGGTAGGAGGTGATGTCGTGCACCTCCGCCACGTCCAGCTCTTCAAGGGGCTTCTTGAGGCCGGCCATGCCGTAGGCCCGTTCAGCAGCGGCGGCCAGGGAGGACAGGCGCGAAAGGTCGGCCGCGCCCATCTCGTAGCCGTCCACAGCCCAGCCGATGCCGCGCACCCAGGCCACACCTTCGGGGCGGATGCGCTTCACCCTCTCCTCCGTAGTGACGATTACGGCCACAGCCCCCACCGACCGGGGCGGGCAGTCCAGAGCCCGCAGCGGCCACGCCACCGGCGGCGAGCGCACCACGTCCTGGACCGACACGGCGCTCCGGAGGTGAGCGTAGGGGTTATCGAGGGCATTGCGGCGGTTCTTCACCACCACGCCCGCCGCCTGCTCAGAGGTGACGCCGTGCTTATGGGCGTAGGCACAGGCCTGGAGGGCCAGGGTGGTGACGGTGGAAGCACCCATGGGACGGAAGAAGAAGGGATCGAAGACGAGATTGCTTACCAGCTCCGGCGGGTACTCTGTGTGCCCATGAGCGACCACCATGGCCGTGTCGAAGGCCCCGGAGACTACGCGCATGCAGGCGTAGGCGAAGGCGAGGACGCCGTCCTCGGCCGTCTTGGACGAGTCCTTCAGGTAGCCTGCGCCCGCCGGCACGAGGTACATGTCGGAGAGCGTACGGCCGTCGGCCACATCCCAGCCGGAGGCGATGACAGTATCGATGTCGCCCTTCTCCAGGGCGGCATCCTCCAGGGCCCTGCTGGCCGCTTCGAAGACCACGTCATAAAAGGCCTGAGTGCTCTTGGCTGCTTCGTGGTAGGTCTGGCCCGCGCCCACCACGGCCACTCTCCTGATCATGAACACCTCCCCTCTGGAACGTGACCCCTCACGGGGCATGGAAAACCGGCGATGTTGTCGAGACAGGCCCAGAAGCGAAGATACGCTGCACGCCCGCCTGGCGCAACAGGCAGGTAGGCCGCGCTACGACGGTGTGGTACCGGTCTCGGGTTCCCCCGCGCTCGGCGGCGCGGGCACCGCTCCTTCCGACCCGGTGTCGAGTGCGAAGGGCGGGTACTCGTCGACCAACGAAGCCACGTAAGCCAGCAATCGAGCCTCCCAGCGCAGGACGCCGCGTAGGAAGTTGTACACTCCTTCCGGATAGGTCTCCTGAATCAGGATCATGATCGCCGCGTACAGCATAAGGATACCCGCCACGATCCCCAGCAGTCCGAGGACGATGGCGGACGGGATAGCGAGGATTATCCGCAGAAGGGTCGAGCCGGCTGTGGGGGAGCCGCCGGTCGCGACCTCGAAGTGCAGCGTCTCCTTCGGCTCCACATTCGGCAGCCGGTCGGTCAGCAGGCCCATGTAGGCATAGAACGCCAGGAGGTACCGGAGCCATTTCGTCATGTTCTCGTCGGCCTCGGCAAGATACCGTTCGGCGCCTCTTTGAGAGATCAGGATCGCCGCCGCGACGGGAACCGCCAGGTAGACGGCACCATAGAGCCAGCCGATGACGCCGCCCAGTATCCCAAGGACGATTACGATCAACACCCGGATCGCAATGTGGATACGGTCGAACTTCTGGGGTGGGGCAATGTCGAAGGTGGCTGCATACGAGGCCATGTCCCCCTCCTTTCGGGAGTCGTCGGTTGACGCGACTCTAGACCAGCACCGACGCCGGGTACTCGCCGAAGACGCGGCGCATAGCGCCGCAGATCTCCCCCAGGGTGCAATAGGCGTTGACCGCCTCCAGCAGATAGGGCATGACATTCTCGGAGCCTCGACTGGCGTCCTCAAGGCGGCGCAGGGCCGCTTCGGCCTGGGCGCCGTCGCGCTCTGCCCGCACGCGGCACAGCCGCTCCCGCTGGCGCTTCTCTCCTTCGGGGTCCATCTCCAGGATAGCGATGTCCAGCGGCTGCTCGACGACGTACTCGTTGAGGCCGACGATAATGCGCTTGCCCGTCTCGATCTCGTGGTGGTAGCGGTAGGCGGCCTCGGCGATCTCACGCTGGAAGAACCCCGATTCCAGGGCCGGTATGACGCCACCCTGAGCCCGGATGCGGTCGAAGTAGGCGTAGCAGTCGCGCTCCAGGTCCGACGTCAGCCGCTCCACGAAGTAGCTGCCGCCCAGGGGGTCCACAGTGTCGGTGACGCCGGACTCGTGGGCGATGATCTGCTGGGTGCGCAGGGCGAGGAGGGCCGCCCTCTCGCTGGGCAGGGCGATGGCCTCGTCCAGAGAGTTGGTGTGTAGGGACTGGCTGCCGCCCATGACGGCCGCCAGGGCCTGGATGGCGGTGCGGATGAGGTTCACCTCCGGCTGCTGCGGGTAGAGGGAGCAGCCGGCCGTCTGCGTGTGGAAGCGCATCCACCAGGAGCGCGGGCTCTTGGCCGCGTAGCGCTCCCGCATCTCCCGGGCCCAGATGCGACGGGCAGCCCGGAACTTGGCCACCTCCTCGAAGAAGTCGTTGTGGGAGTTGAAGAAGAAGGACAGGCGGGGAGCGAAGTCGTCAATGTCTAGCCCGCGCTCCAGCGCCGCCTCCACGTAGGCCATGCCGTCGGCCAGGGTGAAGGCCAACTCCTGGGCCGCTGTGGAGCCCGCCTCCCGGATGTGGTAGCCGGAGATGCTGATCGTGTTCCAGAGGGGCATCTCCCGGGTGCCGAACTCGATGGTGTCCGTCACCAGCCGCATGGCTGGCTGTGGGGGGAAGATGAACTCGTTCTGGGCCATGTACTCTTTGAGGATGTCGTTCTGGATGGTGCCGCCCAGTTGAGCGCGGGGATAGCCCTGCTTCTCGGCGGCGGCGATGTACATGGCCCAGATGACGGCCGCCGGCGAGTTGATGGTCATGGAGGTG
>CAZSSQ010000004.1:0-8730 GCA_964609465.1 uncultured Dehalococcoidia bacterium
ACGCAGGTCATGAGGCCGATCGGATAGATGAGGTCGATGATGCGGTCAACCTCCTCCTTAGTCACCACCTGGCCGAAGTGGATCCGCCAGGAGACCTGCTCGACATCGCGGCGCATGCGAGCCACGGTCTCGTGGTCGCCGCGGGCCTGGGCCTCCAGGAACTCCTGCCCGACGACGCTCATGCCTCCGGCCGCCTGCGGGTTAGCCTCGGGGCCGGAGGCCTCCGCCTCCTCCCTCCGCACCTTGTACAGGCGGCGGGCATAGTTCGCGGGGTTGAAGTACCAGCGCTCGTAGCCACCGCCATACTGCTCACACCAGTCACACACCTAGGCACCTCTCCTTCTGGCCCCAAGGATGGAGACCGTCTACACTACCGCCGGTGCCACCACTAGAGACCCCGCAGGTGGGGGGTGTCAAGGGCCATTCGGACGGCGGCAGAGGGGGAGTTTGGCCTCGGCTTCAGGTCGTACTAATCAGAACGACATGGGTGGGATGTCAGCCTCCGTGCCTGAGCACCCGCCCAGGCTGAGCGCCGGTGTGAACGCCGCTGTCCACGACCAGTGCTCCGTTGACGACGACGTAGGGGATGCCTTCGGGGTACTGCCTCGGCTCCTCGTAGCTAGCGCGGTCAGTGACCGTCTCCGGGTCAAAGAGGCAGAGGTCGGCGAAGAAGCCGGGCCTTACCTCACCCCGCTCCCAGAGCCAGTGCTTTCGGGCGGGCAGAGAGGTCATCTTCCTCACCGCCTCCTCCAGGGGGAGCAGACGCTGCTCCCGCACGTAGCGGCCGAGCACGCGGGGGAAGGTGCCGTAGAGGCGTGGGTGGGGCTTGCCCGTCGGCGAAGGGATGCCGTCGGAGCCGAACATGGCCTGCTCGTAGCGCATGACACGCTGCACGTCTGCCTCGCTCATGGCGAAGGCCACCACCACAACGGCGTTCTCCTCCTCTTCCAGCAGGCGGAGGGCGGCCTCGCGCAGAGGCAGGGCCATGCGCCGGGCGATCTCGGCCAGGGTCATGCCCTCGTACTCGTGCTGGTGCTTGACGGAGACAACCAGCAACTGCTCACCCGCCATGTCCTCATCGCGGCCAGCCAGCAGGAGCATCCCCAGCCCGGTGCTCCCGGCCGTGTAGGGGTAGACATCCACCGTCACATCCAGGCCGCGAGCCCGCGCCTCCTCGATCAGACCGATGGACTGCTCCACCTTGCCCCAGTTGCGCTCCAGCATGGCCTTGTGGTGAGAGATCTGCACCGGAACGCCGCCCTCCTCGCCGATACGGAGGGCCTCGGCCACGGCGTCCAGCATGCCGTCGCCCTCGTCGCGCATGTGGCTGGCGTAGATGCCGCCATGCCCACCGGCCACGCGCCCCAGCTCGATGAGCTCCTCGGTGGCGGCGAACAGCCCTGGCGGGTAGATGAGGCCGGTGGAAAGGCCCAGGGCGCCGGCCTCCATCCCCTGCGCCAGCAGCCCCTTCATGGCCGCCATCTCGGCTGGCGTAGGTGGACGCCGCTCCAAGCCCATGGCCAGGAAGCGTATCGTGCTGTGGGGTACGAAGGAGGCGACGTTGAGGGAAGGGCCCGTCTCCTCCACCGCCCGGTAGAACTCCTCCGTGGTGCGCCACGGGGCCGCGTCCATCGGGCCCAGGATGTCCCCCAGCACCTTCCTGTAGAAGTCCAGGTAGGCCTCGGACGAGGGGGCGGCGCCAATGCCGCAGTTGCCCACGATGTCCGTAGTGACCCCCTGCCGGACCTTGAAGTCGACGGTTGGGGTGCGCAGCACGGCCAGGTCGTCATGGGTGTGCACGTCGATGAAGCCGGGGGCTACCACCAGCCCGGAGGCGTCTATCGTGCGAACGGCTTCTTGATGCACCTCGCCCACGGCGGCGATGCGGTCGCCGGCAACGGCGACATCGGCCCGCAAAGCGGGCGCGCCTGTGCCGTCCACCACCAGGCCATGGCGGATCACCAGGTCAAACGGGGAGTCGGAATCAGGAGCCATACTGTATCATCGGTTTCCGGATGGCCACGCGAATCCGTCCCTGCAGCGGAAACGCTACCCGTTCAGGTCATCCCATAGCGCGTCTCAAGAGGTCACGCGGACTCAGAGAAGCGACAGCGCCAATGGTTATGTCTCGTCGTTCGAACGCTCGCAGCGACAGCGCCAAAAAGAGGACGGAGATACCTAACAGCAGTGCCACGTGCGACCAGTCGATCCCTTTCACCAATGGTAGGCCCGCCCCGTAGTAGTAGAAGGGTGAGGCGTATCGCAACCCTGAGATTTCGTGAACGCCGCTCGCCAGGCTGTTAGCGAAGTAAGCACCGGTGGCGACAGCGACAGCGGTACCGGCGGCCAAGCCACGATTCGGTGCCACAGCGCCAAGCCACACCGAGAACGTGAAGAAGAGCAGTGTGATGGGCAGCAGGTTCGCGGACGCCACGAACGCATCAGACAACGTGATGTCGATGGAGACAAAAGGTATCGACACGGCGAAGCCGGCAAACCCCAAGGCGACCACGAGCACGGCGCCCACGCAAAACGCCAGGCTCTTCTGCAACACCATCATCGGTCGTGCTACCGGCTGCGCCATCAGCAAGTCGATTGTGCCGCTGCCCTCTTCGCCGGCTATCGCTCCCGTCCCTTGGACCACCGCGTAGACGATCAGCAGCACCGGAATCCAACTGAAGAACTCGGCGCTGACAAAACCAGGCGCGGATGCATAGCTCAGGTCGCTGCCCAGGAAGGCCTGCATGGCCTCCGGCAACTTGATGCTCTCGACCGTGGTGCGGTAGGAAGGCCAGATGAAGACGATCAGTGCCGCCATGGACAGGAGCGCCAGCCCGTACCCGACTATCTGCCACCTCTGGTCCCGCAGCGACTTGCTAGTTACGTTGAAGAACTTCCACATCGGCTCTCTCTTCTGCCTCCGTATTTGAGTAGTAGGCGAGGAAGATCTCCTCCAGACTTGGCTGCTCCGTCCGCAAGTCGACCACCTGGTAGCGGCCGATCGCCTTGATGACGGAGTCCAGGCTGTCGCGCGACTGAACGTGCACGGTGTTGCCGTCTCGCCGCAACTCGCGCACTCCCGGAAGCGCGAACAGGTCGATAGGGGGCGGCTCTGCGAAAGTCACCTCCACGATGTGCACACTTCGGCCCTTTAGCCTGGCGATGTCTTCCACCGCCACTATCGAGCCGCTCCTGATGATAGCCACGGCGTGGCTCAGTCGTTCGACCTCCGAGAGCACGTGGGACGAGAAGAAGACGCTCCGGCCGTCGGCGACCGCCTCCTCCAGCAGTTGCGATACCTCTAACTGGATCAACGGGTCAAGGCCGCTCGTTGGCTCGTCGAGGATGAGCAGTTCCGGGCGGTGCATGAGCGCCTGCACCAGCCCCATCTTCTGCTTGTTGCCTTTGGAGAGCGTCCGGATCGCCAGCGAGGGGTCCAGGTCCAGGCGTCTCAGTAGTTCGCCCCGATAAGCCGGGTCGCGCTTCTCCGGCCGAAAGGAGTCTACCAAGTCGAGGAAGTCATGGCCGCGCATCCCTTCATACAGTCGAAGGTCGCCGGGCAGGTAGCCGACACGCCGCCTCACTTCCATTGACGCCCGCTGCGCATCGAGGCCGAGCACACACGCGCTTCCGGCCGTGGGGCGGATCAGATCCAGGAGAATACGTATCGTTGTCGTCTTGCCGGCCCCGTTCGGCCCGAGGAAGCCGAAGATCTGCCCCGCATCCACGCTGAGGTCGATGCCGCGCAGCGCACGTACTTGCCCGTAGTCCTTCACGAGGCCGCGAAGCTCGATTGCCGGAACGGACACGATCCCTTTCACCCCATCCCATTATAGCGGTGAGGCGGGGCCACGGTGCCGCTTTGCCAGCCGAACGTCTGGTTCGCGCCTGCGGGCGCGGTGAGGGCTACGCAGGAGCCAGCATACCGATTCGGCCCCAGAAGCTCAACTCTGGACTGATGGCGGCCGTCTCTGGCCTACGAAGGACAGCACGCTCACCATGAGCCGACCGTGAGCACCCACTAGCCCCGTGTTGCGTTACGACTATTAACAGTGATACTGTTACATCCATGCAGGAGCCCGGTCGTGCTTTCGCTGTGGGGCGCACCCCGCCCACCTGGCTGCCAGGCAGGGTCTGGTACCATCTGCACTCCCTTCGCGCCGCCGGCGCTCCAGACGAGAATCCCGACGTGACGGGCTGCGCTCCAACGGGCAGAGGTCTTCGACGTCTCTTGGGATGGCTAGACCATGTTGCAGGCCTGGGCTGTGGCGGCATCCTGTTGACCCCGATCTTCGTGTCTATGACGCACGGTTATGATCCGGTTGACTACTTTCGGATCGACCAACGGTTGGGGGACGAGGACGATCTCACCGCCTTCGTCGAGGCATGCCACGATCGCAACCTCAAGGTCCTTTTCGACGGCGTATTCCACCACGTCGGTCGAGACTTCCCGGGCTTCCGAGATGTACTGGCCCACGGAGCGGATTCGCCATATGCCGGCTGGTTTCGCCTCGACTTCTCGCGCGACGGCGGCGATGGCTTCACCTACCGAACCTTCGAAGGTCATCGGGAACTCGTCGCCCTGAACCACCGCAGCTCCGAGGTCCTCAATTGGGCGGTCGCCGTCGCCGAGCACTGGCTCGATCGCGGCGTTGACGGCTGGCGGCTCGACGCCGCGTACGCCATCCTCCCGACGTTTCTCGCCGAGTTCTCTGCGAGGGTTCTCCACAAACACCCAGACGCCTTCCTGTTCGGCGAGATGATCCATGGAGACTATGTCAGATTCGTCGAGCAGACCGGTTTACACTCCGTCACGCAGTACGAGCTCTACAAGGCGATTTGGAGCTCCCTCAACGAGGCGAACTTCTTCGAACTGGCCTGGGCTCTCCAGCGCCACGAGACGTTCGCGCGGGCCTTCGTCCCCTTCACATTCGTTGGCAACCACGACGTCACCCGGCTGCTCACGCATCTGCGTAACCCATCCCACCTTGGACACGCTTTGGCGGTGCTTTTCACCGTGCCGGGCAGCCCGTGCCTCTACTACGGTGATGAATTCGCTTTTCGCGGCCTTAAGAGGCGCGGAGTGGCCGGTGACGAGGCCATCCGTCCCCGCCTACCGGACTCACCCCTCGCTCAGAATGCGGAACAGGCCAGCGCCATCGAGCTTCACCGACAATTGATCGCCATACGGGCCGAGCGGCCCTGGCTCACCACCGGACACATACGGGTGGTCGAGCTCGCGAAGGAGCAGATACGATACACCGTCGCTGGCGGCGACGGTCAGCTTCTCATCGTGCTCAACGTCGCCGCTTCGGGGTCCATCCCAATCGATATCGAGAGCTGGCGGCGGATTGCCGGTACGGATCTCTCGAACGACGGGACGCTTCCAGCAGGTTCTTGGAGCATTTGGGCACGACGATGACCCGAACTAGCACCAAAGTCGACGGCCGGACGGAGCGAGCCAACCGCACTAAGGCTCGAATCGTGGCGGCCACGGTGGAGCTCATCGACAACGGCGATTCCGCCCCCACCTCTCGACGGATCGCCGAACGGGCCAGGGTCTCCGAACGGACCATATTCCAACATTTTCCGGACCTTGAAGCCCTCCATGCCGCGATTGCCAAGCACCACATCGACGCCGTCACTCGGGAACACCGATTGCTGTCCCCCACCCTTCCCCTGCCGGCCCGCGCCCGCGAGTTCGCCCGTCAGCGGGGCCAACTCCTCGAGGGGATGACGGCGCTCCGCCGAGTAGCGCTACGCTACGAAGCCGATTCGCCAGCTCTGCAGCAGAGCAGACTGCGCTGGACCGCCCTGGCGAAGAGCGAGCTCATCCAAACGTTCGGCAGTGAGCTTGCCTGCGCGGACAATCCCAAGGCGACCCTATCAGCCGCCCAAGCCGTCACGGGCTGGGCGTACTGGGACGAGCTGCGAACTGCCGAAGGCCTTCACCCCAATGCCGCCTCCCGCGTAATGGCGATCGCCCTGCTGCGCATACTCAGCCCGAGGCCATGATTGGGGAACGTGGTTCGACGACCGGTCAGCGTCGGCCACGTTACAGCTTCTTCCACCGTGTAACGTCGAGGGAGAAGGGAGGCTAGGAGGAAGGCCGGTTGTAGTTCTCGCCGTTGCCGGCCCGCACCTGCTCCATGAAGTCGCGCAGGCCCAGGATGATACGCTCCGTCGACTCTTCCAGCGCCCGCAGGGCCGCCTCGCTGCTGGCCAGGCCGGCTGCCACCTGGCCGCTGTATGCTGTGCGCGCCTCTGACATCTTTCGGAAGGATTCGTCGAGTTCTGACAGGAGCGGGAGGAGCGAACGCAGCGCCTCGCCCTCGTTCGGCGCGCCTTCCATCGGAGGCAGCACCGGCCTCGCCAGCGAGGGGGCAGGCCCGCCCGGCGTCCAGCTACGCACGATCTCCTCGATGCGCGAAAGCGCCTCGATTGTGGCCTTGTGCGTGCTATGTGTGTCGCCGTGCTGACGCCAGGTAGCCAGCACGGCCACCACGGTCAGGATGAGCAGCCCGGCCAGAGCCAGGCCCACCGCGATGATGGCTACCAGGAACTGAAAGGTATCGTTGTCGCCCACCAGACCCCCCAATTCGTTGCGCGAAGGGCAGGGCCGCACCTCAGATGGGTCTAGCTAATTATCGGTAGCGCTTCCTACGCTCTTGACCCCCGGTGTTCTGCGTGTACGCAGCACGCGCCGTCGCGCCCAACATATCAACCCGCCGCCTTGTATGCCGAAAACAATCATAGAACAAGTTGCGTTTCTTTGCAGGCCAGGCGCTCAAAGAAGCCTGCTGAAGGGCCTTGCAGGCGCCCCGTCGCCACAGCGGCAAAGGAAGTATGCCATGGTACTCAGATTCAGGCGTCACGGCCGAGAGCATGGGCAAGAAGCTAAGAAGGAGCCTCAGGCCCCTACGCCTGAGCCGCAGGAGGGGTTTGAGGCGCCGGAAAGCTTTCAGTCACCCGAAAGCGGCGAAACCAGCGAGTCCACCCAGGCTGAGAGCAGCGAAGCGCCAGTCTTTTCCGACAAGCCTCCTTTGGCAGAGAGCGACGCCGCCGGACCCCAGGAAGGGCCCGCTGAGACCGCAGAGGAGCCCACTCCCGTCTCTCCATCTCCGAAGCACACCTCCAGCGATAGCCTTTCGCTCCTGAATGCCCTCCTGCGCCTGCATGGGGCGGAGGACATCGACTCCCTGGCCGACGCCGCCGACCAGGTGGCTCGCAGCTACCTCAACGGTAGCCACCTGCTGGTGCTCGTCGTTGACCAAGGCGGCTCCTTCCGCCTCCGGGCAGTCAAGTCCGGCGCCACCGCGACCCTGCTGGAAAAACTGAGCGACGCCCTTGGCATCGATGTGGGCCGCGAGAGCCCCCCGCCCCACCGGGGCCGGATGGCCAAGATATGGCTAGACGACACCGCCAGCCCGCAGGCCGCCTCGCTGGCCGATTTCTGGGGCGACACAGCAGGGGAAGAAGCGTGCTGGCGCGCCGAGAAAGTCATGGGCATTTCCCAGGTGACTGCCATCCGCCTCGCCTCGCCGGAGGAGCCTCTGGGCATCGCCCTCTTTCTCTCCCATGGTGACCTTCCAGACTCAGCGATGGTGGACGCCGTGGGGCGCCACCTGACGGTGGCCCTGGCTGGCCTCCTCAACATAGAGAAGGCGCGCCAATTCGGCAGTATAGACCCTGTGCGCTGGATCCCGGACCACAGCGAGTTCACTCGCCAGCTATCGCGGGAGGTGAGCCGGGCGCATCGCTACGAACAGCCCGTATCGATAGCGCTGCTGGTAGTTGACAACTTCGACACGCTGCGGCTGGAGTACGGCTGGACGGTGGCGAACCGCCTCCTGCGTTCCGTGAGCTCCGCCCTCGCTGGGTGCCTGCGCCAGTCCGACTTCTTGGGCTCCTACCGCCACAACGGCTTCGGCGCCATCCTGATGCAGACCTCCGTGGAAGCGGCCGCCGAGGCCGCCAGCCGCCTGCGCGAGGCAGCGACAGGTGTACGCACCCTGGAAGGGGAAGACAGCCCAGTGCCGGAATGCGTGGTTGCCACCGCCTCCTACCCCAAGGACGGAGACGGCGCCGACGCCTTGCTGGTAGCCGCTGAATCTCGCCTGTTGCCCAAACGGCGCCACTCACCCGCCGCCGCCTGAACCTGGAACGCCGCGTACAGCAAGGCCCTCCCCACGGGAGGGCCTTACAACACGTCGACTGGTACCCCGACGCTATTCTGTCGCAGACACCGACAGGCTGCCGTCCCAGGTCAGCTTGGCCAGGTGCTCCTGCACGCTCGCGGCCAGGCGCTCGGGGTCAGCTACCTCTTTGGGACGTCCCCCACCTTTGAACGTCACCAGCACCCTTGCGCGCTTCCCAGCGTAGTCCAGCAGGTCAACATCGGCGACGCCGGGGGTCTCGCGAAGAGCCCGCTCCACGACCATCAGGTCGATGTTGGCCTCTGAGCTCTCGATCTGCAGGCGGATGCTGCTGCTGACTTCGGCCACCGAAGGAGCGGCTTCCACAGGCTCTTCCTCGGCAGGCGCCGGAGGTTCCTCGGGCTCGGCGACGGCGACAGCCGCCGCCTCAGAGGGTTCGGCTCCGCTCTCAGCCCCCTCCGCCTCCAGAGCCGTCAGCGGAGGCTCTTCGCCGACCTCAGGCTCGGCCTCCTCCGGTTCGAGCGGCCATGGCTCGCTCACCTCCACGGTGTCGGCCTTGGGTGCCGTCGATGGA
>CAZSSQ010000004.1:8830-27358 GCA_964609465.1 uncultured Dehalococcoidia bacterium
GAGCGGCCATGGCTCGCTCACCTCCACGGTGTCGGCCTTGGGTGCCGTCGATGGAATGGCCGCTGACCGATGGGCCCGGGGCGATTCCTTCAACTGGTGCCTGACCTCTGCAAGTCCAGATTCCACCTGTCGCATGAACCCCGACAGGGTGTGGAGACGCTCCACCCACTGGCCGAGCTTCCGGGTGGCGGCCAGCGCTTCCTCTAGCGCCGCCTGTGTCTCCTCCAGGACCGCATTTACCTGCGAGTCCAGCATCTCCCAATCGAAGGCGGTGTCGGTGTCTTCTCGTGAGCTCTTGTCAGGCTTCATGTTCATTTCCTTGCCCTCAGACCGGCCTGCCATAGCGACCAGCGGCGCCGACCTATCATGACGAACGGCGGTGGTCCGGCCAATCCTGAGTAATAATCGTCAACGTAGAGGCCCTCTTTAGGCCCCCATGTCGCAAACGGCAAGCGTCAGCGACCCGCCCGACCGGCGCGAGCTGCCTTGTCCCGCCCCCAGGGCACACCGCAGCACCGGCGAAAGGGTCAGCGCTGCTTGCCAGCCATGACGGCCAGGTGTAGTCTGCCCTCGGCGACAGCACCGCAGAGGAGGGCAACTGATGACGGACCGCATCGGCTTTATCGGCCTCGGCATCATGGGCAAACCCATGGCCCGCAATCTGCTGAAGGCGGGATACCCCCTCACCGTCTGGAACCGCAGCCAGCCCGCCATCGAAGAGCTGGTCGGGGACGGCGCCTCCCCCGGCTCAAGCCCCGAGGACGTGGCCCACCAGTCCGATGTGATTATTACTATTGTAACCGATTCACCCGATGTCGAGAAGGTGGCCCTGGGGCCTAACGGCATCATAGAGGGCGGCCAGCCCGGCCTTGTCCACATTGACATGTCCACCATCTCCCCGGCCGTCACCCGCCGCATCGCCTCTCGCCTGGCCGAGAAGGGCGTCGAGATGCTGGACGCCCCCGTGAGCGGCGGCGACACGGGCGCCCAGGCCGGCACTCTATCGATCATGGTCGGAGGAAAGGAGGAGACCTTTCAGCGCTGCCGGCCCATCTTCGAGGTGCTGGGCCGGACCATTGTTCACTGCGGGCCCAACGGCGCCGGGCAGACGGTGAAGCTGTGCAACCAGATCGTGGTCGCCCTCAACAACCTGGCCATGTGCGAGGCTCTGGTCTTCGCCACCAAGGCCGGCGTCGACACCCGGCGTATGTTGGAGGCCGTGGGCGCCGGCGCCGCCAGCTCGTGGGCGCTCCTCAACCTGGCGCCGCGGGTCCTGGCCCGCGACTTCCGGCCCGGCTTCAAGGTGGCTCACCAGCAGAAGGACCTGCGCTTGGCCCTGGAAACGGCGGAGCAGCAGGCCGTCCCTCTGCCCGGCACCAGCCTGGTCCACCAGCTCTTCGCCGCCATCGAAGCGGAAGGCCTGGGCGCCGAAGGCACCCAGGCCCTGGTGAAGGCTCTCGAGAAGCTGGCCAGCGTGGAGGTCCGCTAGCCGCTTCTCCGGCCAGGCCTACTCGCGCGGCAGCCCGAGCCCTCGCTGGGCGATAATGTTGCGCTGGATCTCGTTGCTGCCGGCGTAGATAGTCTCCCCCACTGTCCACAGGTACTGGTACTTGATGCGGCCGCGCAGGGGCGCCCACTTGGACGATTCATCTAGCTGGCCGTAGAGCCCCAGGATCTGCAGGCCCGCATTGGCTATGCGCTGCCGAAGCTCCGTCGTATACGTCTTGGCCGCCGACGACTCGTAGATGGGCACCTGGCCCTTGCCCTGCAACCAGGCCACGTTGTAGCTGATGAATCGGGCCACCTCGATCTCAATGGCCAGGCTAGCCAGCTTGCGGCGCACCCTCGGGTCGTCGATGAGGGGCTGCCCGTCGCGCTTGGTCTCCCGACAGTACTGGACGAGTTCCTGAAGGGTGCGTCTGGCCCCCGAGGCGAAGCCGATGCTCGACCGTTCGAAGGAAAGGGTGGTCATCGCCGCGTACCAACCACGGTTCTCCTCGCCCAGAAGGTTGGCCACGGGCACCCGTACGTCCTCAAAGTACGTCTCGTGGAAGCCGGCGAACCCCGTCATGTTCACGATGGGCTGGGTGGTGATGCCCGGTGACTTCATGTCCACCAGCAGATAAGAGATGCCCCGGTGCTTGGGGGCATCGGGGTCAGTACGCACCAGAACGTGGATCCAGTCGCCACGGGTGGCGGCGGTGGTCCAGGTCTTCTGCCCGTTCACAATGTAGTCGTCGCCATCACGTACGGCGCGGCACTGAAGGCTGGCCAGGTCGGAGCCGGCGTTGGGCTCGCTGAAGCCCTGGGACCAGACCACCTCCCCCTTGGCGATGGGGGGAAGGAACCGCTCCTTCTGTTCGTCGGTCCCATGAACCATGATGCAGGGCCCGACCATGGAGATACCCTGCCCATCCACGATGGGCGCTCCGGCGTACGCCATCTCATCCCGGAAGATGAGCTGGGTCATGTGGCTGACCTCCAGGCCCCCGTACTGCTTGGGCCAGGCCATGGTCAGCCAGCCCCTAGCGACCAGTTTCTTCTCGAAAGCCCTGGCCGCCTCCCAGTCCTCGGCTTTGTCGGGATCCCACTCGGGCAGGGTCCATTCCCGGGCCAGGAACTCCTGCACCTCCTTGCGAAAGGCTTCCTCCTCCTCGCTGAACCTGAAGTCCACGGAACTACCCCTCCTGCCCGGCGAGGCGGGCCAACCTGTCTCGAGACAACCAGCGCTGAGCGGGGCGGCCCACGCCGTTCCTGCTCAACTCTCCGCCCCCAAGCGGCGATTCTGCAAGGGCCGTTTGTCCCATAGAGGGGAGTCGTGAGGGCCCTGCTAGGTGTTTACCCCTTCCCCACGGCTCGGGCAGGCCAAGCCTTGCACGCACGAAGCCTGGTGTCAACCCAAACACGCCCTTGCGGAGCCGGCAGCAGGCCGGGCGCACCCCAAGGGCCAGCGACAATCGACGGCGAAGGGCAGCAGCCATGGCTCAGCCTGTCTCCGATCCGGCACGGCCAGCCGCAGCCCTGCCTTGCCGACGCTAGCCTGAACGACCAAAGGTTACTCTGGGACGGGCCATTTGGACCAGAAAAAGAGTACGTCCCGCCCTAGTTACTAGTTGCCCGAAAGGATTTACTTCAGGGGAAGGCGACTCGATGCCCTGTTTCTCGAAGGCACGGAGCCTCCTTGAGAGCCATCGGCATCCACGTTCACGCCGGCATCGGGCTGACCGATGTCTTCAGCAATCGAGGAGCCGAAGGGGCCTCGGGGGCCTTTAGAGCGTCGATAGTGTATACTGAGTTGGAACGGTTCGGAAGGCATCGCATGAGGCGACAACTGCCGAGGAGGTGAAGCAGACCAATGGCAGAGACAGCACGCGTTTCCCCGCCCAAAGGAGTGCCGGACCCCGTCATTGACGGCCTATTGCTCTACCAGGCCGAGACGACCCTCTCCAAGCTGGTTGAGCGTTCGCTGCTGGAGTTCGGGCTCAGCACCCCTCAGATGTTGCTGCTGGGCGCACTCTACTGGGACGGCCGCCCCCTGGTACCACGGCGGATCCGCAACACCCTGGTGGTAGAGGCGCAAAGCCTGACCGGTCTGATCGACCGGCTGGAGGCGCAGGGCCTGGCCCAACGCCTCAGTCACCCAAAGGACCGCCGCAAGATCAGGGTGCAGATAACTCCCAAGGGGCGCAAGAGATACGAAGAGGCTGCAGCGCGCAGCGACAAGACGCTGGAGACCTACTTCAAGGCGCTGACTGTTCGCGAGAGGCAGCAGCTCCGCACAGCCATGTTCAAGCTGCGGGGCGCAGCCTACCAGCCCCTGGGCCTGGTGAACAAGGCAGCCTACCCCCAGTCCTCCTAGCCCTTTCAGGCGCTAGCCACAAGGACGGCTGGACCGCACCGCGTCTTGAGCGTCCGAAATGAAGATGGGCCTCCTGCGGGTTGGCCTCTTCCCCGCTCGCGATAGGACGCTGTGCGTCGCTTGCGACGCAGGCTAGCCCTGAAGCAGCAGCGCGCCGGCGCTTCCACGTCGCGATGTCGCCGCCGACGGGCTCTCGCCCAGCGGCTTCTCTCGCTGCCGCTCCCGAGCCCACTCGCTGAGCGACCCTGCGCCTTGGCGCCCACCTTCCAGCCTAAGGCGACCCTCCTCCAAGGGGCCGAATAGGTTGTCTATTCGGCCCCTTGACACATCCTCTGACAAGTGGTAGGTTAGCGGTAACCGGTTGCCGTAGGCCCCCAGCCTCGCCTTCCCGATGAGGGGGACTTGACCTTGAGCAGCGCAGCCCGCCCTAACGGAGCACAGCCCCCTATCCGCCGCATCTACCCCCTGGAAGACCTCTGCATGGGCTGCGGCCTCTGTGAGGTCCACTGCCTGGTCGAGCACTCCCGCACGCGCGATGTCATCAAGGCTTACCTGCGAGAGCGGCCGGCTCCCCTGGCACGCTTGCGCGTCGAGCGGCAGGACCACCTCTTCCTGCCCGTCCAGTGCCGCCATTGCCCGGAGCCCCTCTGCGTCTACTCCTGCCTCACCGGCGCTCTCTCCCGCGACCCAACAACGGGCGAGGTGCACGTCGACGAGACGCGCTGTATTGGCTGCTGGACCTGTATCCTGGCCTGCCCCTACGGCGCCATCGGGCGTGACCTCCAGCGGGGCATCATCGCCAAGTGCGACCTCTGCCCCGACCGCTCGCTGCCGGCCTGCGTCGCTGCCTGCCCCAACGAGGCCATCCTCTACGTAGAGGAGGCCGTGTGATGCCGCGCAAGACCAGCCGTAGACACACCCGCTACCTTATCGTCGGCAACTCGGCCGGTGGCATCGGCGCTGTCGAGGCCATCCGCCAGGTGGATGCCGACGGTCCCATCACCATCGTCTCCGACGAGCCCTACCCGGCCTACTCGCGTCCTGAGATCTCCGAGTACCTGGCCGGCCTGACGACGGTGGAGCGCATGCTCTTCCGCCCGCCCGACTTCTACGAGAAGAACCGCGTAGATGCCATCCTGGGCGTGGCCGCCACACGCCTGGACCTGCGGAAGAGGCGCCTGGAGTTCGAGGACGGGGGCACGCTCACCTGGGAGAAGCTGCTCCTGGCCACCGGTGCCCGGCCCACGGCGCCTCGCATACCCGGCGCCGCCCGTGAGGGCATCTTCACCTTCACCACCCTGGCCGACGCCGACCGCATCCGGGCGGCCCTGAGGCCGGGCTTCCGGGCGGTCGTCATCGGGGCGGGACTCATTGGCCTCAGCCTCACCCACGCCCTGGTCCGCCTGGGCGTGCCCGTGGTCATGGTGGAACTCCTGGACCGGCCCCTGGCCAACGCCCTCGACCAGCAAGCGGCGGCGGTGGTGGAGCGCGCCCTGCGGGCGGCCGGGGTCGAGCTTGTCTTCGGGCAGACGGTGGCCCAGGTCCTGGGACGGCCGGAGGACGACCGGCGCGTCGGGGGCGTGCGTCTCCAGGATGGCCGCCAGCTCCCATGCGAGATCCTGGCCATCGCTATCGGCGTCACACCACGGACAGAGCTGGCTGCCGAGGCCGGTCTGCGGGTGAGCCGGGGCATCGTCGTGGACCGGCACATGGCGACCAGCCAAGCCAACGTGTACGCCTGCGGCGACGCAGCCGAGGCCTTCGACTTCGTCCACGGCGTCGAGCGGGTGACTCCCATCTGGCCCAACGCCTACATGGGGGGCCGCGTAGCCGGTCTCAACATGGCTGGTCGGGAAACGGCATACAGCGGCGGCACCGGCATGAACGCCCTCACCTACTTTGGACTGGCCATCGTCTCCGCCGGCCTCCAGGAGCCCAGCGACGGGCCTGGCTACGAGGTGCTCACGTGCTCGGACGGCGACAGCACCTATCGAAAGGTGGTGCTGCGGGACGGCCGGGTGGCCGGCCTCACCTTCGTCGGAGACATCGAGAGGTCAGGCATCCTCTTCGGACTCATGCGCGACGGCACGGACGTCAGCGCCTTCAAAGAGGCGCTGGTGGCGCCCGACTTCGGACTGACGATGCTACCGGAAGGGTGGCGTCGGGAGCGACTGGCTCCCCTCGCAACCGAGGCCGCCTGAGGAGGAGGAACAAACATGCAGGACAGCGTCTGGTTCAAGGCCATGCAGAACCCCTACGGGGACGACAAGGTCATGGCCGCCTGCGGCCTCTTCGGAGTCCTAGACACCAGCGGACAGCCCATGGCCGCCAGCGACATCGTCCGCGCCATGGCCAACATGCACGACCGCAGCAACGGCCTGGGAGGTGGATTCGCCGCCTACGGCATCTACCCGGAGCACGCCGACCTCTACGCCCTTCACATCATGTACATGCGCGACGACGCCCGGCCCCAGGCAGAGGCTATCCTTCGCGACCACTTCACCATCGCCAGCGCCGAGCCGGTCCCGACACGCTCTACGGCCCGCCTGACCAACCCCCCCGACTTCTGGCGGTACTTCGTCAGCCCCCAGGGCGAGCACCGCCAGGGACCCGGCGATGACTACGTCATCCAGCAGGTGATGCGGGTCAACACCGGTGTCCCCGGAGCCTTCGTTTTCTCCAGCGGCAAGGATATGGCCGTCTTCAAGGGCGTCGGCTATCCGGAGGACATCGCCGAGTACTTCCGCCTCGATGACTACCGGGGCTACATGTGGGTGGGGCACGGCCGCTTCCCCACCAACACCCCCGGCTGGTGGGGAGGCGCCCACCCCTTCAACATCCTGGACTGGACCGTCGTCCACAACGGCGAGATCTCCTCCTACGGCATTAACGTCCGCTACCTGGAGATGTTCGGTTACCACTGCACCATGCAGACTGATACAGAGGTGGTGGCCTACGCCGTCGACCTGCTCGTGCGCCGTCACGGTATCCCGGTAGACCTAGTGGCCGACGTCCTGGCACCCCCCTTCTGGAGCGACATTGAGCGCGAGAATGAGGAGACCCAGGCCTTGCAGCGAGCCCTGCGTCAGGTGTACGGCAGCCTCCTGCTCAACGGTCCCTTCACGGTCATCATCGCCCACCAGGGGGAGATGATCGGTCTCACCGACCGCATCCGGCTCCGGCCGTTGACGGCAGCCATCAGAGGAGACCGGCTCTATCTATCCTCGGAGGAGGCGTCCATCCGGCTCGTCTCCCCTGAGCTGGACAGGGTCTGGACGCCCACCGGCGGCGAGCCGGTGGTGGGACGGCTCGGCGTGCCCCTGCGCGAGGCGCCGGCACCCTCCGAGTTACCAGCGCTCCACCTGGAGCTCGCCGTCGAGAGCGCGGGAAAGGGAGCTTGAGGACCGCGAGTTGACGATGAAGAGCTACCTGCCGCCTCGCTTCGCGATACACCGGCGGGATGACCGCTGCATCCGCTGCCAGGTATGCGTGCGCCAGTGCAGCTTCGGCGCCCAGGCCTACGACGCCGAGGATGATGTCGTCGTCGGCTACGACGAGCGGTGCGTCGCCTGCCATCGCTGCGTGGTCTTCTGTCCCACCCAGGCCCTGACCATCACCCGCAACCCTTTGGACTACCGGGAGAACTTCAACTGGCGCCCGGAGGTCATCGAGGACGTCATCAAGCAGTCGGAGACGGGCGGCATGCTCCTCACGGGCATGGGCAACGATAAGCCCTACCCCATCTACTGGGACCGCCTGGTGCTCAACGCCAGCCAGGTGACCAATCCCTCCATCGACCCGCTGCGGGAGCCGATGGAGCTGCGTACCTACCTGGGCCGCAAGCCAGACCGCGTAGAGGTGGGCGCCCATCCGGACGGTGGCAACGGCTCCGTGAGCCTGAAGACGCGCATCGCGCCGCAGGTGGCCATAGAGTTGCCGATGCTCTTCTCGGCCATGTCCTACGGAGCGGTAAGCCTCAACGTGCACGAGTCCCTGGCCCGGGCCGCCCACGAGGCCGGCACCCTCTTCAACACGGGCGAGGGCGGTCTGCATCCCAAGCTCTACCGCTACGGCGAGAACACCATCGTGCAGGTAGCCTCGGGACGCTTTGGCGTGCACCCCGAGTACCTGAAGGTGGCACGCATCATCGAGATCAAGATCGGCCAGGGGGCGAAGCCGGGCATTGGCGGCCACCTGCCAGGCGAGAAGGTGAGCGAGGACGTGGCGGGCACCCGCATGATCCCCACCGGCACCGACGCCCTCTCGCCGGCGCCCCACCACGACATCTACTCCATCGAAGACCTGGGCCAGCTTATCTACGCCCTCAAGGAGGCCACCCACTACGAGAAGCCGGTCTCTGTGAAGATAGCCGCTGTCCACAACTCAGCGGCCATCGCCAGCGGCATGGTGCGGGCCGGCGCCGATATCATCGCCATCGATGGCCTGCGGGGCGCCACCGGCGCTGCCCCCAAGGTCATCCGCGACAACGTGGGCATCCCCATCGAGCTGGCCATCGCCTCTGTGGACACCCGCCTGCGACAGGAGGGCATCCGCAACCAGGTATCGCTCATCGCCGCCGGCGGCTTCCGGGGCAGCGCCGACATCGTCAAGGCGATTGCTCTGGGCGCCGACGCCGTCTACATCGGCACCGCCGCCCTTGTAGCTCTGGGATGCACCGTTTGCCAGCAGTGTCACACCGGTCGCTGCGCCTGGGGCATCTGCACCACCGACGCAGCCCTCAGCAAGCGCGTCAACCCGGAGATCGGCGCCCGCCGGCTGGTGAACCTGCTCCGCGGCTGGGCGCTGGAGATCAAGGACATGCTGGGCGGCATGGGCATCAACGCCGTGGAGAGCCTGCGCGGCAACCGCGACCACCTGCGCGGCCTCGGCCTGACCGATAGCGAGCTGGAGGTCCTGGGTGTAAGGCTGGCGGGGACGTGAAGGCGTCGTTACATGGTTAACGCACCGGTTGTCATCGATGCCACCGGGCTCCACTACAGCGAGTTGAACCGCTCGCTGCGGGAGGCTATCCTCGCCGGCCAGCGCAACGTCGAGGTGCGCAACGTCCACGGCCAGCGCTACATCGGCACGAACCTGGCCGGTCCCATCCGCCTCGAGATCGTCGGCACCGCCGGCAACGACCTGGGCGCCTTCATGGACGGGCCCACCATCGTCGTTCACGGCAACGCCCAGGACGGCTGCGCCAACACCATGAACGACGGCCAGATCGTGGTGCACGGGCGGGCTGGGGACATCGCTGGCCTCTCCGCCCGCGGCGGCAAGATCTTCATCCGCGACAGCGTGGGCTACCGGGTGGGCATCCACATGAAGGAATACGAGGGGAAACGCCCTTGCCTAGTAGTCGGCGGCACGGCGCAGGACTTCCTGGGCGAGTACATGGCCGGAGGTGTGCTGGTGGTGCTGGGGCTGGAGCTGCAAGAAGGCAAGCCGCACAGGGCCCGCTTCATCGGCACCGGCATGCACGGCGGCGTCATTTACCTCCGGGGCCAGGTGGAAGAGCACCAGCTAGGCCGGGAGGTAGGAGTGGCCGACCTCGATGCCGATGATCGCGCCGCCCTGGAGGGGCTGGTGAGCGAGTTCTGTCGCCACTTCGGCCGCGATGAAGGAGAGATCCTGGCAGGACAGTTCGTGAAGCTCTTCCCCCTGTACCTGCGGCCCTACGGAAGACTCTACGCCTACTAGCAGCCGGCATCATCTGCACAGCAAGCCTAAGAAGAGGCCGGGCCCAGAATAGGGCCGGCCTCTCAGCGTCCTGCTCTGGCGGCTTAACAACAGAGGGTCGCCTCGAGGGGGAAGCCGTGGAGGACCCCTCCTAGACCTGCCGCTTCAGTTCCTCGTAGGCAGCCCTCACCTGGTCTACAGAGGTGCCGTCCTCCAGGGTGGTGACGTCGCCGATGGGCGACTCGCTGGCCACAGCCCGCAGCACGCGGCGCATGATCTTGCCGCTGCGCGTCTTGGGCAGCTTCTCCACGAAGAAGACCCGGTCGGGGGTTGCCACGGGCCCCACCACCTTGCGCATGTGC
The DNA here is from genome assembly GCA_964609465.1 of uncultured Dehalococcoidia bacterium. GTDB lineage: Bacteria > Chloroflexota > Dehalococcoidia > DSTF01 > JALHUB01 > CAVSBT01. The sequence goes on from CAZSSQ010000004.1 coordinate 18,734, forward strand.
TGGCTGAGCTGCTTCGCCAGCTCCGGCGAAGGCTCATAGCCCTCCCGCAGGATAGCGAAGATGACGATGGCCTCGCCCTTGATGGGGTCCGGGCGGCTGGCGGCGCCCGCCTCCGCCACCGCCGGGAAGGAGACAGCAGCGTTCTCCAGCTCCAGGGTGCCCATGCGGTGGCCGGCCACCTTCAGCACCTCGTCGGCCCGACCCAGGATCCAGAAGTAGCCTTCCTCGTCCTTCACCGCGTAGTCGCCGGTATAGTACATGCCAGGGAAGCGGCCCCAGTAGGTCTCCTTGTAACGCTCGGGGTCGCCGTAGAGGGTGACCAGCATGCCAGGCCAGGGCTTGCGAATGACCAAGAGGCCCCTCTCGCCAGGGGCGGTCTCCTTGCCCGTTTCGTCGAGTACGGCGGCGTCGATTCCTGGCAAGGGGAAGCCAGCGGAGCCCGGCTTCAGGGGCAGGAGCTCGATGCCGGGGGCCGCCGAGATCATGATGCCCCCCGTCTCCGTCTGCCACCAGGTGTCGACTATGGGGCAGCGCTCGCCGCCGATGTTCCTGAAATACCAGAGCCAGGCCTCGGGGTTGATGGACTCGCCCACGGTGCCCAAGAGCTCCAGGCTGCTGAGGTCGTGGCGCCGCGGCCCCTCCTCACCATGCTGCATGAACATGCGGATGGCGGTGGGCGAGGTGTAGAAGGTGGTCACACCGTAAGTCTCGATGATCTCCCACCACCGGTCCAGCGAAGGGTAGTCCGGGGCACCCTCATAGAGGACGATAGCCGCTCCGTGGGACAGGGGCGCATAGACGATGGAGCTATGCCCGGTCACCCAGCCCACGTCGGCGGTGCACCAGTAGACGGACTCCTCCTTGATGTTGAAGACCCACTCGTAGCTCGAGTGGTTGTAGACCAGGTAGCCGCCAGTGCTATGAACGATCCCCTTCGGCTTGCCAGTGGTGCCCGAAGTGTAAAGAACGTAGAGGGGATGGCTGGCCTCCAGCGGCACCGGCTCCACGTACGGGTCCACGCCCTGCAGAATGTCCTGGAGCCAGAAATCGCGCCCTGGCTTCATGTTCACATCGCGGCCCACGCGCTTGACCACCACCACCTTCTCCACCGAGGGCGTCATGGGCAACATCTCGTCCACAGTGTCCTTGAGGGGGATGATGGAGCCCCGGCGGTAGCCGCCGTCGGCAGTGATCACCATCCTGGCGCCGATGTCGTTCACCCGGTCACCCACAGCCCCAGCGCTGAATCCGGAGAAGACGACGGTGTGGGTAGCACCGATGCGCCCGGCGGCCAGCATGAAGAGGACCAACTCCGGGATCATGGGCAGGTAAAGGGCTATCCTGTCGCCCTTGCGGATGCCCATCTTCAGCAGGGCGGAGGCGAAGCGGTTCACCTCCCTGTAGAGGGTGGAATAGCTGAGCACCCGCCTGTCGCCCGGCTCGCCCTCCCAGTACATGGCTACCTTGCTCTTGCGCCACGTCTTCACATGGCGGTCGACGCACTGCTGGCTGGCGTTCAGTTCTCCATTCACGAACCACTTGCCGAAAGGAAGGGACCAGTCCAGAACCTTGTCCCAGGTGCGATACCAATCCAGCTTGCGGGCCTCCTCTTCCCAGAAGCCCTCCGGATCCTTGAGCGACCGATCGTGTATCTCAAAGTATCTCCTGCGAGGCCAGTACTTGGTTTCGCCCATGCTAGGTGGTTGCGTCATGGCGCACTACCTCCTTGTCCACCCTCAGTATACCACTCGAAACGAGACTGGCCCATGGAAAAGGCCGGCCCCCTCCGGCCGGGCTCCTCTCGCTGACGCTCTGGGCCTGCGACTGTCCGCTACCCCCGGCCGCCCTCCAGCCGCTGCACCACACGCATCAGGAACGGCGGCTTCACCACCTCGTCCGAGCGGTCCTGCCGGTCAAGGTGTCGGAGAGACGCCGTCACAGCCAGGTAGCGCAGGGGCTCCGGCGGGAATGCGATGGCCTCCTTCTTCACGAAGCAGAGGTTGGTGCGCTCAGTCTCCCTATCGAGGACCAGGTCGCGCAGGATCTCGCCACCCACGTAGGTCGGCGCTACGCCGTGGCCGCTGTAGCCCACACCGTAGTGGACACGCCCACCCTTCAGGGTGCCGAACGTGGGCACGAAACGAACAGTTATCCCCACAGGGCCGCCCCAGGCATGAGTGAACTTCACCCCCGAGAGCGTAGGAAAGGTGCGAGCGAAGGAGGCCCGCAGTCGGGCGAACACCGCCTCGTCCTGGTCGAACTGGGGGCCGATGCCGCTGCCGAAGTGATAGGGGAAGGCATCGCCGCCCCAGGCGATGCGGCCGTCGGTGGTAGGCCGGTAGTAGTGGAGCCCACCGAGCCGATCCTCAATCCCCTGCCGAGCTTTCCAGCCTATGGAGTCCCACTGTGCCGGCGTCAGGGGCTCGGTGAGCACAATGTAGGTGTAGAGAGGCACCACCCAGCGCGCGATGTGTGGGAAGTGGACAGAGTAGGCATTGGTGGCCAGCACCGCTTTCTCGGCCCTTAGCAGCCCGCCCTCCGTCTTCACCTCCACTCCGCCGTCGGAGCGGCGTACCTCCTGCACCGGCGTCCCCTCGTAGAGGGCAACGCCCTTCTGACGGATCACCCCCGCCAGGCCCCAGGCGAGCTTGGCCGGGTTGAGGATGGCGCAGGCTGCCTCCTCGTGGGCACAGCGATAGGTGGGGCTGTGCACAATGTCGTGCACTGTCTCCCCATCCAGGAAGCGGATGTCCTGGATGCCCATCTCCTGGGCCGCTTTCACGTCGTTCTCGATAATGGCGTCCTGCCAGGGAGTCGTAGACACGGTGATGATGCCGTTCTTCTCGTAGTCACAGTCGACTGTGTTCTCCTTGGCGAACTGCCCGATGCCGTCGACCGCCGCCGCCACCGCCTTGTGGGCCTCCAGGGCCTCTGCCGTCCCAAACTGCGCCTTGAGGTCGTCCAGTGAGCGGCCCAGCAGGGTCATGGCGAAGCCGCCATTACGGCCCGAGGCGCCGTATCCGGCCACCTCCTGCTCGAGAACGGCCACCTCCAGGGAAGGCTGCGCCGCCTTCAGGTGGTAGGCTGTCCAGAGCCCGGTGTAGCCTCCTCCAATGATGGCGACATCGGCGCGGCGCTCACCTTCCAGCGGCGGCCCCGGTTCGTAGGGGGGCGCCACCTCATGCCAGAAGGAACGCGTGCGATAGTGGGACTCCTGGGGTTGAGGCATCTCTTCACCTCCGACTGGGTTTGGCGGCTGGCTATGAAGGGGTCTCTCGGAGTTGGCCCGGTCCGAAGACCAAGCGGCCTCATGATGGGACACCGGCGAGTAGTTGTCAAACAGGGGCACCCCGCCGCTACAATGGGGCGCTGTGGCATCGACTCTGCTGGGCATGGACCTGGGCACGACGAGCCTGCGCGCCCTGCTGGTGAACCCCGAGGGCGCCGTCCTCGGTCAGGCATCGGCCCCCTATCCGACTGCGCAGCCCTATCCCGGCTGGACCGAGCAGGAGCCCGAGGACTGGTGGCAGGCCTGCCGCTCCGCCCTCTCCGAACTGCGGGCGCGGGGGCTGCTGGCGCAGGTCAGGGCTATCGGCCTCACGGGCCAGATGCACGGCTCCGTCTTCCTAGACCGCCGGCATCGCGTCCTGCGACCGGCCATCCTCTGGAACGATCAGCGCACCGCCGCCGAGGCGGCCAAGATCGAGGAGCGCGTCGGCCAGCGGCGCCTCCTGGCCCTGACCGGCAACCGCGCTCTCACGGGCTTCACAGCCCCTAAGGTGATCTGGCTGCGCCGCCACGAGCCCGACCTCTTCCGCCGCCTCCACCACCTGCTGCTGCCCAAGGACTACCTGCGCCTCCGGCTCACCGGCGAGCTGGCCACTGACGTCACCGACGCCTCCGGCACCCTCCTCTTCGACGTGCGCGCCCGCTGCTGGTCGGGCGAGGTCATGCGCCTCCTGGCGCTGGACGAGGGGCTGCTGCCCGGTGCCCTGGAGTCGCCAGCCATCAGCGGACGAGTGACCGCCAGCGCCAGCGCCACCGCCGACCTGGGCCTGCTCGAGGGGACGCCCGTGGTGGCCGGCGCCGGCGACCAGGCGGCAGGTGCCGTGGGTACAGGCGCCGTCTCGCCGGGCGTGGTCATGGTCAGCATCGGGACCTCAGGAGTCGTCTTCACCGCCGCGGAGCGCCCCGCCGTCGATCGCGGGGGGCGCCTGCACGCCTTCTGCCACGCCGTGCCCGGCCTCTGGCACGTCATGGGGGTGATGCTGTCCGCCGGGGGCTCCTTCGCCTGGCTGGCATCCACCCTGGGCGACAGCGATGAGCATCTCTCGGCGCTGGCCCGCTCCTCGGCTGCCGGAGCCGGCGGGCTCCTCTTCCTCCCCTACCTGAGCGGCGAGCGCACGCCCCACGCCGATCCTCTGGCCCGGGGCGCCTTCGTCGGCCTCACGGCCAGCCACGGCCCCGGCGACCTGGCGCGGGCAGTGATGGAGGGTGTAGCCTTCGGCCTGCGCGACTGCTTGGGGCTGGTGCGCGCCCTGCGCCTGCCCGTCCGCGAGGTGCGGCTTATCGGGGGCGGCGCCCGCAGCCCGCTATGGAGGCAGATCGTAGCCGATGTCTTTGCGCTGCCCATCCTGGGGCTGGAGGCAGAGGAGGGCGCCGCCTATGGGGCAGCCCTGCTGGCCGGCGTCGGCGGCGGCCTCTGGCCAGACGTGCCGGAGGCCTGCCGGGCCGCTGTTCGCACGGCCGGCCGCGTCGAGCCGCAGCCCCAGGCGGTAAGCCTCTACGATGAGCTTTACAGCCGCTACCGCGACCTCTACCCGAAGCTGAAGGCCAACTTCGCCGCCCTGCACGACCTGGCCGCTAGCGCACCCCCAGCAGGAGCTCCGTAACGAGCTGGTCCAGCCGCTCGTAGCGCAGGCCGGGGCGAGCAATCGCCTCGATGTCAAAGGTCATAGCCTTGAGACGCGCCGCCCGCTCCGCCGAGTAGGGGCCCAAGAGCTCGGCCCCGGCACCGCCGCCGCTCCGCAGCTCAGCCAGCAAGCCCTGGATCTCGGCGTCCTCCTGAAAGCGCCGCACCCTGGCACGCAGGATGTTGTAGGTGCGCATGCAGCCCAGGGCGAAGTCCCACACCCCCTCCTCGTCCTCTGTGCGGTAGGCGTGGGCGTCGAAGTGGCGGGGCCCCTGGTAGCCGCCCTCCTCCAGGAGCTTCACCAGGAAGAACATGCCCTTCATGCTCTCGGAGCCGAAGCGCAGGTCCTGGTCGTAGCGGCCGGGCTTCTGGTCGTTGAGGTCGATGTGGAAGAGCTTGCCGGCCTCGAGCGCCTGGGCGACGCCATGGTGGAAGTTGAGGCCTGCCATGTGCTCGTGGGCCACCTCCGGGTTCACGCCCACCATCTCAGGCCGCTCCAGCGTCTCGATGAAGTGCAGCAGGTGGCCGGTGGTGGGGAAGAAGATGTCGCCCCGGGGCTCGTTGGGCTTGGCCTCCAGGGCAAAGACCATCTCGTACCGCTGGTCGGCGACGTACTCGCAGAGGTAGTTGATGGCCTCACGGTAACGCCGGATGGCCTCCCGCGGGTCCTTGGAGGCATCCACCTCACTGCCCTCACGCCCACCCCAGAAGACGAAGATGCCGGCGCCCAGCTCCGCCGCCAGGTCCAGGGAGCGCATGGTCTTCTGGAGAGCGAAGGCTCGCACCTGGGGGTCGTTGGACGTAAAGGCCCCGTCCTTGAACACCGGGTGGGAGAAGAGGTTGGTGGTGGCCATCGGCACCCGCATGTCGTGCTCGGCCAGGGCGCGCCGGAAGTCGCGCACGATCCGGTCGCGCTGGGCGGGGCTGGCATCGATGGGCACCAGGTCGTTGTCGTGCAGGTTGACGCCGTAGGCGCCGAGCTCGCTTAGCTTCTGGACGATGCGCTCCGGCGGAATAGGACCGCGCACCTCCAGCCCAAAGGGGTCGCGGCCTCGGTTGCCGACCGTCCACAGTCCGAAGGTGAACTTGTCGGCCTTGGTGGGCGTGAACTCGTCCCTGGGGAACATGAAACACCTCCCGGCTCGTGACAGCCACCGTATAGTAGATGACCCACGACAGGCCGTCCACTGGCTCAGGGTTGGGGAACCCCCGGCTCCTTGTCTTCGACGGCGGGCGCGCTATGATAGGGGCCGGTTCTCCCGAGAGGTCCGCCCATGCTCTGCCGCAGAGAGGGAGGAGGAGAGTTGGACGTCTACACCTGCATCCGCACCAAGCGCGACACCCGCGCCTACGAGAGCAAGCCCATCGCGGAGGACGCGCTCCGCCGCATCCTTCAGGCCGGCCGCATGGCGGGCAGCGCCAAGAACCTCCAGCCCTGCCGCTTCGTCGTCCTCCAGGAGGAAGCGAGAAAGAAGGAGCTGGCGGCCTGCGGCCAGTTCGCCACCCACATCGTACCAGCGCCGGCAGTGGTGGCCGTCGTCATACCCCAGGACGGGCGCGAGTTCGACGCCGGCCGCAGCGCCCAGAACATGATGCTGGCCGCCTGGGCCGAGGGTGTCACCTCCTGCCCAGTGACCATGCACGATGCCCCCTGCGCCCGCCGAGTCCTTGGCCTCCCCGAGACGCACCGGGTCGCCATCGTCCTCGCCTTTGGCTACGCCGCACCCGGCGAGAGACGCCGCAGCAGCCCCCGTCTTCCCCTCGACGAGCTGGTGCACCACGAGCGCTGGTAGGGGGCGCAGGCCGCATCCAAGGCCGCGAGACGCAGCCCGCAGCTCCTAGCAGAGGCTAGAGGCCTGGAGGTGGCGCGCCGCAGAACTCGGCGTAGTCGATGACGCCGGTGATGGTGGGCTTGTCGCCGCAGACCGGGCAGGACGGATTGCGACGGATGCGCAGGGTGCGGAACCCCGTCGTCAGAGCGTCGAAGACCAGCAGTCTGCCGACCAGCGACCTCCCGATGCCGAGCAGGAGCTTGATGGTCTCCAGGGCCTGGATGATCCCCACGATGCCGGGCAGGACGCCGAGGAGGCCTGTTTCGGCGGCGCTGGGCAAGGTGCCCGGCGGCGGCGGCTCCGGGTACAGGCAGCGGTAGCACCCCTGGCCCGGCACGAAGACCGTCACCTGGCCATCGAACCGGAAGACACTGGCCTCCACCATAGGCCGGCCCGTCAGCACACAGGCATCGTTGACCAGGTAGCGAGTCGGGAAATTGTCGCAGGTGCTCATGATGACGTCATAGCGGGCGACGATCTCCAGGGCGTTCGCGGTAGAGATGCCCTCACGGTGACGCACCACCTGCACGTCCGGGTTTATGTCGGTGATGGCCTCCGCCGCTGAGTCGACCTTGGGTCGACCCAGGTCGTGGACGTGGTGGGCAATCTGGCGCTGGAGGTTGGAGATCTCCACCTCATCGAAATCGACGACGCCCAGGGTACCGACGCCGGCCGCCGCCAGGTAGAGGGCGGCGGGCGAGCCCAGGCCGCCAACGCCGACAAGAAGCACCTTCGACTCGAGCAGCTTGCGCTGGCCCTCGGCGCCAACCTCTTTGAGCACCAGGTGCTGGCTGTAGCGTCGGGCCTGCTCTTCGCTCCAGGCAGGCGTAGTCATCGCCGGCTCACTCCTCTCGACGGCTCGGCTGCGGGTGAAAGCGTATCCACCAAAGTCATCTTTCTCCCAGATTCAGGCCTGCGGTGAAGGGCCAATCGGCCCCTCTGCCGGAGGCCGAAGGGCCGTGGCGGCCACGGCCCTGCCGGCTACCTCGCGCCCATGAATGACAGCATCTCGGTGGCGATGGCCTCCCCCTTCTCCTCTTGCAGGAAATGGCCCGCCCCCTCGATGACCTTGAACTGGGCACCAGGGATGAGCTGCTGGAAGCGACGGCCGGCCGCCACCGGAAAAATGGGGTCCTGGTCGCTGAACATCACTAGGGCCGGCTTGTCCCAGCGGGCCAGCGCCCCTAACGTCTCCGTCATCTCACGGGCCCCCGGCTCCTCCGCGCTGGTGGGGATGATGGCGGGGAAGGCCCGCGCCCCGGCCTTCGACTCCGGGTTAGGAAAGGGAGCATCGTAGGCGCGCACAACGTCCTCAGTGGCGAGGTCGCGATTGTGGAGCGCTCGCTGGACGATGAGCCCCACGGCCAAATCCGGCGTCCGCGCCGCGTACTCACGCCAGTCGCGTAGGCCCTCTGACGTTACGACAGCCCCCGTGAACAGCCCCGTGTTCAGGATGACCAGCCGCGCCATGCGCTCTGGGTGCTGGGTGGCGAAGCGCAGGCCGAGGGGCCCGCCCCAGTCCTGGACAACGATGGTGATGTCCCGCAGGTCCAGCGCCTCGATGAAGCCCTCCACGACCCGGTAGTGGGCATCGAAGGTGTACTTCTCCACCTCCGTCCACTTGTCGGAGCGGCCGAAGCCCACGTAGTCCGGGGCCACGGCGCGGTAGCGCCGGGCGATGGGCGGGATCATCTTCCGGTAGAGATACGACCAGGTGGGCTCCCCGTGGAGCATCAACACCGGCGGGCCCTGACCCTCATCCACGTAGTGGACGCGCATCCCCACGATCTCGACGTAGTGGGGCTGGAACGGGTAGCCGGGCAGGTCCCGGAAACGTTCATCCGCGGTGCGGTAGACGGCCATTCAACACCTCGCGATCCA
>CAZSSQ010000004.1:27458-45734 GCA_964609465.1 uncultured Dehalococcoidia bacterium
CAAGATCTCAGAGGGTATCAGGAAGCTGCTGGAGGCGCCCAACTTCGCTAGCCTGGCCACCCTGATGCCGGACGGCTCTCCCCAGGTCACCCCCGTCTGGGTGGACTTCGATGGCACGCACATCCTGGTCAACACCGCCGAGGGACGGCAGAAGCCCCGCAACGTACGCCGCGACCCGCGCGTCGCCGTCTCGGTCTTCAACCAGGAGAGTCCGTACTCCTACGCCACATTCAGAGGCCGGGTGGTGGAGCTCACCCACGAGGGCGCCGAGCAGCACATCGACCGCATGGCCAAGAAGTACCTGGGCCGCGACACCTACCCGTTCCGCCAGCCCGGCGAGCGCCGCGTCATCCTCAAGATCGAGCCCGAGCAGGTCGCCTCGATGGCGACGGACTAGGCGGCGGCCAGCGCCCGCGCCATGGCCTCGATGTGGCGGGGCGTGCTCCCGCAGCAGCCGCCAATAATGCCGACGCCGTTCTCGGCGCACCAGAGGGCGTAGCCAGCCATCCGCTCCGGCGTGGCGTCGTGGACGACCTGGCCCCCCTCCATGCGCGGGATGCCAGCGTTGAGCTTGGCGACCAGCACCGCTTCGGGCCGCGCGTCGGCCAGCGCCCGCAGCACCTCCTGGTAGCCCTCCAGCCCGCGGCCGCAGTTGGCGCCCAGCCCGAAGACGCCCATCTCCCGCGCCGCCTCCGCCAGTTGTGCCGGCGTCACGCCCATCATCGTGCGCAGGGCCTCCGGCTTGCCGGTGTCGAAGGACATGGTGAGGAGCAGCGGCCGGTCGGAGGCACGGCGCACGCCCTCGACGGCGGCCCGCGCCTCGACCAGGTCGAACATGGTCTCGACGTGGAAGAGGTCCACGCCGCCCTCGGCCAGAGCGGCCGCCTGCTCAGCGAAGGCATCGACCAGCGCCCGCTCGTCCACCTCGCCCATGGCGAGGAACTTGCCGCTGGGGCCGATGTCGCCGGCGACGAGCACGTCCCCGCCTGCCGGACGGGCAGGGTCACCGGCCGCCTCGCGGGCCACCTGCGCCGCGGCCAGGTTCACCTCGCGCACCCGGTCGCCCAGACCGTAGGCCTCGAGCCGCAGTCGATTGCCGTTGAAGCTGTTAGTCTGGATGATCTGCGACCCGGCGTCGATGTACTCGCGGTGCACTTGCCGGACGGCCTCCGGCGAGAGGAGGTTCAGCCACTCGCTGACGTCGCCCGGCGAGCGCCCCACGCCGACCAGCCAAGCCACCAGGTACACGCCCTTCGAGCCGTCGTACAGGACGGGGCGGAGGAAGCGCTCGCGGCTGAGGACGGCATGCCTCGGCCCACTCTCACCCGTCATGCGGTTCACGCCTGTGTCTCCGGGATGCTGCTCGGCCATGGCAAGGACTCAGGAGGAGGCGACCGGGTAGCGTCCGGCCTCGCGGGCGGTCTGGTAGAGGGCGAGCGTCTTCTCGCCCGAGACGTCGTCCTGGATGTTGTGAACGGGGGCGAAGACGAAGCCGCCACCGGGCGCCAGGTCAGCGATGCGGCGGCGCGCCTCTCGTCGCACGTCGTCCAGGCTGGCGGAGGGCAGGACCCGCTGCGAGTCGCAGGCGCCACCCCAGAAGGCTATGTTCTTGCCGTAGCGCCTCTTGAGGGCGGCCGTATCCTCCATGCCCGCCGCCGACACCTGCACCGGGTTCAGGATGTGCACCCCCATCTCGATCATGTCCGGGATGAACTCAGCGACGGCGCCGTCGCTGTGGAAGAAGACCTTGGCCCGGGTCCGTTCCCGGATGGCAGCGATGATGCGGGCATGGCGGGGCTTGATCATCCGACGGTACATGGCGGGTGAGACCAGGGGGCGGTCCTGCATGCCCAGGTCGTCGTAGAAGGCCACCACGTCCAGCAGGTCGCCCACCTGCTCCAGGAAGTGCCCCCAGGCGCGCATGGCGAGCCGCGCCACCCCGTCCATGAACGCCTCGGCGAAGTCAGGGTAGGCGGCCAGGTCCAGCATCGCCTCCGTGTAGCCGCGGACGTTGAGAAAGATCCCCAGCACGTCCTGGCCGAAATCGCAGTGGCCGACCAGCGCGTAGGGGGTCTCCTCGCGAAGCCGCTGCGCCTGCTGACGCAGCCCCTTGTAGCGAGCGGGGTCATCGACATCCGGCCAGGCATATTTCTCCAGGGCCTCCAGGCTGGGCTCCGTTATGGTCGGCTCGGTGACGTCGAAGTAGAGCCCGCCCGAGCGGGGACGGCTCACCCGGCAGCCCCACTCGTCGACGAAGACCTCGTAGTCCCCCTCCTGGGCTATGGGCGCCTCTCCCCCCGTGGGTGGATTCGTCCACACGGGCCGGAAATCAACGCCCAGCGCCTCCAGCACGTCCTCGTCGGGGCCAGCCAGACCCTGCTTCGTGTCCACCACCCGAAGCTCGCGCTGGCCCAGGCCCAGGGAATCGAGGAGGCTGGCGTAGGCATCCAGGCAGATGCCGCTGACCCGGGTGCTGCCCAGGTCAATCGGGATGCGGTCCGGCTCCTCGTGGTTGAGCGCTGTGAGGACGCGTTCCCGGGGAAGCATAGCCTGCCACTCCTTTATGGAAGCGTATCAGAAAGCGGTGGGCTTTGCCGGGACGACTCAGGCACCAGTGGCACATGCACCCTAGGCTCCCCCGAAATGCTCCCGGTTCCAGCGACGCCCCTCATCCAGCATGGCCAGATAGTTCTGGACCGGAATGTAGTTGGCCACCGAGTGGCCGGTGCCCAGGCAGTAGCCGGCGCCCTTGACGCCACAGACCTCCAGGATCTGACGCGTCCGGGCGCGCACCTCCTCCTCCGTGCCTCGACCGAGCAAGTCCATGTCCACGCCGCCCAGGACCGCGATCCGGTCGCCCCAGCGACGGTAGACCTCCTCCACCGGTAGGATCTTGTCTTCGAACGAGTGCTTGGCGTCGATGCCGACGTAGTCGATGAAGTCGTCCATCAACTTGTAGACGTTGCCGCAGGAATGGAGCAGAGACAGCTTGCCGGCGCCATGGGCTATCTCGGCTACCTTCTTGTGGTGAGGCAGGATGTAGCGACGGAGCACATCCGGCGAGATGAGCAGCCCGCTGTTGAAGCCCATATCGTCGCCCTGAAAAAGCATGCCCACGTTGTCCCAGGTGACAACCTGAGCGGCAACCGTAGTCATGAGCTCGCCCAAACGCTGGCAAACAGCCTCTACCAGGTCGGCCTGGTCGTGGAGAGCATAGCAGAGGGACTGCAGACCCATGAGGTGCATGGCGTTCTCGAAGACAGGCGGCAGGTGGATGCAGATCTTCATCCCCTCCGGGAGGACTGCGCTGACGTACTGCAGGGCTATGTGGCGGATCTCCTCGGCTTTGGGCCAGGGGTAGGCCTCGAAATCCTTCCAGCTCTGGATGGGGCCGCTGGTCTCATCCTGCCAGTAGCGTTCGCCTCCGGCCCAGTTCGCCAGGGCGGCGGTGTCGGCGAGAGGCATCAGGTGGCTGTCGAAGGTGAGCTCCGTCGGCACGGGTACGTAGTCGTAGCCCATCTCGTACCAGAAGCGAACGTACATGTCCGCAGCCTTCGCAAGTTGCGGCAGGTCGTCGGCGGACACGGTAGCGAACGCCTCGTCGAAGTAGCGGCGCAGATCGATAGGGAACTTCTCTCCCAACACAGCCTCCACCACGCCGAGGTCAGCTAGCAACTCAATAAAGGGCACAGGACCGGGCGGCCCCTGGCGCAGGATGGTGCGCCGCAGGTTCTCGAAGTTGGGCCTGGGCTGCATGCGACACCTCCATGGTGAAGGGCAAGGCTTGTGCCGGTCGCCGCCGTTAGGTAGTCCCGAAATGCTCCCGGTTCCAGCGCCGCCCCTCGTCCAGCATGGCCAGGTAGTTCTGCCTTGGGAGGTAGTTGGCTGCGGTGTTGCCGCTGCCCAGGCAATAGCCAGTGCCCTTGACGCCGCAAACCTCCAGGATCTGACGGGTGCGGGCGCGGACCTCCTCCTCCGTACCCCGTCCGAGTAAGTCCATGTCCACCCCGCCCAGGACCGCGACCCGATCGCCCCAGCGGCGGTACGCCTCGTCCACCGGCAGGATCTTGTCCTCGAACGAGTGCTTGGCGTCGATGCCAACATCCTCGATCAGCTCTTCCATTAGCTTGTACATGTTCCCGCAGGAATGGAAGACGACCAGCTTCCCGGCCTTGTGGGCGATCTCTACGAACTTCTTGTAGTGGGGGAAGACGTACCGCCGGATGACATTGGGTGAAACGAGGGTGCCGCTGTAGAAGCCCAGGTCATCGCTGAGGAACACCATGTCGACGTTGTCTATGGCGACGACCTGAGCACAGGCGGCAGCCGCCAGCTCACCCACCCGCTGGCAGATGGCCTCCACCAGGTCGGGCTGGTCCTGAAGGGCGTAGGAGAAGGGCTGCAGGCCCATGAGCCAGGTAGCGTTCTCGAAGACGCCGCCGAACCCGAAGGCAGCGACCTTCATCCCTTCCGGAATCACAGCGCTGACGTACTCCAGTGCGGCGTGGCTCAGGTTTTCGGCCTTGGGCCAGGGGTAGGCCTCGAAATCAGCCCAGCTCTGGATGGGGCCACTGGCCTCATCCTGCCAGTAGCGCTGGCCACCGGGCCAGTTCTGGACGCCGGCGGTATCGGCGGCGGGCATGAGGCTCCGCGAAAGGCTAAGGCCTGTCACCATGAACACGTAGTCATAGCCGACTTCGCGACAGAAGCGGACGTACATGTCGAGGGACTTCACCAGCCCCGCGAGCTCATCCTCGGCGATCTCCAAGACGGGCTCCTCAATGTAGCGGTGCAGGTTGACGGGGAACTTCTCCTCCAGAACCGCCTCGACCATGCCCGGGTCAGCGAACAGCTCAAAGAAAGGCACAGGGCCTGGTGGACCCTGGCGCAGTATGGTCCGGCGAAAGTTATCAAAGTTGGGCTGGCGCTGCATGCCAAACCTCCTTCGAACCAGAGGAACGCATCGCCGCGGCCGGCGTGCCGGTCGCGGGAGCGCATCCAGTCACGGGCTGTTCAAGAGCCAATAGTTCCAGGAACCCCCCGCCGCTCCCGGGGCCGCCTCTCAGGCAGTGCCCGCCTAGCGGCTGCCCAGGCCGGCCAGTCGCCGGGCGAGGGCAACGGCCGAAGAGGCGTCGGCCGCATAGCCGTCGGCCTCGATCTGCCGGGCGAAGGAGTCAGTGACGGGAGCGCCGCCCACCATGACCCGCACCGCGCCCGACAGCTCCGCCTGGCGGATGGCGCGCACCGTCGCCTCCATGGCGGGGAGTGTCGTAGTGAGAAGGGCGGAGAGGCCTACCAGCTTGGCGCCGCTCTCCTTCGCGGCCTCCACAAAGCGCTCCGGGGCCACGTTGGTCCCCAGGTCAACGACCTCAAAGCCGCTGCCCTCGAGCATCATGGACACCAGTTTCTTGCCGATGTCGTGCAGGTCACCCTGGACGGTGCCCATGACCACCTTTCCCGCCGGCTGGTAGCCGCTCCCCACCAGCAGCGGACGGAGGATGTCCATAGCCGCGTACATGGCCCGGGCAGCAAGCAGGAGCTCGGGCACAAAGTACTCGTTGCGGGCGAAGAGGTCACCCACATCCTCCATACCGGGGATGAGCGCCTCGTTGAGAATGCTCTCCGCCGAGACCTTTTCGGCCAGGGCCTCTCGGGTGCCTTCGGCCGTCCCCTGGGCATCCCCCTCCACCAGCCGTTGCTTGATAAACGAGAGATCCACCTTGCTCCTCCATCGTTGCTCACGAGCCTAGACTAGGCCAATTATCGCCGCCAACCCAGCGAAGCGCAACGAAGAACGCTCGCGCTCGGAGGGCCGGCTTCCCTTCTCAGTTGGTGACCCCGCCTTCAGCGCACAGGGGCCAGGAGACCCCTCATCTCCCTGAGGAACTTATCCAGGGATGCCTCAGCCACTGACTGGCCTCCAGCCGGAACAACGTCGTGAGCCCCCGCGCCGCGCCGGCCCCCAGGCGGGATGACCAAAACGCACAGGCCGCGATCGTGGGTCTTCGTCCGCAGCACGTGGCGCACATAGTCGGCCTCCGAATCGAAGTGGATCTCCTTGTTGAGGCCCAGATGGGTGACGATGGCCGTCCGGCCGCCGAAGCGCTCCCACACGGCCTCGAAGGGCGTCTCCGACGCCCCAAAGTTCAGGCCGCGCAGGTTATGCACCTTCTCTAGGTTGTCGAACTGGTGCACGAAGTTGCCGCAGGAGTGGACGAAGACGCCCCCAAACTCGTCGGAGAGCTCGTTGAGATAGGGAAGGGCGAACTGCTCGTAGAGGGCGGGGCTGAGGACGGCCAGGCAATCGTCGCTGACGCTGATACCGCGGCCGTCAGGGAGCCAGACAGGCGGGAAGTGGCAGGGCATGAACTCGGGGACGCGCGAGCGCTGCTCCCGCACGAAGCGGACGATGAGATCGGTCATGAGGCGCATCAGGTGGTGCGCTTCCCTGGGATTGGTGTACATGGCGAGCATGAAGGCGCTCGGCTCCCACACCAGGTAGGAGCTGTCCAGGGGGCCCTGGAGATCCGTGAGCGCCAGCGCGTAGCGGCGTGCCGTCCGCTCGACGAAGTAGTCTCCCCACTCCAGGATCGTGCCCAACTGGCCATCGGTTATGGCGGGGACCGGCAGCTCGTACACCTTCTCCGGCGCGTCTCCAGGCCGTATCACTGGATGAGCCCAGGGCAGCGTGTGGTCGAAGAACTCGACGCGGCAGCCGAAAGCAGAGGCGAAGACCGTCACTCCCTGCTGGGCCTGGATGTGGGGCACGAAGTCGTCCCCTAAGTCGACCGATTGGCGCCACTGGAGTATACCCAACTGGGCGTTGAGCTGCTGCTCCCGGTCCTGGAGCAGAGAGCGAATGGGAACCAGGCCGACCTCGGCTGCGGTGAGGACAGGCGTAGTGGGGATCATCCACAGGGGCCGCCCCACGTCCTCCAGCGACCAGAAGGCCTCCCAGCGGGCGATGGCCTCTTTGTACCTGGGTTCGCTGGTGATGGGCACGACGGCATCGCTCATGGAGGACCCCCTGGCAGAAAAGCGGCGTTATGTCTATATCTTAGCCACTGAATGGGATTATGCCCCCCGGCTGACGCTCACACCAGTGCCCAACGGATGGGACAGGACAGGAAGAAGGGGGTAGAATAGAACCGCTATCCCCGGTTGAGCGTCGCGCGGAGGGAGAGTCTCCCGGCACAGCGGTCCGCCGACAGGCAAGCGTGGCCCGGAGAGGCGCGCGCCCGCGCCTTCCGCAATGACCCAGGAGGTCGCAAGCTATGATCACCTCTCAGCAATATCGCGAGCGCCTGCTCCACATGAGGCCGAACGTCTATATGAACGGCGAGCTGGTCCCTCGTGACGACCCTCGCCTGCTCCCCGGGATCAACGTCACCGCCCTCACCTACGACCTGGCCCGGGACTCGGAGCTTGAGCCGTTCACAACCGCCACCTCCCACCTGACCGGCGAGAAGATCAGCCGCTTCTGCAACATCCACCAGAGCGTCGATGACCTGCTGGCCAAACAGAGGATGACGCGCCTCTGCTGCCAGCGCAGCGGAGGCTGTATCCAGCGCTGCATGGGCATCGACGCCATGAACGCCCTCTCCGTCGTCACCTACGACATGGACCAGGCCCTGGGCACCGACTACAACAAGCGCTTCCTGGCCTACCTGGAGTACTTCCAGACCAACGACATCTGCGCTAACTGCGCCCAGACCGACGTCAAGGGCGACCGCAGCAAGCGGCCCCACCAGCAGGCCGACCCCGACCTCTACCTGCGCATCGTCGAGCGGCGCTCCGATGGCATCGTGGTGCGGGGAGCCAAGGCCCACAACACCATCGCCCCCTACGCCGACGAGATCATTGCGGTGCCCACTCGCTTCCTCACAGAGGAAGAGAGCGACTGGGCGGTGGCCTTTGCCCTCCCTGCCGACACCGAGGGCGTCCACCTCGTCTGCCGGCCCGCCTCGCCCCGGCCGCGGATGCGCCTGCACGCCCCCATCGCTGAGTTCGGCGACGTGGAGTCGCTCACCATCTTCGACGACGTCTTCGTGCCCTGGGAGCGGGTCTTCATGTGCGGCGAGAGGCAGTTCGCCGGACCGCTGGCCCTCCTCTTCGCCCTCTTCCACCGCCACAGCTACACCGGCTGCAAGCCCGCCACCTCCGACGTGCTCATGGGCGCCGCCGCCCTGGTGGCCGAGTACAACGGGGTCGAGACGGCCCAGCACGTCCGCCATAAGCTGGCCGACCTCATCGGTGTGGCGGAGCTGGTCTACGCCGCTGGCATCGCTGGGGCTGTCACCGGGCAGCGGGCCCCCTCAGGCACCTACGTGCCCGACGTCATCTACTGCAACGTGGGGCGCCGGCACGCCGGCGAGAACATCTACCACGAGCACCAGATCGTGGCCGACCTGGCGGGCGGGCTGGCCGCTACACTGCCCCCGGAGGGCGATTTCTATAACGAGGTCACCGGCCCCCTGCTGGAGAAGTACATGATGCGCAACCCCAAGATCACGGCGGAGAACCAGCACCGCTGCTTCCGCATGATCGGGGACCTCATCTGCTCAGGGCTGGCGGGCGTGCAGCAGATTGCCGGCCTGCACGGCGGCGGCTCGCCGGTCATGGAGACCATCGCCCTGCTGGGCAACTACGACCTGGAGGCGAAGAAGGCCATCGCCCGCCGCCTGGCCGGCATCGACCGCGACTGATAGCGGGAGTGCCCTACTCCCCCACGCGGCTGTTGTAGTCCTGGAGCGCCTTGGTGGCGCGGTCGGCGGCATCGTCCAGGGCCTGGTCAGGGTCCTTCCCACCCACCACCATCTCCTCCAGGGCCTGGGCCAGTATCTCCCCGACCGCAGCGGAGGGCCCGATGCGCGGCCCCAGCTTCTCCGGCGTCGAAGGCACCCCCACGAAGAGGTCCACCGGCACCTGGTAGAGGGGGTACTTCTCCAGGACCTGGCGCGAGGCCTCCAGGTCGTAGGCCGAGAGGCGCACCGGCAGGTAGCCGGTGTCGGCGAAAAGCTCGGCCTGCTGCTCCGGCTCGGCCAGCCACCGGGCCAGCTTCCAGGCCGCCCACTGCTCCGCCTCCGACCGCTGGTTCATGATCCAGAGGGCGCGACCGAAGATGCCCGGCTTGCCGGAGCCTCCCGTCACGCCAGGGAAGGCCCCTACCCCCAGCTCCACCCCCGGCACCCCCGCCTCCAGCACGCTTAGCACCGAGCGCAGCGCCGATGAGATACTAACGGCCATGACCGCCCGCCCGGAGGCCACCGCCATGAAACTGTCGGCACCGCTCTGGTTGCGACCCACGTTGAAGGCCCAGTCATTGTCGACCATCTCGTTCCACCAGCGGAAGAAGGCCCGAGCAGTGTCATTGTTGAACACTGCCTCCGTGGCGCGACCGTCACGACCATTATTGTTATTGACGAAGAGGTCGCCGTGCTCCCCGAGGATGACCTGCGGGTACCAGCCCTGTGTGTCCAGGGCGATGCCACTGCGCACCACATTCCCGGCGCTGTCCACCTTCAACAGCTTCTCCGAGTAGGCGCGCACGTCATCCAGCGTCTGCGGCGGCTTGTCGGGGTCCAGACCCACCTCCCGAAAGGGAATCTTGTTGTAGAAGAGCATGGGGACGTTGATGCCCAGGGGCATGGCGTAGAGCTTGCCATCCCAGGTGTAGTAGTCGACTGCCTTCTCGTCGAAGTCCGACAGGTCGTAGCCCTCGGCGTCAATGAACTCCTGCGCCGGCGTGACCCGCCGGCTGTCCACCATGATCTGCGAGTCGCCCTCACACACCTCCACCAAGGCCGGCACATCTCCCGAGCGCAGGGAGTTCACGAGCTTGACGGTGAGCTCGGTGGGGCCGCCCTGGAAGAGGAGCCTCACTTTCACTTCGTCCTGGGAGGCGTTGAAGCGGTCCATGAGGGCCTGGAGGGTGGCCTGGCTGGCCGCCTGCTCCGAGTGCCAGAAGTCGATGCTGACCGGGCCCGCCGCGGTTGGCCCCGCCGTCTTCCCCGCTCCGCCTCCTTCCTCAGCCCCCTCGTTCCCGCCGCAGGCGCTCAGCGCCAGCGCGAGGACGGCGATACCTAGAAAGCTCCATAGCCTGCTCATGCCTGCCCCCTAGAGAAAGACGGCCCGCGGCCGGATCGATGCATCCTGTCACCACGACCCACAGAGCAGCACCCTACTCCCCCACGCTCCGGTTGTAGTCCTGGATCTCCTCGGTGGCGCGCTGGGCGGCATCGTCCAGCGCCTGGACGGGGTCCTTGCCACCCACCACCATCTCCTCCATGCCCTGGGCCACTCTCTCCCGCACCTTCGAGAAGGGCCCGATGCGCGGCCCCAGCTTCGCCGGCGTCGACGGCGTCCCCACGAAGAGGTCCACAGGCACCTGGTACTCGGGGTATTTCTCCAGCACCTGGCGCGACGCCTCCAGGTCGTAGGCAGACACGCGCACCGGCAGGTAGCCGCTGCCGACGAAGAGCTCCGCCTGCTGCTCCGGCTCGGCCAGCCACCGCGCCACCTTCCAGGCTGCCTGCTGCTCTGCCTCCGGGCGTTTGTTCAGGATCCAGAGGGAGCGGCTGAAGATGCCCGGCTCACCGGTGCCGCCGGCTACGCCCGGGAAGGGCCCTACCCCCATCTCCACACCCTCCACGCCCGCCTCCAGCACATCGAACAAGGAGCGCAGGGCCTGCGAGCTGCCGACGGTCATGGCGGCTCGCCCAGAGGCCACGGCTAGAAAGGTGTCGGCGCCAGCGGGGTTACGGCCCACGTTGAAGGCCAGGCCCCCATCGACCATCTCGTGCCACCAGCGGAAGAGGGCCTGGCCGGTGGGACCGTTGAACACCGCCTCCGTGGCGCGGCCGTCACGACCGTTGTTGTTGTTCACATAGAGGTCCCCATGCTCGGCCAGCGTCAGGTCCAGGTACCAGGCCTGTATGTCCAGTGAGATGCCGCTGCGCACCACGTTCCCAGAGCCATCCACCTTGAAGAACTTCTCCGAGTAGGCGCGCACATCGTCCAGAGTGAGGGGCGGCTTCTCGGGGTCAAGGCCTACCTCCCGGAAGGGAACCTTGTTGTAGAAAAGCATGGGGACAGCGATGCCGAAGGGCATGGCGTAGAGCTCGTCGCCCACCGTGTAGTACTGGACAGCCTTCTCGTCGAAGTCGGACAGATCATACCCCTCAGCGTCGACGAACTTCTGGACGGGCGTGGCCCCGCCGCTATCGACGATCACCTGCGTGTCCACGTCGGCCAGCTCCACCAGCGCCGGCACGTCTCCGCCACGCAGGGAGGTCAGCAGCTTGAGGATGAGCTGGTCACTGCCGCCCTGGAACAGAAGCCTGACCTTTACCTCGTCCTGAGACGCGTTGAAGCGGTCGATGAGGCGCTCGAGAGTGGTCTCGATGGCAGCCGACTCCGAATGCCAGAAGTCGATGCTCACGGGGCCCGCCGCCGCTGTCGGCCTCGCCTCATTGCCCGCTCCACCTCCCTCCTCAGCCCCCTCGTTCCCGCCGCAGGCGCTCAGCACCAGGGCGAGGATCGCAACACCCAGCAAGGTCCACGGCCTGCTCATCACTGCCCCTCCCGAGAAAGACGGCCCGCGGCCGGTCGGTGCATTCTGTCCCGGCCTGGATTGTAGCACGGTGAAGCAAGGGGACAAGCGGCGCGAGAGGCGTTCTACGGGGACAGGGAGAACGGGCCTTAGGCGGCCTGGGCGCGCCTCTCTGCCTGGAGCATCTCAACGAAGACTTCGACCAGATGAGGGTCGAACTTGGTGCCGTCACCAGCCTTGATTTCGGCGACGATCTCGTCCACCGAAAGGGCCTTCCGGTACGGCCGGTCCAGAGACATGGCAGAGTAGGCATCGGCGATGGCAAGGACGCGCCCCGGCAGCGGGATCTCTTCGCCCTGGAGGCCCCGGGGGTAGCCATTCCCATTGTACTGCTCGTGATGGCAGCCCACCGCCTGAATCACGTCCTCCAGGAAGGGGGCCTCCCGGATGAGCATTTCGCCTACTAGAGGGTGACGCTTGATGACCTCGTACTCCTCCGCCGTGAGAGGACCCGGCTTCTTCAAGATGTCATCGGGGATGATGAGCTTGCCGACGTCATGCAGGACGCCAGCGATGCGTATGGCCCGCACCGCCTCTTCTGAGAGGCCCGCCCGAAGCGCCAGCTTGGCCGCGTACTCGGCCACCAGGTCACTGTGGGTCTTCGTGTACTGATCACGATACTGAACGGCCTGCACCAGACTGTCCAGGGCCCCAAAGGCGCCATCAAAGGGCGCGCTGCCCACGGCCACCACGTGCGATGCCTGGGGTCCGGTCCCACCGACCCGCTTGGCCTCATACATAGCGGCGTCGGCCACAGCCAGCAGGTGGTCACTGGACTTCGTGTCCTCGGGGAACGACGCCAGGCCCACGGAAAGGCTGATAGGCACCCGGCTGCCGTGGCCGGCCTCGAACTCGATCTCACCCACGGCGGCTGACAGACGCTCGGCATAGGTGCCGGCCGCCGCCTTGTCAGCCCCAGGGAGGATGACCAGGAACTCATCGCCCCCGTAGCGGCCGGGTATCCCGGAATCGTTGGTCAGGTTCTGGAGGACACCCGCCACCACCCTCAGGGCCTCGTCACCGAGGGCGTGCCCGTAGGTATCGTTGAATAGCTTGAAGTTATCGATGTCCAGCATCAGCACCGATACGGGACGCTGAGACTCCATGCCACGTTCGACTTCCCTGCTCAGCGAGTGCAAGAGGAGGCGGTGGTTGGCAATACCGGTGAGGGCGTCCGTTGTGGAAAGCCTCTGCAACTCCTCGTTGGCTGCCTGGAGAGCCGCGGTGCGCTCCTCCACCCGCTTCTCAAGTTCCTCCCTGGCCTTGCGCAGCCCCTCCTCCGCCTGCTTGCGCGCCGCGATCATGTCGTTGAAATCCTGGCCAAGGGAAGCCACTTCCTGCGGGCCGGACACAGTGACTTTCGCCTCCAGGTGCCCTGACGCGATCGCTCTCACCGCCGCCTGAAGTGAGGCGAGCGGGCGCACCACGGACAGGCTGAGCGCAGCCAGCGACGCAACGCCCGCTAGCGAGGCAAGCACGCTGAGGGTGATCAACAGCACGAGGGTAGTATCCGCAGCCTTGTCCGCTGCCGCTCGCTCGGCGGCCAGCTTGGTCTGCTGGTCGGTGGCCAGTTGCTCCATGTCCCCAATCATCGTGACCACTCCCGGCCACATCATCGGCATCAGCTCCCGGGCGAGCTGGGACAGCGTGGCACTGTCTACACCGGTGACACTGCCGACATACGCGCTCGCTTGTTCTTCGAGCTGAGTTCGCTGCGCGTCGAGCCCATCGAGCGCCGCGACTGCCTCCTTGTCTCCCATGGCAGCAAGCTCGAGTCGGGCCCGAGCAAGGTCTTCCTCTGCCTCGGCTATGGCACTCTGGTACGTGACGAGTGCGGAGGCGCTGTCCTCCGCGAATGGTGCGCTGGCCATGAGAACAGCAGCCTCGAGGGACCGGGCACGGGCGTCATCCACGGCGGCAGCCACGCTGGATCTTCGCTCGAGCGAGCGGCGTGCGGCTTGGTCGCTTTGGGCACGCCACAGCGCGATGGCCGCCACACCGCATAGCAGCAGCACCAGCACCACGCCTGCCAGGACGGCTCTCCCTCGGGCTGACCTTAGGCTGAGCAAATGCGGCCTCACCCTTCTTCTAGGAGCAACTGGCGGCATGCCCCTGCTCTTATGAGCAGAAGCGCACGGGACAGCGTTCTCGTTCCATCTCGAATCGCCAACGTCCAGACCCTGCCTGTGCAGACAGGTGGGGTCTTGCCCCCTGCCATTATCGACCTGGGTCAGCCAAGCGCTCAGACAGCAAACGGCGTAGGCCGAAAGGGGGAGGCGGCCGCCGCGGACAGGGCTTGATCTCTCCGTCTCAGTGCGCTAACTACCAGATAACGGCATCCGTGCGCCGGGAAAGCTTCTGGGACCACGTTCAGGATAGGGGAGAGCAGCATGCCACCAGTCGTCGGTTACGTCGCGTCGCACGAGCAGTTCGCACCCTCGGACCTCATGGAGTACGCCATCGCCGCCGAGAAGGCGGGCTTCGACGCCCTCTGGGTCAGCGACCACTTTCACCCCTGGCAGGACAACCAGGGCCACGCCGCCCACGCCTGGATCACCCTGGCCGCCATGGGCCAGCGCACCGAGAGGCTGTTGCTGGGGACAGGCATCACCTGCCCCATCTACCGCTACAACCCAGCCGAGGTCGCGCACGCCTTCGCCTCCCTGGGCGTGCTCTACCCCGACCGCCTCTTCCTGGGGGTCGGCACCGGCGAGGCGCTTAACGAAGTCGCCGCTGGCGGCGGCTGGGGCCCCTATCGAGAGCGCGCGGAGCGTTTGGCGGAGGCCATCACCCTCATCCGGCGCCTCTGGACCGAGGACTGGGTGAGCTTCGAAGGACGCTACTACCGCCTGGAGGACGCGAAGCTCTACGACAAGCCGGCCCGCCCGGTCCCCATCTACGTCGCCGGCGCAGGTCCCAGGAGCGCCCGGCTGGCCGGCCGCTACGGCGACGGCTGGATCACCGATGTTTCCACGCTCACCGGCCGGCAAGACGTGGTCCAGGCTTTCGAAGAGGGAGCACGCGACGCCGGCAAGGACCCTACCGCCATGCCTAGGCTGGTGGAGCCATTCGTCATCGTCGGCGGCCGGGAGGAGGCCCTGGAAGCTGCGCGGCTGTGGCTCTTCCACGCCATCGGCCGGCAGGTGCTGGACATGTCCGACCCGCGCCGGATCCAGCGCTACGCCGAGGAGAATTCGACGGCGGAACGGGAGATGGAGCAGTGGGTGATCAGTGGGGACCCACAGGCCCACCTGGACGCCATCAGGAGGCTGGTCGAAGCGGGGGCGACCCACGTCTTCGTCCACTCGGCCCAGCGGGATCAGCGCTGCTTCATTGACTTCTACGGCCGCGAGGTGCTGCCGGCGCTGCGTCGGCTCTAGACCTATCGCCAGCAACCTACGCTCCGATCGGTGCCCCATCGACAAGAAGAGAAAGGAGAACCCGCGAGGCACGCAAGGCGGCAGGCGATATGTTACTGGCCATTCGGCCCTTGGCTGAAAGGAAAGGACGCCGTATCATCGCCCCCAGGGAAGCAGGCAGATATATCAAAGGAGACAAACATGGTTGATTTTTCCCTCTCTGAAGAGGAACGGATGATCAGAGACCTGGCGCACGAGTTCGCGGTGAAAGAGATCCGCCCCGTCGCCGAGTACTACGACGAGCACGAGGGTGAGTATCCCATGCCCGTGGTGAAGAAGGCCGCCCAACTGGGCCTGGCCGGAGGCGCCTTCGGGGCCGGCGGGATTAGCGGCGTGCTCATCGTCGAGGAGCTGTCATGGGGCTGCGCGGGCATCGCCCTGGCCATTTTCTCCAGCGGTCTGGCCGCTGCCGCCATCTACGGCATGGGCACAGAAGAGCAGAAGGCCAAGTTCCTGCCCATGTGCCTGAGCACGGAAGACGAGGTCAAAATTGGGGCCTACGGCCTGACCGAGCCTGAGGCAGGGTCGGATGTCGCCAACATCTCCACGACCGCCGTCCGCGATGGCGACTTCTACGTTCTCAACGGCACCAAGCGCTTCATCACCAACGGCGGCATCGCCGACGTGACCGTGGTCTTCGCTACCGAGGACAAGAGCAAGCGATGGGGCGGCTTGTGCGCCTTCGCCATCGAGAAGGGCACGCCGGGACTCTCCGAGGGCACGGTGTGGAAGAAGATGGGCGTACGCGCCTCCCACACCTCCGATGTCGTCCTGGACGACTGCCGTGTCCCGCTGGACCACCGTCTCGGCGACCCGCCGGGCCAGGCCAAGGAAGGCGCGCCACCGCGTGGAGCGTTCGGGGCCCTGGGCGCTCTGGAGCGCACCCGGCCCGCCATCGGCGCCTTCTCCCTCGGGATAGGCCGCGCTGCCCTCGAGTACGCCATAGACTACGCCAAGGAGCGCATCCAGTTCGGCAAGCCCATCGCCACCAGACAGGCCGTCGCCTTCAAGCTGGCCGACATGGCAATCGAGATGGACGCTGCGCGCCTGATCGTCTGGCGGGCAGCCTGGATGGCCGCCAACAACGTCCCCTTCCTGCGGGCCGAGGGCAGCATGTCCAAGTGCTTCCCCTCGGACGTGGCGATGCGGGTGACCATCGAGGCCCTCCAGGTCCTCGGGGGCTACGGCTACATGCGCGAGTTCCCCGTGGAGAAGTGGGTGCGCGACGCCAAGATCTTCCAGATCTTCGAGGGCACCAACGAGATCCAGCGAATCGTCATCTCGCGCGCCCTTACCGCGACCCGCTTCCTCTAGGCAGACCTCTGGCGCAAGCAGGAAGAAGCCGGACCCCGGGCCCAGACGGCCCGGGGTCCGACATTCCTCCCTGGCGCGTCTTCGAAGACGCGCCCAATCAGCTCTCTTACGACTTCCCGCCCTCCATCAATGAGAGAACCGCCTGCTCGATGCCCTCGGCGGTTAGGCCGTGCATCTCGCACAGCTCAGGGTAGCTGGCTATCTCGGTGCAAAAGGTGTCCTGCACCCCCACCCGCGCCAGCCTGCCGACTCCGGCCTCGGCCAGCACCTCGGCCACGGCGCTGCCCAGGCCACCGATGACGCCGTGCTCTTCGGCGGTAACGATGCGACCGGTCCGCTGGGCCGCCTCGCGCACGGCGGCAGCATCGAGAGGCTTGATGGTGTGCATGTCGAGCACGCCGGCCTGCACGCCTCGCTCCTTCAGCCTGTCATGCGCCTCCAGCGCCTGGCGCACCATCGTGCCTGTGGCGACGATGGTGGCGTCGGAACCCTCCCGCAGCGGGATCGCGCGCCCCACTTGGAAGGCGTAGTCCTTCTCGTGGACGGGCAGAAAGCCGCCCATACGTATGTAGGCCGGGCCTTTCAGCTCCGCGGCGGCGCGAAGGCAGCTCTCCGTCTCGTGGGGGTCGGCCGGCGCCAGGACGGTCATGCCTGGGATGATCCTCATCAGGGCAAAGTCCTCTATAGCGTGGTGGGTGCTGCCCCAGGGGCCGGCGAGAAGGCCGCCGAAGATGGCGAAGATCTTGACGTTCCTCTCGTTATAGGCCAGGTCCGTGCGCACCTGCTCGAAGGCACGCATAGTGACGAACGGCGCCATGGCGTAGACGAAGACCAGCTTCCCCCGTGTTGCGAGGCCCGCCGCCACGCCCACCAGGTTCTGCTCCGTGATGCCCACGTCCAGGGCCCGTTCTGGGAACTTCTGGGCAAAGACGCCAACGGGGCCCACGTCCTGGCTCACCACAAAGACGTCAGGGCTTGCCTCGCCCAGCTCCAGCAGGACCTCAGGGAAGGATTTCGCCGCTGCCAGCCCGTTCACGGCGCCACCTCCAGCCCCCGGAGCGCCTCCTCCACCTCCTCAGGCGCGAGGCGGGTATAGTGGGCCCGCGGGGTGTTCTCCAAGCACGGCACGCCCTTGCCCTTCACGGTATGGGCGATGATGGCCGTCGGCCGCCCCGCCTCGGGTCCGCCTGAGGCGGACTCCAGGGCCGCGACCACCTGAGCCATGTCGTTGCCGTCGATCTCCACGACGTTCCAGCGGAAGCTACGCCACTTGTCGGCCAGCGGCTCGACGGGGATGATCTGGTCCACGGCGCTGCTGGCCTGGAAGCGGTTCTCATCGACGATGGCGACCAGGTTGTCAAGCTCGAACCGGGGGGCCGCCAAGGCGGCCTCCCACACCGAGCCCTCCTGCATCTCTCCGTCGCCCATCACGACGAAGACGCGGTTCGAGGCGCCCTCGACCCGGCAGGCGATGGCTATACCCATGCCGATAGGCAGGCCGTGACCGAGCGAACCGGTAGCCACTTCCACGCCGGGCGCCTTGAGCGTGGGGTGAGCGGCCAGCTTGCTTCCCTTCTGCTCGAAGGTCGGCAACATCTCGACCGGGAAGAAGCCGCGCTCGGCGAGCGCAGCGTAGAGGGCGAGCACACTGTGACCCTTGCTGAGGATGAAGTAGTCGCGCTCTGGCCAGCGGGGGTTGGCCGGGTCCACCTTCAGGACGTGGAAGTAAAGGGCCGTCATCAGGTCGGCGATGGAGAGCGCCCCGCCGACGTGGCACACGTGCTCTGCCGCCAGCTCAATAACGTGCCGACGGATGACGGCGGCCTGCCGCTCCAGCCGGCGTACCACGGAGTCAGAGACCATAAGACCTCCTGCCCGCCGCTTCCATCCGGCCTACCTGCCGTCAGGCAGGCATCCCCACCGCCGGGGCCA
>CAZSSQ010000005.1:0-32079 GCA_964609465.1 uncultured Dehalococcoidia bacterium
AGCGGCCCTCCTTCGAGATGCGCTCCTGCCTGCCGGACAGGCAGGTAGGATTATAGCAGCGCGGGCGGTGTGCTACACTAGACAAGCCGACTGGTTGGGCCGCCTGGACTCGAACCAGGGCTTCCGAATTCCAGGTTCGGCGTCCTACCTGTAGACCACGGCCCAACGGTTGGGAGCGGCTGGGCGGCTCAGTTTGCCAGACGGGGCCGTCCAGCCATGGTCGTTATTGGAAAGGCAATTCCTCTTCTACATACCGGTAGCCTCCGTCGTCCGTCCTCTCTACCCCGCTGGTCCGCATCAGCGCCGCATTCACTACGCGTGGGTCTGGCTGCCGGAACCCGCCATCACGCAGCGTCACCACTATCTGCTCCAAGGTCAACGGTTCCTCCGATTCTCTGAGAACGTCGATAACGGCATCGCCAGCCGCCATGTGGATGAATCGATAGCGGCCGCCACTGGAAAAATCCACCGCGTATTGAGACTGAGCCCCTCTTCTGTAGGGGCTGTGGCCCAGGTGCCTAGCTACCACATCGCGAACCGCCGCATACTTCTGGCTGGTGACCTCAAACTGAGTTCGTGCTCTTCTCAGTGCGTTAGCCGCCTGCATCAGAGCGAGGTCCTCATGGGCAAGCTCAACCATGAGTCCCCTGATTATGGAGAAGTCCTGTTCGGCCATCGCTGTCCTCCAGGCCACGGCCCTGCGACCGCTGGCCAAGAGTATGTTACTGGGTGGGAGAGCGAATGTCAACACATACGGCACGCCAGGGGCGATTAATGTGTGGACTTACCTCCTTAAGCTTCCGGCGCGTCAGCATGCCAGAGTGGTCGCTGCTGCAGAGGAGCCGGCCAGGCGCCTCCCGCCTCTTTAAAAGCACGGGAGGCGAGCCGCGCTGCCTCGTGACGCGATCCCACGTGTGGGCGTCGACCCCGGAGTCCGGGACCAGCCTGAATGAGCGAGCACCTTCCGTTGAGCGACTCACCCCCCAATGCTATAATCCCCGCAGCGCATCGGGGGGCGGGCCAGACGGGCACGCCCTCGCTCATTTCCCAACCTCTTGACTGCCATGGACTACCGTAGTGCCCTCCACTTCCTCCTTAGCCTGTCCGACTGGGAGCGTCTAACCGCCGGACAGGCGGGCCCGCCCGCCTGCCCGCCGGACAGGCGGGCCGCACCGGCAGCCCCGGCGGTGGTGCAGACCCGCGAGGCCGCCCGCTTCAACCTCGAGCGTGTGCGCTCCCTCCTGGCCCGCCTGGGCGACCCCCACCTCGGCCGGGGCACCATCCACGTCGCCGGGAGCAAGGGCAAGGGCAGCGTGGCGGCCATGATCGCCTCCGTCCTGCGGGCGGCGGGGGTCCACGCCGGCCTCTACACCAGCCCTCACCTCCACCGCATGACGGAGCGCATCGCCGTCGACGGCGAGGCCATCAGCCCTGACGACTTCGCCCGCCTGACGGAGCCCCTGCGCGACGCCGTCGCGGTCGAGAACGCCGGCGGCCCGGCTCAGCCGGGCGGCCAGGTGACAACCTTCGAGGCACTCACCGCCCTGGCCTTCCTCTACTTTCGAGAACGGGCCGTCGAGTGGCAGGTGCTGGAGGTGGGCCTGGGCGGGCGCCTGGACGCCACCAACGTGGTCGAGGAGAAGGCTGTCTGCGTCATCACCCCCATAAGCCTGGAGCACACGGCCGTCCTGGGGAAGACGGTGGGCCAGATCGCAGCCGAAAAGGCGGCTATAATTACCCCTGGGGCCACGGTGGTCATGGGCCTCCAGCGCGAGTCGGCCGCCGAGGTCGTACGCCGCGCCTGCGCCGAGCGTGGCGCCCCTCTCCTGGAGGTGGCGCAGGCCTGCGCCCTCACCCGCCTGGGCTTCTCGTCCGAGGGCCAGGACTTCCGGCTGAGGACGCCTCGCGGCACCTACGGCCTCCGGCTGCCCCTGCTGGGCCGCCACCAACTGGAGAACGCCGCTACGGCCGTCCTGGCCCTGGAGTCACTGGCCGACCACGGCCTAACGATCCCGGAGGCGGCCCTCCGGCGCGGCCTCCAGGAGGTGCGCTGGCCGGCGCGGCTGGAGATTGTCCGGCGCCGGCCCCTGGTGGTCCTGGACGGCGCCCACAACGTCGATTCGGTGCGGCGCCTCCG
Source organism: uncultured Dehalococcoidia bacterium (assembly GCA_964609465.1). Taxonomy (GTDB): domain Bacteria; phylum Chloroflexota; class Dehalococcoidia; order DSTF01; family JALHUB01; genus CAVSBT01. Next base: position 2,138 of record CAZSSQ010000005.1, read on the forward strand.
CCAGGCTTTGGAGGAGTACCTGCCCTACTCGCGGGCCATCGTCGTGGCGGGCTTCTCGGCCGACAAGGACATCGGCGCTATCGCCGCCGAGCTGGAGCGCCTGCCTCGCCTGGCCCGGGTCATCGCCACACGCTCGCCCCACCCGAGGGCGGCGCCGGCGGACGCGGTGGCGGCGGCCTTCCTGGAGCGAGAGATAGAGACGACCTGGGAGGGAGACGTGCCGGCAGCCCTGGAGGTCGCCTTGAGCCTGGCGGCGCCCGAGGACGTAGTCTGCGTCATGGGTTCGCTCTTCGTGGCCGCCGAGGCGCGCCGGCACATCCTGGGCTTGGAAGCGGACCCGGCGCCGGTTCCGGCAAGGGTGGCCTCCGCCTCCGGCAGCGGGCGGACGCCGGCGGCGCCATAGGGCCGGCCCCCTGAAGAAGGAGACGCCTGGAGCGATGGTTTCCAGCAACAGCCGCCGCCGAGTGGTCATCACCGGCATGGGCGCCATCACGCCCCTGGGCCTCAGCGTGGACGAGTTCTGGAAGGGCTGCATCGAGGGTCGCTCTGGCGCCGGGCCCCTGACGCTGATCGACCCCGCCAACTACCCCACCAAGATCGCCTGCGAGGTGAAGGGCTTCGACCCCCTCAACTACATGGACCGCCGCGATGCCCGGCGCATGGCGCGCTTCAGCCAGATGGCCGTCGCTGCCGCCCGCCAGGCCCTGGAGGACGCCGGCCTGCGCCTGGAGAAGGAGGACACGACCCGCATCGGGGTGCTCATCGGCAACGGGAACGGCGGCTACCCGGACACGGAGGAGGCCGTCCGCACCATCGTCGGGAAGGGGGGCATGCGCGTCGACCCCTTCTACATGGCCAAGATGCTCCCCAATATGGCAGCCTCCCAGATCGCTCTCCATTTCGCGGTCCGTGGTTACAACAGCACCATTAGCACGGCCTGCGCCGCTGGCACTCAGGCTATGGGCGACGCCGCCGAGCACCTCCGTCACGGCCGTGCCGATGTCATGCTGGCAGGGGGGGCCGAAGCCGGCATCAGCGAGCTGGGGCTGGCCGCTTTCTCCGTGATGCGTGCCGTCTCCACCCGCAACGACGAGCCCGAGAAGGCCAGCCGCCCCTTCGATGCCCAGCGCGACGGCTTCGTGTGCGCCGAAGGCGCCGCCATCTTCATCATGGAGACCCTGGAGCACGCCCAGCGCCACGGCGCCCGCATCCTGGCCGAGGTGGCGGGCTACGGCGCCTCCGCCGACGCCTACCATCTGGTGGCCCCCTGCCCTGACGGCGACGGCGCCATCCGCGCTATGCGCGAGGCCCTCAACGACGCCGGCGTCGCTCCCCAAGACGTGGACTATATCAACGCCCACGGGACCTCGACGCCGCTCAACGATGCCGTCGAGACGCTGGCCATCAAGGCCGTCTTCGGCGAGCACGCCTATCGCATCCCCACCAGCTCCACAAAGTCCATGGTGGGACACGGCCTGGGCGCCTCCGGTGCCATCGAGTCGGTGGCCTGCGTGAAGACCCTCCAGACGGGCATCATCCATCCCACCATCAACTACGAGTTTCTGGATCCGCAGTGCGACCTGGACTACGTGCCCAACCAGGCCCGCACGGCCGATGTCCGGCTCATCCTGAAGAACAGCTTTGGGTTCGGGGGCCAGAACGCCTGTCTGGTCCTCCGCCGTTTCGAGGGGTAGCGTGCATCTTCTGGTCGTCGGTGGAGCCGGCTACATCGGCAGCGTGACGGTGGCGGAGGCCCTGGCCGCCGGCCACCGGGTTACCGTCTACGACAGCCTAGTCACGGGCCACCGCGCTGCCGTCAGCCCTGGCGCCCGATTTGTCCAGGCTGACCTCTCGGATGCCGCGGCCCTGGACCGTCTCCTGTCCGAGGATCACCCGGACGGCGTGGTCTACTACGGGGGCTTCATCGCCGCCGGCGAGTCGATGGAGAAGCCGGGCCTCTACTTCGCCAACAACATCTCCGGCGTCATCACCTTGCTGAACGCGCTGGTCGATCACGGGGTGCGCCGCTTCGTGTTCAGCTCCAGCGCCGCCGTCTTCGGAGACCCGAAGACGCTGCCCATACCTGAGGAGGCGCCCCTTGCCCCCACCAACCCCTACGCCGAGACCAAAGTGGTGGCGGAGCGCCTCCTGGCCTGGTACGACTCGCGCTGCGGTCTGCGCTCCGTCTCCCTGCGCTACTTCAACGCCGCCGGCGCCACCGAGACCCTGGGCGAGGACCACCGGCCGGAGACACACCTCATCCCGATGGTCCTGCGGGTGGCCCTGGGCCGCCAGCCCGCGCTCGATCTCTACGGCACCGACTACCCGACATCCGATGGCACCTGCATCCGGGACTACGTGCACGTGGTGGACCTGGCCCGGGCCCACCTGCTGGCCCTGGCCCGTTGTGACGACCTGCCTGCGGGACAGGAAGGGGGGAGCGCCGTCTACAACCTGGGCAACGGCTGCGGCTTCTCGAACCGCCAGGTGATCGAGGCGGCCCGCGGCATCACCGGCCAGCCCATTCCGGTGCGGGAGTGCCCCCGGCGCCCCGGCGACCCCGTGACCCTCATCGCCAGCAGCGAGAGGGCCCATCGCGAGCTGGGGTGGGAGCCCAGGTTCCCCCGCCTGGAGGACATGATCGAGAGCGCCTGGCGCTGGCACCAGGCGCACCCCGAAGGCTACCCCGAGTAGTCGGGCGGGTAGTGGGAAAGCCCCGGCCCGGACCGCCGCCGAGTACGAAGGCCAGGCTTGAGCCTGGCCTTCAGTCACGTTTGGGCAGGCCCGCCCGCCGGCGGGCAGGCCGGTGGCCTAGACGTGGGCCATGTGCTGTGAAAGCACCTTCTCTGGAAGCATACCCTCCAGGACCCTCTCGAGGGCCATAGTATGGCAACAGAAGCCCCATCCGGCAAAGAAGTCGCAGGAGCAGTGCCAGCTTTCGTCCTCCAGCCACACGTTGTGGGAGTCGTTCTCTCCTCGGAAGTCTATCCGGAGGCTGGAAAAGCGGATGCGATCCCGCTCCTGAGCGTAGCGCTTGGCCTTGTCGATCTTGCCGATGAGACTCGACTGCATTTCTCCTCCTTCGATGGCACCCAGCAGAGAAAGCACAAGGCACCGGCTGCTGCCAGGCCGGTGCCCTAGAGTTTCCCTATTCGGTTGTGAGCGCCGCCAGTCATGCCGTTTGGCTCCTTTTGGCGCGTGCCCCCAAGTGAGAATATTATAGGGTTTGCCCCTAGGGGAGTCAACCCCAACACACGGTTGTAACCAGTTCGTCACTGTTGGGTCGACGCGGCGCTCCGACGCGTCCCGCTATGCCTTGGTGGGGGAGGACTCGGGAAACCGGGCCAGGCACTGGTAGCGCGCTCCCCCCGCTTCGAGGGTGCTTTGCATGAGGCTCACCGTTTCCAGGGTTGCCCCCGGTAGGGGCGGCAGTTCCAGGGAACGGACGAGCTCGAAGAGGCGGCGCCGGTCCTCGGGGCTGGCGCTCTCCTTCACCCGCGCCAGGGTGAGGTGGGCCGCGAAGGGGCGCCGTTCGCGGGGGAAGCCCATGGGCTCCAGGGCGCCTTCCGCCCGCGCTGCCAGCCGGGCCAGCGCCTCGATGTCTCCCTCCAGCCCTACCCACACGACCCGCAGGCCGGTGGAGCCGCCGAAGGAGCCCAGCCGGCCCAGCCTCACCGACAGGCTGAACGGCTCGCGTACCGCCCGCTCCAGCGCCTCTTCGATGGCCTTCAGCCGGCGGGCCGGCACCTCGCCCAGGAACTTCAGGGTCAGGTGTATGCCCTCGGGCCTCACCCAGCGCAGACCCTCGGCGCCTCGCTCCTGGAGGAGGCGCTGCACGGCGGCCAGGGCCTCCCTCGCCTCGCCGGGTAGCTCGCAGGCCACAAAGAGGCGGAGACTCGGCCCGCCCGGGCCTGCCTGCCTGCCTGCCGGCCAGGCGGGCCGGACAGGTGGGCCCTCCGAAGTCCGCCCAGGCCTTCGGCCTGCGCTCAGGGCTGGGGGCTCACGGCGCGTCATGGGGGCAGCCTCAGCAGGCGGCGGGCGTTCTCGCCCAGGACAAGGCGCTCCTCCTCCGCGCGCAGGCTTGCCTCTCGGACCTGGGCCAGGCAGCGGCCCTGGGAGAGCAGCGGGAAGTCGCTGGCGAAGAGGATGCGGTCGGCTCCTACCAGGTCGATGGCCCGCCGGTAGATGATGGGGTCGTAGAGGAGAGGGGTGGCGGCCGTGTCGAAGAAGGTGCTTCCCAGGGCTTCCTTCACCTCCGGCATGAGGGCGTAGAAGGGCAGGCCGCCGCCCCAGTGGGCGGCCACCACCGTCACACCCGGAAAGCTCTCGACGAAGTGGTAGAGCGAAGACAGGTCCAGCCCCCCCTTGCCAGGATAGCCGTGTCCCACCGGCTCGCTGACGTGGAGCAGCAGTGGCAGATCATAGGCGCTGGAGGCCCAGGCCAGCAGGTCGGCCTCTTCGCTGTCTGCCAGGTCGTAGCCCTGGTTCCAGGGGCGCAGCTCACCAAGGCCGCGGGCTCCCGCCGCGGCGCAGCGTTGCACCTCGGAGCGGGCCTCGTCGACGGCATGGGCTGGCACGCAGCAGAAGGGCACCAGGCGTCCCTTGCTGCGGGTCGCTGCCTCCAGGATGTAGTCGTTCGTCTGACGGCAGAGGTCTATCTCGCCCCAGGCGAACCCCACGATGACGGTGACATCGACGCCGGCCTCGTCCATGCTGGCCAGTACCTCTTCGGCGCTGGCGAGCTTCGAGCGGGGGTCGCTGTAGAGCTCGCGGAAGGTAGCATCACGCCGCAGGTACTCCTTGCGCCGGTCGCGCACCTGCGGCGGGAAGACGTGGGTGTGGAAATCGACGATCACAGCGGCGTCTTCGAGCTGGTGGCTAGCTTCTCCATACCTCTGGCTTTCTGGGCCCTCAGGCAGAGGCGGCGCCCACCCCCGTCTTGCGGCGGGCTCGTCGTGGCGGCTCCGCCCGGACGGGCGGCCGTCTGGCCGGCGGCTGGCCAAACTGCACGCGACGGAAGGCCTCGGCGTACTTGTAGCCGGCCCTCTTGCCCAGCTCGCGGTGCCAGCGCCGGATCCGCTTCAGCATCTCCCGCCCCGGCCGGTTCCCAACCTGGCTGGCATGCTGCCGCAGCGCCTCCACCTTCCGGTCGAAGTAGGGGGTGATGTCGACGTAGTGGTCGGGCTCCTCTGTGCCGGCGAGCCACAGCTCCGAGGCCCGGTAGGGCCCGAGCCCCTCCTCTCGGTGCTCCGGATAGAAGAGCAGGGAGCGCGCCGCCGGGTAGATGGCGTCGTAGACCACGCGCCCCACGATGCGGTGGTCGCGATGGTTGAAGCCGCGCCGGAAGCCGTCCCAGGTCACCACCACCTCCGGCTGGTACTTCCGCAGCAGCCGCACGATTTGCTCACGGAGCTCCAGGCTCTCCTCCAGGAAGCCGTCCGCGTAGCCCAGGAAGATGCATTCGCTGACGCCCAGGACGCGGGCGGCGTCCCGCTGCTCCTTCTCGCGGAGGGCGGCCAGCTCCTGGTGGGAGATGCTCTCGTCGCGACTCCCCTTGTCGCCGCTGGTAGCGATGACGTAGTAGACTTCCCAGCCCTCGTCGCACCAGCGGGCGACGGCGCCGGCGCAGAGGAACTCGGCGTCATCGGGGTGGGCCATGATGACCATGGCCTTCTTAGGACCTTCTTGCTCGGCCATCGTCTCGTACCTAGAAGAGGGTCATCGCATGGCGTCAGGTGGCTGCCGAGGGGAGGGCGGCTCCTGCCTGGGGGCTGGCCTCCCCCAGGAGCTCCCGATACAGCCCCACGACCGCTTCCGCCACGTTCGCCCAGCGGTAACGCTCGACGACCTCGCGGGCCGCCTCGCCGAAGCGACGGCGCAGGGCCTCGTTGCCTAGCAAGAGCTCCAGGCGCTCGGCAAAGGGCTCCGGGCAGCGCCAGGAGATGAGATAGCCCGTCTCCCCATCCCGCACCGTGCCCGTCAGGCCGCCCACCCGCGAGGCCACCACCGGCGTGCCGCAGGCCATGGCCTCCAGGGCCACCAGACCGAAGCTCTCGTAGTACGACGGCACCACACAGACGTCGGCGGCATTGTAGTAGAGGGGCAACTGCTCATGGTCCACGGCCCCCAGGAAGCACACCCGCTCGCCGATGCCCAGGTCCGACGCCAGCTCCTGGAGGTGGCTGACCTGCTGCCGCGAGCGCCTGTCGCCCCCCACAATGAGCACGTGGAAGTCCGACTCTTCCACGAGCTGGGCGACGGCGTTGATCAGGATGTCGATGCCCTTCAAGGGCTCGATGCGCCCCACGAAGAGGATGATGCGCTCGTCGCTGTAGCCCAGGGCGCGACGGGCTGCCTCCTTGTCCTGGGGCCGGAAGAGGACCAGGTCGACGCCGCAGGGCACGACGGCGATGCGGTCGGGGTCGGCGTCATAGAGACGGGTCAGCAGGTGCTTCTCGTGCTGGCTGGCGCAGACGATGCGGTCCGCCTGCCTGGCCAGCCGCTGCTCCGCCCGGATGCGCAAAGGCGCCTCGCGCTCCGTGATGCGGGCCCGGTTCTTCACCTCGCCCAGGGTGTGGAACATGGTCACGTGGGGCAGGCCCCAGCGCTCCTGAAGGTGAAGGGCCACCCAGCCCGAGAGCCAGTAGTGGCTGTGCAGCAGGTCGTAGGTCAGCCCCTGCTCGCCCTCAGCAGAGGCGAAGCGGACCAGGTTCTCCTCGAACTCGCCCAGATGCTGGTGCAACCGCCCCTTGTCGACCGGCCGTCGCGGCCCGGCCTCCAGGTGCACCACCCGCACGTTCTCGCTATCCTCGATGACGTCGGGGGTGGACACGTCCTGGCGGCGGGTGAAGACGTCCACAAGGAAGCCGCGTCGCCCCAGCTCCCGGCTGAGGTGCCGCACGTAGACGTTCATGCCGCCCGTCTCACTGCCGCCCAGCGGGGCCAGGGGCGAGGTGTGGTAGCTGATCATGGCCACCCGCCGCATCGCTCGCACCTCGCTAGGTCCGCCGCACGCGGCAGCGGTAGATGGGGAGATCGCGACCCCCCAGGTCGTACTTGTAGGGCTCGCTGCCGCGCAGGAAATCCAGGCAGCCCTTCCCCTCCTTGATGGCGACCTCCAGGCAGAGGACTTTGGAGAGCAGCCCCACCGAGAGAGAAGACAGCTTTGGGTCGAAGCCGCTGTTGTAGAGGTGGAGCTGCTGGCAGCAGTCGAAGCAGAGCACGGAGGCCGCTGGCCGGCCGTCGAGGTCCATCATGAAGAGGCGGATGAGCCCTTCGTCAGCCAGTGCCACCGACATCGCCCGGAAGAAGCGCTCCATCTGGGGGCTCATGAACTCGGCCTTGTCCTGGCGGCCGGCCGTGTGCAGGCGGAGAAAGTCCTCCATGCCGGCGGCCACCTCCTGCGGCGAGCGCAGGTCCCGGAGCTCCATCCGGGCCCCGCTCTGGCGCAGCCGGCGCATCTTGCGCCGCAGCTCATGGCGGTCCTTCCCTTCGAGGCGGGCCAGGTACTCCTCCCAGGAGGAGGGCAGCTCTACATGCGGTGCCACCGCCTCCAGCTCCCGCTCGACGCGCCAGCCCAGGCCGTTGGTCGCCGTGGAGAGCGCGGCCAGCGCCGGCGAGTAGGCCGCCAGCCCCCTCAGGTCCATCTCCTCCCAGGGCTCTTCGCCCAGCGAACGGAAGACGGCCACGAAGAACTCGCTCTCCCGGCCGGGCTCCACGACGAAGTCCATGTAGTCGCAGATCTCGTGGTCGCCCACCAGGGCCAGGCGCGGTCCGTCGCGCATGAGGGGCGCCACGCCCACCAGGCGCTCGCCGTCCCGGACGGCCAGGAAGAGGGGCTCCCGCCCGTTGCCGAAGTGCCCTAGCCACATCTCCTGCCAGATGGGGCGGTGGAAGACGTGGGGCTCCAGCGTCCGCGAAAGGAGGTCCTGCCACTCGGCGCGCAGGCTCTCCAGGTCCTGCCTTCGAACCGATAGAGCCATGGGGACTACTTGCCCCGCACCAGGGAGAGAAACTCTGAGCGGGTCAGGGCGCTGCGCCTGAACTGGCCTCGCATCGCCGAAGTGACCACCCGGCTGCCCGGTTTCTTCACACCCCGGAAGGTCAGGCAGAGGTGCTCCGCCTCCACCACCACAGCCACGCCGTCGGGCTTCAGCGTCTCCACTATGCAGTCGGCCACCTGGCTGGTCAGCCGCTCCTGGAGCTGGGGGCGCCAGGCGAATGCGTCAACCACCCGCGCGAGCTTGCTCAGCCCCACCACGCGCCCGTTGGGGATGTAGCCCACGTGGACGCTGCCCAGGAAGGGCAGGAGGTGATGCTCGCAAAGCGAGTAAAAGGGGATGTCCTTCAGGATCACCATCTCGTGGTGGCGCTCCTCGAAGCCGACGCGCAGGATCTCGTAGGGGTCAATGGCCAGGCCAGCGAAGAGCTCGGCGTACATCTTGGCGACGCGCTGGGGCGTCCGCTGCAGCCCCTCGCGCTCCGGATCCTCGCCGATGGCTTCGAGGATCTCGCGTACTGCCGCCGCGATGCGCTCCTGGTCGACCGCGCGCCTCTCAGCGGGCGCCGCCGTGCCTGTTGTCGGACGCGGGCTGCTCAAGGCCTGTGCTCTACCTCACTCTGCGGACAAGCCCGCCCTGGGCGGGAAGGACCGCGTGGGCGGGCGCGAAGCGGACCACGAACAAGGGCTAGCACTAACAGTCTATCAGCGGCCGCTTCAGAGGGTCAAGGAAGAGGGGCGGTTGTCCCTATGATAGACGTAGCAGAGTGTGGTAATCTCCGTCAGAGATGTATCTGGCCTACACGGACGAATCGGGAGATTCGGGTTTCGACAGGAGCCCGACGGACTTCTTTGTTCTCTCTTGCGTCCTAGTCCACGAATCGAAGTGGCACGGGACGCTCGAGAAGCTAATCATGTTGCGCCAGGCGCTCAAGGAGAAATTCGGTATTCCGGTCCGCGCTGAGCTAAAGGCCGAGCACCTTGTGTACGGGCGTGGTGCGCTGAAATCCGCTCGGCTGAAGCCTACACAGAGATTCGAGTTGTACGCATCATTGTTGGAGTTCCAGGCAGCTGAACTGGATGTCTGGAACTTCGCCATCGCTATCGCTAAGCGGCGTATCAAAGCACCCGCAACCAACGACCCCCGTGACGTGGGATGGCGTTGGCTCAGCCAACGCATGGATACATTCTGCAGGAAGCAAGCGCGGCCTGATGATAGGGTCATGCTGTTACCCGACGAAGGACATGGCCCCCTTGTAAGGAAGGTGATGCGCAAGGCCCGACGATTCCAAACGATCACTGGCCATTATGGGGGACGCCTAGATATCAGAGCCAGGTATCTCGTCGAAGATCCGTTCGAGAAGCGCTCAAGCGAGTCGTATTTCACCCAGTTGGCGGACTGGAACGCCTATGCTGCGCACAGATACAAGGAGGTAGCACCCAAAAGGAAGGTACCCGACGACTTGTGGGATAGGTTGGCAGAGACGCGGCTTCTTCAGGTGAATGAAGTCACTGGCGGGCCGCCAGGCATTGTGGTCTGGCCTGCGGCCGATCCCTGAGTGCATTATCCCAGGCCAAACGGCCCGGGATAAGGCGCAATACTAGCCGTGCATCTGGCACGGTTCATATCGCGGCGCCATAATGCATCATGGGAAGAGGTTTGTCAAGAGGTATACGCGTTTAATCCGATTATCCATTCGACATGGGGCCTAGAAGAAAGCGGGAAGACACCACCGTCCCCCTTCACCCGCTCCCCGTCTCACGTGTCCTCAACCGCCACCGGCCTGCCACTACCCCCGCCGACCGGTTAGAATGTCGAGGGCCGCCGTTTCCGCCAGAGGCGGATGCGCCTAGGGCGACAGCGGCCTGCCGGCAGGCAGGCTTCCCATCACGCCAAAAGGAGGCGTCTGGCCATGGCCGAGGACTACCGACGCGAGCGCGGCAAGCGCATCAAGCAGTGGGGCTGGGAGGGCGATATCGACCGCCTCATCGAGGCCGCGGGCGAGTATCCCATGATGTACCAGGCCCTGGGCTCCCAGGCGCGCAGCGAGCACCCCTTCAACGTCTACGGCGACATCAAGACCCAGCCCGCCGTCCTGCGCGAGACGCTGGACAGCAACCGCGACGCCGTCGGGCCCATCGCCGACAAGATCATCGCCGGGGGCCTGACCCGCATCCTCGGCTGCGGGCTGGGCACGTCGCAGTTCGTGGCCCAGGTGGCGGCGGGCGCCTTCTGGCGCTTCGCCGGCCTCGATGCCTCCGACATCGATTCCCTGGAGTTCATCCTCACCGACCGCGCCTACGACTTCTCCCGCCTGGCCTTCTTTGCCTACTCCGGCAGCGGCAGCACGGTGGACTCCATCCGAGCCGCCAGGAAGGCGCGCGAAGCCGGCGCCTACACGCTGGCTTTCACGTCCATCGCCGATAGCCCCATCACCAAGGTCTGCGAGGACACTCTCGTCACGGCCGGCGGCTTCGACACCGGCGGCTCCGATACCTTCCACTACACCGCCCGCCTGGCCGCCGCCGTCCTCCTCTCCCTGGCCCTGGGCGAGCGCCGTCAGCCGCAGGCAGTGGACTACGCCGCCATCCGCCGCGAGCTGTTCGAGATCCCGGACCGCTTCGCCGCCATGTTCGACGGCGTTGACGCCCGCTGCCACACACTGGCCCGGCGTCACAAGGGCCGTCGCGCTCTGCTGGTGGTGGGCAGCGGCGCCAACCTGGGCACCGCCGAGGAGATTGCCCTCAAGTACGACGAGATGTCCGGCATCCCTACCAAGGCCATGTGCCCCGGCCGCCACCTCCACGGCGCCCTCGGCCTCACCGATGAGCAGATCCTCACCATCCTCATCGCCCCGCCCGGGCCGTCCTACGCCCAAATGGTGGACATCGCGGGGGCCACCCAGATGCTCAAGGCGCCGTCCATCGCTATCGTCAGCGAGAGCGACAACCAGGTCTCGAAGCTGGTGGACGACGTCATCCGCCTGCCCGCTGAGGACGAGATCCTCTTCGCCCTGCTCGCCATCCTGCCCGGCCAGTTGTTGCCCTACTGGTCGGCGGTCGAGCTCGGCGATATCAACCCCGACTGCCAGCGTTCGAACGTCGCCAAGTACGCCCGCGTCTGGCACATGCTCTTCCCGCCGGGCACCCACTGAGGCCAGCCGTGCCCCGCGACGTGTCCGTGGTCGGCCCCCTGAACGTCGACCTGCTGATCATCGGCGAAGGCCCCTCCAGCTTTGAGGAGCTGACCCGTTGGGAAGGGCCCGCGGACATCCACATGACCGCCGCCGGCTCCGTGGGCTACCTGGTGCAGGATCTGGCCCGCCTGGGGCTGGACGTGGGCCTTGTTTCCTGCCTCTCGGACGATCCGCTGGGCGCCTTCGTGCTCGATGCCCTCCGGCGCGCCGGCGTCGATACGAACCGCGTGCGGCTGGTGCCGGACACCGTCTGCGCCATCGGTGCCTACCTGCTGCTCTTCGGCAGCCGGAAGCGCCCCCTCACCTATCGTCTGCCCACCCATGACCCCTGGCCGCTGGCCTTCGACCCCGCTGACCTCGACTACCTGCTCGACGCGCGCCTCCTCCACTGCGGCGGCTACCTGCACTTCGATTCGGTGTACCACGGCGCCACTACCGACCTCTTCCGCCGCGCCAAGGCCCGCGGCCTGATCACGACCATCGACACGCAGTTTCCCCTGAAGCCGCTGCCACGGCCCTGGCTTACGGCTATGGCCGACATCCTGCCCTACGTCGATGTCCTCTTTGCGGATGAGCGCGAGGCGCGCAACCTGGCGGATCGAGAGGACCTGGGCGAGGCCGCGGGCCTCCTGCGCGAGGCCGGCCCTCCCACAATAGTCGTCAAGCAGGGGAGCGAGGGCTCGAGTGTGTTCACGGCCCAGGGGGCCTTCCACCAGCCCGCCGTCCGGGTGGCGCCCCTGGTCGACTCCATCGGCGCCGGCGACGCCTTCGACGCCGCCTTCCTCCTGGGCTTGGTCGAGGGCTGGCCGGTGGAGCGCATCGCCCAGTTCGCCGCCGTGACGGCCGGCTTCACCGTCGGCGGCGTGGGAGGCTCGGCCGCCATGCCCGCCCGCGCCCGGGTCGAGGCGTACCTGGGCCGCACGTAGGGGCGCACGGCCGTGCGCCCCTACTAGATCGCCCTGTCGGCCAGCCAGCGCTTGAGGTCGGCGATGATGGTGGTCGGCGATGGGTCCACGCCGGCCTGGATCGCCAGGTAGAGGCTCACGTAGTCGCCGAAGAGGATAGCGCTCATCATCTGGGCCAGGGGGCTCTTTCCCTCGGCATCCACTACTTCGCTCGGCACCCCCGCCTCGGTCAGCGCTTGGCGGGTGAAGTCGTAGCGCAGGCGAATGCGGGGGTGCAGGGGCGGCGCCCGCAGGAAGACCGCGAAGGCCCGCGCCGCTATCTCCCGCGGCAGGCCGAATCCGACGATCGCATTGTGGTTCGCCTCGGGCAGCTCCTCCCAGAGGGCCCAAAGCTTGCTGTTCTCGTTGAGCTGCGTCTTCCAGCGATGGGCTACCTCCGTCAGGATGCCGGCGCCGTAGACCACCGGTAGACGGCCTTCCAGCCTCCGGGCGAGCTGCTTGGCGGGGTTGCGGGCCAGCGGCACGTCCTCGCCGATGCGGCCGGCCATGCTCTCCATGACAGCGGCCGCTTCCTCCACGTCCCCGGCCTTGTTTCCGACGATGCCCCCCTTCCCGGCGATGGCGAGCAGTGGCATCAGTCCGTAGCCCAGGGCGCCCCGCACCGTCGATTTGTAGTCGAAGACGAAGGCGGGGACGCTGTTGGTCCGGGCCAGGGCCAGGAGCCTGCCGCCGGTGGTGATGATCAGCTTCCTGGCGCCGGTGCTCAGCCCCGCTTCGAAGGCAGAGACCGTTTCCTCCGTGTCGCCGCTGTAGCTCATGGCGATGAGCAGCGTCCGGTCGCTCACCAGCAGGGGCAAGCCGTAGTCGCGGTGCACGAAGACGGGAACAGGGCTCTCCAGCGCCACCAGCGAGCGCAGCAGGTCGCCGGCAATGACGAGTCCGCCCATGCCCAGGATGACTACCTTGTCGACATCGCGGTAGTCAGGCGGCAGGTCCAGGGCCTGCGCTTCTCGCCAGGCGAGGCGGCACTGGCGCGGCAGGTCGCGGATGAGGGCGCGTGTGCCCGCCTGTCCGGCAGGCAGGCCGCCGGGATCGATGCGCTGGTAGGCTGATGGGTCGTCTAGCACGTTCATGGGCAAAGGCCCTCCCCTAGAGACGGAGGATACTTCTCCCAAAGGTGAAGGGAGAAGGAGCAATGACGGCAGGTGGCCCAGATGAGGATAAGGGCTTCGCGCGCCCTGGGCTAGAGTGTCGGCCAGGGCGTGACAACGGCTCAACCGTGAGGATAATGAGCATGGGCATCGGCTCTTGAGGGTAATGCCGATAGGCATTGCTGCCTCTCTCCGTTTATGATAGATGATTGGTCGGAGGGTGTAGCCTGTCGGACAGGGAGGTGGACATGTCGCGGCTAAGTCGTTTCGTCGCGCTTCTCATCGCCATCGGCGCACTGGCCATCGCCGGCCTGGCCTGCGGCTCGGAGTCAGAACCAGAGCCCACGGCGACCTCCGAACCCACGCAGGCCGTGCCGAGCCCCACCGCACGCGCAGAAGAGACGGAGGAGGCCGCCGGGGGCCCCAGCATCAGGGAGCTGGCCCAGTCCACCGTGCAGATCTGGGCCGTACTCCAGACGGGCGACACGTTCGAACCGGTTTGGAGCGGTTCGGGCAGCGTCATCTCGAAAGACGGCCTCATCTTGACGAATGCCCACGTGGTGGACAACCGCCTTGATGAGTATGACCAGTTGGCAGTGGCCGTCCTGAGCGCGACCGACGAGCCCCCTGAGCTCGCCTACCTGGCAGAGGTGGAGGCCGTTGACTACGCGCTGGACCTGGCCATCATCCGCATCGTGTCAGACCTGGGCGGCAGCCTCACGACGGTGGACCTTCCGACCGTCGAGATGGGAGACTCCGATGATGTGGAGATAGGCGACCACATCCGCATCCTCGGCTATCCAGGCATTGGCGGCGAGACAATCACGTTCACGGATGGTGTAGTGAGCGGCTTCGCCTCGGAGCGGGGGCTGAGCGGGCGGGCCTGGATCAAGACCGACGCCACCATCGCCGGCGGCAACAGCGGCGGCATGGCCGTCAACGACCGGGGCGAGCTCATCGGCGTGCCCACCATCGCGGGAGCCAGCGCGGACGAGCGGGAGCCCGTGGATTGTCGCTACGTGGCGGACACCAATGGGGACGGCGAGATCAACGACCTGGACTCCTGTGTGCCGGTAGGAGGGTTCATCAACGGACTGCGACCGGCGGACCTGTCGTCGCCCCTGCTCGAGGCTGTCGAGAGCGGCGAGGAGTACGTCGGGGCGTCGCCCGTTGAACTCGAACCGACCGGCGGCTTCGATACCAGCCAGATCATGTTCTACAACCTGGTCTTCGCCGACGGCGTGACGCCCGACGACCAGCCGACCCAGGTATGGGATGCCCTCCCTTCGGGCCTGACCCACGCCTGCGCCTTCTGGGACTACGAGGGCATGGTGGACGGCATGACCTGGGAAGCCCTCTGGTTTGTCGATGGCGAGGTGAGCCAAGAGGGGAGCATCATCGACATCACCTGGACGGGCGGAGACGTCGGCAACTGGTGGGTCTGCATCATCGACGATGCGGGACTGTCGGACGGCCTGTACGAGGTGGTGCTCTTCGTGGAGGGCGAGGTGCAGCGCACTGGGGCGGTCTTCGTGGGCGGAGACCACCCGCCCGTCGAGTTCACCGTAGTCAATGAGTCCAGCGGGCCGATCTGCTACGCTTTCTTGTCTCCCTCCGGCGCCCAGAGCTGGGGTGAGGACGAGTTGGAAGCGGAGGAGATGATAGTACCTGGAGCGTCCCGCACGTGGCAGGTGCCCGCCGCCATCTATGACCTGCTCCTGGACGACTGCGACCAGCGGACCCTGGCCGAGGAGTATGAGCTGGACGTGACCCGTGACCAGGTCTTTACCGTAACGGACTGACACCCCGATAGGACGCACCCCCGGCTCTCGGGCTGTCAACGCTGCTGATAGCGGGCCACCCTCTTCCCTCTCGGACGCAAGCCGCTCCCTTGCGCGGCGGAGGTGTCCGTCTGCCATCGCGGGAGCGTTCGGGGCCGTGACCATAGCTCCCAGGCCGGATATCATAGTCGAGAGCACATCCGGAGAGAACGATGGAGATCGTCTGGTTGGGCCATTCGTGCTTTCGGCTGCGCGCCCGCGAAGCCGCTGTTCTCACGGATCCCTGCCCCAAGAGCACCGGCTACAACATGGGGCGCCCCACGGCCGATATCGTCACGGTGAGCCACGACCATGAGGGGCATAACGCCGTGGACGGGGTGGCCGGCTCCCCGCGGGTGGTGCGCGGCCCCGGCGAGTACGAGATGGCCGGCGTCCTCATCACCGGCATCCGCACCTACCATGACAATGAGCGAGGTGCCCGGCGGGGCATGAACACCGCCTTCATCATCGAGGCGGAGACCCTGCGCCTCTGCCACCTGGGTGACCTCGGCCACCTGCCGACGCCGGAGCAGGTGGAGGCCATGGGTGGCATCGACATCCTGCTGGTGCCTGTGGGCGGCGGCAACAGTCTGGACGCCGCCGCCGCCGCCGAGACCGTGAGCCTCCTGGAGCCCAAGCTGGTCATTCCCATGCACTACGCCACGCCGGTGACCACCCGCAAGCTGGACCCCCTGGATCGCTTCCTGAAGGAGATGGGCGCCTCTCCCACTCTAACCTCTCAGCCGCGCCTCTCGGTCAGCCACAGCAGCCTTCCCCACGAGACCCAGGTGGCCGTTCTAGAATACAAGCGATAGCATGGCCCGCAGGCCAGCAGGCTGGCCTGGCGCCGCGCTGCACGAACACAAAGAGGCCAGGCTCAAGCCTGGCCTTTAGATTGTCTCTGCCCCCTACAGGGGCTAGGGTAAGTAGCTCAGCGGGTCTACGCGGACGCCGTTGTCGATGACCTCGAAGTGGAGGTGGTTGCCTGTGCAGTACCCCGTGCAGCCCCCGTAGCCGAGAACGGTGCCCTGCGCCACCTGCTGGCCCTGGACGACGTTGATGCTGCTCAGGTGCGCGTAGAGGGTCTCGATGCCGCCGGGGCTGACGACGACGACGTAGAGCCCGTAGGAACAGCACGCGTCACCGCCGGCGAAGGTAACGACGCCAGCGGTGGCGGCCAGTATGGGCGCATTCGGATTATTGTACAGGTCAATGTCGATCCCGAGGGGATGAGACGGGCACATGTAGCTGGAGATGGGTCCGCTCGTGGGCCAGATCAGCCCCTCAGAGGGGGTGAAGGGCACCGCCGGTGCCGCCACCGGCGCAGCCGGCTCAGCAGCCGTGCCGTCGCCGGCGGGCTGCGCGGGCTCCACCGCCGCGGCCGCAGGCTCGGGCTCCGGTGGCGGAGGTATCGTCCCTCCCGGCACGAACACTAGCTGCTTCTCCTGGATGTCGTCCGGCTTCCCGATGCCGTTGGAGGTGAACGTGGTGATGGCGCCCAGGTCGGCGTCGTACCGCGCCGCGATGTCGCTGAGGGTCTCATCCAGCCTCACCTCGTGAATGATGCCGTCCGCAGCCGGGATGCGCAGAAGCTGTCCCACGGCCAGGAAGTCCTTGTCGTTTATCTCGACGTTGTTCCAGATAAGGGACTCGGGCTGGAGGCCAAACCGAGCGGCAATGCTGCCCACGGTGTCGTTGGGTTGTACCTCGTAGATGGTGAAGATCGGCGGCGGCTCCAGGATTGCCGCCGGGGGAGTCGCTCCCGGCTCGGGGGTGACGGCGGCGGCGAAGACGCGGGTCATCGGCTCATCCGGTTCATAGCTGACGGCCATGTCCTCCAGCCGGTTCACTTCCAGAGAGAACCCTGCATCCTCTGCCAGCACCTGTGATGTCTGGAGCGGGTTGAAGCCCTGGGGGACGGCAGCAGCCACGCCCGGCAGTGAGAGGCCGGCCATGGGATTGGTACCGGAATGGGAAGAGGAGAACAAATGGCCGGGGGAAAACGCCGTATACACCGCAGAACCCACGACGAGCAAGAGGATGAGGCCGTGGACGAACGGTCTGCGCTTTCCCTGGACATGGGGTAGGGCCGGAGGCGAAGCGTTCACCAGCCCTTTCGAGAGCGTCCTCTGCAACCGTGCAGAAGGGCGCTGGCCGAGCGTGCCTCTAATGCTCTAAGCCTCCTGCTCTAGGCGAGACCCCTGTCTCACCGTCCAACCAGTCTGCGCTCGTACCCCGCCCGACGAGCACACCGCAAGCATTGTACACCATGTTGTCAAGGGGGTCGAACCGGGAATCTGCCGATATTTGTCGAACCAAAGAGCGTACCAATATCGACCGATCGGCGTACCCCTCACGTAACAATTCTCGACAGGTGGCGGTGAAAAGCGCAGCGGAAAGCCGAGAAATGGGGACAGTAACATGAGGGCGGTGTTCAGGCTGCCCAGGGGCGCGGCTCACACTTCCTGCTTAAGGGTGGTGAGAAACTCCTCGTTGGTCTGGGTGCGAGCGATGCGCTCCAGGAGGCGCTCGGTGGGCTCGGTGGGGTTAGGCGAATTGGAGCTGATGGCGGACATCATGCGGCGCACCAGCCACACCTGCTTGAGCAGGGGGTCGGGCAGCAGCAGTTCCTCACGGCGGGTGCTGCTGCGGTGGACATCGATAGACGGGAAGATGCGCCTCTCGGCCAGCCGCCGGTCCAGGTGCACCTCCATGTTGCCCGTGCCCTTGAACTCCTCGTAAATGACCTCGTCCATGCGGCTGCCGGTGTCGATGAGGCAGGCGGCGATGATAGTCAGGCTGCCCCCCTCCTCGGTGTTGCGCGCCGCTCCGAAGAAGCGC
This sequence comes from uncultured Dehalococcoidia bacterium, assembly GCA_964609465.1. Lineage (GTDB taxonomy): Bacteria > Chloroflexota > Dehalococcoidia > DSTF01 > JALHUB01 > CAVSBT01. The sequence goes on from CAZSSQ010000005.1 coordinate 20,051, forward strand.
TTGGCCGGGTAGAGGGCGATGGGGTCGATACCGCCGGTCAGGGTGCGACCGCTCGGAGGCATGGCAAGGTTGTAGGCGCGGGTAAGGCGGGTGATGCTGTCCAGCAGGATCACCACGTCTTTCGCGGATTCCACCAGCCGCTTAGCCCGGTTCAGAGCCATCTCCGCCACCCGGGTGTGCTCCTCCACCGGCTCATCGAAGGTGGAGGCAATGACCTCCCCCTCGACAGAGCGGACCATGTCTGTGACCTCCTCCGGGCGCTCGCCGATGAGGGCGACCATGAGATGAATGTCATCATAGTTGTGGGTTATGCCGTTGGCGATGGCCTTGAGGAGAAAGGTCTTGCCCGCCTTGGGGGGCGAAACGATTAGACCGCGCTGCCCCCGGCCGATGGGTGAGAGGAGGTTCATGACCCGCGTGGAGAGGTTCTGAGGGTCGAACTCCAGGTCTATGAGCCGGTTGGGGAAGATGGCGGTGAGGCTCTCGAAGTAGGGGCGCTGCTTGGCCACCTCCGGGTCCAGTCCATTGACCGCCTCCACGCGCAAGAGGCCGTAGTACTTCTCGCTGTCCTTGGGCGGTCGCACCTGGCCCGTGACGTAATCGCCGGTGCGCAGGGCGAAGCGACGTATCTGAGACTGGGAGACGTAGACGTCGTTGAGGCCCGGGAGCATGCTCTCGCCCCGCAGGAAGCCGTACCCATCGTCCACGATCTCCAGAACGCCGCCCGCGAAGAGGTTTCCCTCTTTCTCAGCCTGAGCCTGGAGGAGTCGATAGATGAGGTCCTGCTTCCGCATGCTGCTGAAGCCTGAGACGCCCAGCTCTTTCGCGAGCTCCATGAGGTCTTCGCGTGTCTTGGTTTCTAGTTCAGCAATGTTCACTTGGGCCGTCACCCGTAGCCTTGAGTGCTGAGTTGGGTAGACACAGACAGTTCGGGGAAGTCACACGGCGCCGGGAGATGTGACCTGCCTCAAGGCAAGACTGCGCCGTCCTTGGCGGCTGGCATCATATACTAGCGCAGGTGCCAAGTGCAAGCCCTTTGGGACCTCCACCGAGAGAAAAAACTACACCTGCATGTAGCGACGGGCATCAGCCAGGAAGCGTTCGATGCCCACGTCGGTCAGCGGGTGCTTGATCATGGCTTTGAGGACGGCGTAGGGCATGGTGCCGATGTGGGCGCCAGCGCGGGCCGCCGCCACGACATGCCTTGGATGCCGCAGGCTGGCCGCCAGCACCTGCGCCGGCAGGTGGTAGCGGTCGAAGATCTCCACTGCCTCCCGCACCACCTCCATCCCGTCGTGGCCGGCGTCGTCCAGGCGGCCCACGAAAGGGCTCACGTAGGTGGCCCCGGCCAGAGCCGCCAGGAGCGCCTGGTTGGTGGAGAAGACCAGAGTCATGTTGATGCGTACGCCCTCCTTCGAGAGGAGGGAGGTCGCCTCCAGACCGGCGGCATCGCACGGTATCTTTACCACCACGTGTTCATGCCAGGCAGCGACGGCGCGGGCCTCCTTCAGGAGGCCGGGCACGTCCCGGGACAAGCACTCCGCCGAAACGGGCCCCTTCACCACCTCGCAGATCTCCACCACCCGGTCCCGATAGGCGACACCGCTCTCCTTGGCCATGAGGGAAGGGTTGGTGGTCACACCGGAGAGGATGCCCAGGCGGGCCGCCTCCCGGATCTCGTCGATGTTGGCAGTGTCCAGGAAGATACGCATCTGGCCGCTTTCTAGCAGGATTATCGGCAAACGGCGAGCGACTGCTCAGAGCCCGGCCTCAGGCTTGGCCCGAAAGCGCGGCGCTGTCAAGAGAAATTGTAACCGTTCCCATCGGGCGACGAAAGTCTCTGTCGCCCCTATATCTCCGGGGTCAAGCCAGCAGGCTTCCCTGCCTCTCTAAGGCCGCCCGCCGGGGTGGTGACGACGCCGCCCACCGCCGGCTCGGCGAAGCCGCCCGGTCGCGTCGTGATGGCTGCCGCCAGGAAGTCCCGGAACAGCGGGTGCGGCCGGTCGGGGCGGGAGCGGAACTCCGGGTGGAACTGGGTCCCCACCATGAAGGGGTGCCCCTGTATCTCGCAGATCTCTACCAGCTCGCCGTCGGGCGAGAGGCCACTGGGCACCAGCCCTACCCGGGCCAGCTCCTCCCGAAAGCGGTCGTTGAACTCGTAGCGGTGGCGGTGGCGCTCGAAGACCAGTTCCTCGCCGTAGGCGGCGTAGGCGCGGGTCCCGGGCACCAGGCGGCAGGGGTAGCTGCCCAGGCGCATCGTGCCGCCCTTCTCTCGCACCCCCTGCTGCTCCGTCAGCAGGCTGATGACCGGGTACGGGGTCTCCGGGTCAAACTCGGTGGAGTTCGGGGCATTGCTCTCGAAGACGGCGCGGGCGGCCTCGACCACCATCACCTGGAGGCCCAGGCAGAGGCCCAGGTAGGGGACGCGGCGTGTGCGGGCGAAGCGGGCCGCCTCGATCTTGCCCTCGATGCCACGGTCGCCGAAGCCCCCCGGCACCACGATGCCCTGCGCCCCCGCCAGGAGGTTCTCGGCGCCCTGGCTCTCCAGGGCCTCCGAGTGCACCCACTCCAGTTCCACGGCCACGTCGTGGTGGATGCCGGCGTGGATGAGGGACTCCTTCACCGATATGTAGGCGTCGTGAAGCTCCACGTACTTGCCGACTACGGCCACCGTCACGCGGCCCGAGGGGTTCATGAGCCTGTCCACCAGCCGCCGCCACTCGGAGAGGTCCCGCGAGCCGGCGGGCAGGTTCAGGCGCTCGATGACGTAGTCGCCCAGGCCCATCTCCTCCAGTACCAGGGGTACCTGGTAGATGCTGGGCATGGTGCGCAGGGGCATCACGGCGCGCGGGGGCACGTCGCAGAAGAGAGAGATCTTGTCGCGGATGTCCTGAGAGACCGGGTGATCGGCGCGGCAGACGATAACGTCAGGCTGTATTCCCATGCTGCGCAGCTCGCGGACGCTGTGCTGGGTGGGCTTGGTCTTCAGCTCGCCGGTGGAGATGTAAGGGAGGAGGGTAACGTGGATGTTCAGGGTGCCGTCGCGGCCCTCCTCGTTGCGCATCTGGCGGATGGCCTCCAGGAAGGGCTGGCCCTCGATGTCACCCACGGTGCCCCCCACCTCGACGATGACCACGTCGGCCCCCGTCTCCCGTCCGACGCCACGGATGCAGCCCTTTATCTCGTTGGTGAGGTGAGGGACGGGCTGGATGGTGCCGCCCAGGAAGTCGCCCCGGCGCTCCTTGGCGATGACTGACTGGTAGATCTGGCCGGTGGTGACCGAGCTGGCGCGGGTGAGGTCCAGGTCGACGAAGCGCTCGTAGTGGCCCAGGTCCAGGTCCGTCTCCGCCCCGTCGCTGGTCACGAAGACCTCCCCATGCTGGTAGGGTGACATTGTGCCGGGGTCGACGTTCAGGTAGGGGTCGAGCTTCTGGATGGCGACGGAGATGTTCCGGCTCTTGAGGATGCGGCCAATAGCCGCTGTAGCTATGCCCTTGCCGACGGAGCTCACCACTCCGCCCGTGACGAATATGTACTTTGGCATTAGCCCCTGAATATAGACTCAGCGGCACCGCTGGGGGGTGCCGCCCACCAATATCTTACGAGGGGGCGGGGAGGGTGTCAACACCTTGACCCGCCCTCGGCCAGGAGCTGGTAGGGGCGCAGCATGCTGCGCCCCTACTTCGGCGTCTTTGAGGCGGCTCTAGGCGTGGATGACGTCCGCCACGTCCTTGAGGCCCAGCTCCTCCAGCTTGCGGCGGCTGGGCTTGGTGGTCTCCGGGTCCCAGTCGCAGGCCTCCAGGAACTGCTTCTCCTGGGTCTTCCAGTCCAGGGTGAAGTCCTTGAAGGGTCCTTCCTTCAGGGGAGGAGAGCCCACCATCCGGCCGGGGACCTCGCGCTTGGCCGGGTTGCCGCCCTCGCGCACCTCGAAGGCCATGCGCAGGTTGCCGATGCGCTCGCCGGTCTTCAGGAGCTCCTCAATGGTGGTGTCCCAGCCCGTGGTGGCATTGATCCACTCTGGGAGCCGGTTGTTAGGCGCCACCGTCGTGATGAACATGCACATGCCGGTCGCGTTGACGACGTGCATGTACTCGGCGGCTGCCTTGTGGTGGGTGGCGCGGCCCGTGCCCACGCCCTTCTCCTGCTGGGTAGGCGGCACACCCCACTCGGCGCGGGCGCCGATGTCGTACTGGGTGTGGCGGGCCGGCGTGGGGTCCAGCTTGTAGGTGGTATGGTACTCGGGCTGGTGCTTGGGGTCGTGCATGGGGAGCTCCTCGCCGGCCACGTGCATGGCGAAGGGCTGCGACCGGGGCCCGATGCGCTCCGCCGCCTTCTTGACGCCGTCGGCCAGGACATCTCCGAAGCCCTCGCGCTTGGCGATCTTGTGCAGCATGGTGATGCTGGCCTCGGGGTTGCTCCAGCGGAGGTCGATGCCGTCGGTGTCCTCTTTGGTGATGAGGCCATTCTCAAAGCACTCGACGGCGAAGGCGATGACGGCTCCGGCGGCGATGGTGTCCAGGCCGTAGAGGTTGCAGAGGTGGTTGGCGTACTGGAGGTAGTCGATGTCGGCGTTGAGGGTCAGCGTCCCGAAAGCGCACGCCGTCTCGTACTCGGCGCGGTGCGTGCGGGCCGGGTAGGGGTACTTGGCGTTCTCCGACTCCTTGCTCTCAGCCCCGCAGGCTATCGGACAGTGCCAGCAGGCGTAGTGCTTCTGCATCTTCTTGTTGAAGTTGTCGCCTGCCAAATCCATGGCCTGCGGAAAGTCCGCCGTGCCGGCGCCGCCCCAGTTCTTCACCGGCGAGTCGCCGGAGAGGGCGGAGCCCGCCGTAATGCCGGTGGTGCCGTAGGTGCGGAAGAAGCCGGCCAAGGGCTTTATGAACTCGTTCAGGGAGGTGCGGAGCAGGGCGCGGATGTCTTTGTCGTCGCCCAGGATGATGGCCCGAGATGAGTTGATGGCCACCGCCTTGAGCCGCTTGGAGCCCATGACGGCGCCCAGGCCGCTGCGGCCGGCCAGGCGGCCCCACTCGTTGCAGATGCCGGCCATGAAGGAGAGCTTCTCCCCCGCCTCGCCGATGCAGGCGACGCTGGCCTTCTTGCCGTGGCGCTCCTTCAGCTTCTTCTCTACGGCGATGGCGTCCATTCCCCACAGGTCGCCGGCGGGCTGGAGGGTGGCCTTGTCGTCCTCTATGTGGAGGTAGACGGGCCGCTCGGAGATGCCCTTGAAGAGGACAGCGTCCCAGCCTGCGTTCTTCAGGTAAGGGCCCGCGTCGCCGCCGGAGTTGGCGTCGCCCCAGCCGCCCGTCTTGGGCGACTTGCCCACCGCCTGGTAGCGGATACCGAAGAGGGGAGTGCCCGTCAGGAGGCCCGGGCAGAGGCCCAGGACGTTGTCGGGCCCCAGGGGATCCGCGCCCCGCGGTATGCGGTCGAACAGCAGGCGTGCCCCCAGCCCATAGCCGCCGAGGTAGGTGCGGTACATCTGCTCGGGCAGGTGCTCAGCCTCGATGGTGCCGGTGCTGAGGTCGACGTTCAGGATCTTGCCGTTAAAGGCGCGTTCTTGCATGGCAGGGTTCTCCTTCAGTCCGCAGGTTGGCGCAGAAACAGCAGGTCACGAGAGACCGCGCTCACGATTATAGGCTCGTCTCGAGAGATTGGTCAACCAAGTGCTTACTTTACTTCTCCTATTGTTCAGCACAACGAAGGGCTGGCCCCGCCCCTACTCCACGCGGATGCCCGGTGCCGGAAAGGCCTGGCAGAACTCGCGCACCTCGCCGCTGATGCGCTCCAGGACCGCCTCGTCCTCCACGTGGGACACTGCCTCCTCGATCCAGGCGGCAACCTGTCGCATCTCCGCCTCGCCCATGCCGCGGGAGGTCACGGCCGGCGTGCCGATGCGCAGGCCGCTGGGGCTGAAGGGCCGGCGCGGGTCGTAGGGGATGGTGTTGTAGTTGGTGACGATGCCGGCCCGGTCCAGGGCCTTGGCCGCCTTCTTGGCGATGACTCGCTTGTTGGTCAGGTCGATAAGGATGAGATGATTATCCGTGCCGCCGGAGATGAGGGAGAAGCCTCGCTCCCTGAGCTCGGCGGCCAGCACCTTGGCGTTGCGGACTATTTGCTGTCCGTACTCCCTGAAATCGGGCGTCGCCGCCTCCGCCAGGGCTACGCCGATGCCCGCCGTGGTGTGGTTGTGAGGCCCTCCCTGGAGGGCCGGGAAGACGGCCCTATCGATCTTCTCCGCCAGGTCGGCTCGGCAGAGGATCATGGCGCCTCGAGGCCCCCGCAGCGTCTTGTGGGTGGTGGTGGTGACGATGTCGGCGTGGGGTGCAGGGTCCGGGTGGGCCCCTGCCACCACCAGGCCGGCGATGTGGGCGATGTCAGCCAGGAAGTAGGCGTCTACCTCGCGGGCGATCTCGCCGAAGGCCTTGAAGTCGAACCGCCGGGGGTAGGCCGTCGCCCCGCCGACGATGATGCGTGGCCTCTCGCGGCGCGCCAGGTCCCGCACGGCATCGTAGTCGATGAGGTGGGTCTTGGGGTCCACTGTGTACTGGACGGAGCGGTAGAAGCGAGAGGAGAAGCTCACCTCCCAGCCGTGGGTGTGGTGCCCGCCGTGGGGCAGGCTGAGCCCCATGATGGTCTCGCCCGGCTCCAGCAGGGCATAGTAGACCGCCATGTTGGCCGGGGAGCCCGAATAGGGCTGGACGTTGGCGTGATCCATGTGGAAGAGAGCCTGGGCCCGCCCCTTCACCAGCTCCTCCAGCCGGTCGATGTTGCGCTGGCCCTCGTAGTAGCGCTTTCCCGGGTAGCCCTCCGAGTACTTGTTGGTGAGGACAGAGCCCACGGCCTGCATGACCGCCGCCGAGGCGTAGTTCTCGGACGGGATAAGGCGCAGGCTCTGGAACTGGTACTTCTCCTCCTCCCGGATCACAGAGTAGATCTCCGGATCGGTCTGCTGTAGCTCGAGCAACTTCGTCCTCCTCCAGTGCTGCCTCTCCCCCAAGGGGGCTTCCCCTGCCCTAGGAACGAAAACGGCCACGTCACGGGCTGACGTGGCTCAGCGCAAGGGAAGACCGACCGCCAGCCCTAGCGGTGACGTGGCCTGCGTCCAGCTCCCCTCGAAGTCATCACTCTCGAAGTCATCTTCACCTGTCGGCAGTGTAGCGGAGCCCCCTTGCGGGTGTCAACGAGGACGTGGCTCCCGCCCCTTTCGCCGGCCCGAACGCGAATTCAGTCCGATCGGGCCGCTTGCTAGCCTCCCGCTGGCTCGTCCAGGCCCAACTGCTGACGGTAGTCGGGCTCCACGGCCTGGACGGCGCCCATCTCCTGCATCTTCTCGAGGGGGATCCGGAAGAGCTCCCGTATCACGTCCCGAAGCAGCTCGAACGTCAGGCCCTCCGGCAGGTCCAGCACGGGTTCGCTGCCGATGACGCCCTCAGCCTCCAGGGAAGCCAGTTCCTCGTCGGAGAGGCCCAGCATGCCCTGGAGCACCTCACGGTTGTGCTGGCCGAGGAGGGGCGCCGCTACGTCCACCCGCGGCTCGAAGCGGTCGAACCCGGCGACCAGATGGCGGGGCACCGGCCGCCGGCCCACGACGGGGTGGTCGACCAGGTCGAAGCGCTGGCGCTCCCGGAAGTGGGGGTCTAGGAGCAGCTCCTTGCCGTTGAGGACAGGGGCCGCCTTGACGCCGGCGCGCTGGAGGAGGTGGAAGGTCTCGTAGTGGTCCTGTTCGCGGGTCCAGGCCTCGATGAGCACGTCCAGGGCATCGTGGTTCTCGTGGCGGGCGAGGACGTCGGCAAAGCGTTCGTCCTCGGCCCACTCGGGATGGCCGGTGGCGCGGCAGAAGGCGGCCCACTCCTCATCGTTCTCGATGGAGATGACGAGCCAGTCATCGTCGCCGCGGCAGCGGTAGCAGCCCTGCGGCGCCGCCCACGAGCTGCGGTTGCCCATGCGCTCGGCCAGGCGGCCGTTCATCTGGTAGTCCATGAGGGCGGTGCCCACGAGGGCGATCGCCCCCTCCTGCTGCGAGAGGTCGATGAACTGCCCTTGGCCCGTGCGCTGCCGGTAACGGAGGGCGGCCAGCACCGCCCCAGCAGCAAGGACGCCTGTCAGCGGGTCGGTGAAGGACATGCCGGTGCGGATGGGCGCTCCGCCCCGGTAGCCCGTGGCCGCCGATATGCCCGAGGCGGGCTCCAGCCCCATGCCGTAGGCGCTCCAGTCCCGGTAGGGCCCCGTCTGACCGTAGCCGGACATGGAGAGCATGATGATGTCCGGCTTTAGCTGGCGCACCGTCTCATACTCCAGCTCGAAGGCCTTCATGACGCGGGGCGTGAAGCTCTCCACCAGGACATCGCTATGGGGGATGAGGCGGCTGAGGAGGTCCCGGCCCTGCTCGCCGGACAGGTCCAGGGTGATGTCCCGCTTGCCGGCGTTATGAACGGCGAAGTAGCAGGTGCGGTTCCAGGGCTGGTCAGCGGAGTCGTTGTCGGTCATGATGAGGATGCGGGCGATATCGAGTCGCTGTCGCGCCTCCACCTTGATGACGTCGGCGCCCAGCTCGGCCAGGATGCGGGTGCAGGTCGGGCCGGCGAAGACCTGCGAAAGGTCCAGCACCCGCACGCCGTCCAGGGGTAGTTCCGCCATACCTAGATCACCCCCCGGTCTCGCAGGATGCCCAGGTCCTCCCGGTTGTAGCCCACATCGCCTAGAACCGCCTCGTTGTCCTGTCCCAGAGTCGGGGCCGGCCCGCTGCCGAGGGGCGTCTCACTCATCCGGAGAGGGGCGCCCGGATGGCGGATCTTGACGCCTCCGGGGTGCTCGATCTCCACGAAGAAGGCCCGCTCCGCCAGGTGTTTGTCCTCCAGCAGGTCTGCCGCCGTCGGCACCAGTGCGAAGGGCATGCGCAATTCCTGCGCCGTCTCCACGATCTGCCGGCTGGGGTGCGTCGCCAGCCAGGGGAGAATCAGATCGTCCAGCTCACGCCAGCGCACCCACCGCTCCTGGAAGGTGTGGAACAGCGGATTCTGGTCCAGCTCCAGGTCTTCCAGAAGGAGCGCCATGGGTGAGGCGCCCTGCTCCAGTAGGGGCATGGGGAAGCCCTGAGCGCCGGGAATAACCACGACGTATCCGTCCTGGCTGGGCAGGATGTCCATGGGATAGCCGAAGACATGGCGCGAGTAGTAGCGCCGGCGGATGGCCCCCAGGTGGGCGTACATGGCGGCATTGTACTCGTCGGCGGCGACGACCGATTCGACCAGTGAGACATCGACGTGCTGGCCCGCCTCAGGCGGGCCGTTCCGTTGGCGGTAGGCGAGGGCGGCCAGAATGCCCACGAAGGCCTGGAGCCCGGCAAAGTAGTCGGCCGACTCGCAGCCCGTCACTAGAGGCTCCCGGTCCGGCTCGCCGGTGGTGTACATGATGCTGCTCATCGCCATGGCGACCAGGCTGTTGGCGCGATAGTCCCGGTAGGGTCCCGTCTGCCCAAATGAGGTGATGGAGGCGTAGATGAGCTGCGGGAAGTCTCCCTGAAGCTGCTCGTAGCCGATGCCCCACCCGTCCATGCGGCCCGGTGGGTAGCTCTCCACTAGCACGTCGGCCCGGGCCAGCATCTTCTTGAGGATGACCACCCCGGAAGCGGTCGCCACGTCCAGCGTCACGCTCTTCTTATTCGTGTTCAGGTGGAGGAAGAGCCCGCTCTTTTCGGGGTGAGGAAGGTCTTGGGGGAACGGTCCCAGACGGCGGGACACATCGCCGCCGGGCGGCTCGATCTTGATGACCTCCGCCCCGTAGTCGGCCAGCAGCTTGGTGCAGTAGGGGCCGGCCACGCCCTGGGTCAGGTCGACCACACGAAGGTCGGAGAGGGCGGCGTCGGTCAAGGGGCCCTCCGATTGGTGAGCAGCCGAACTTCAAGAGGAACGCGGGGCGTTACACACGCCCCCGTGAGTATACATACAACGGCGGGCGGGTAGGCGCAACGGCGGCCTGGCGCTGAGTCGCGGCCATCCGAGTGCGATATACTATCCGCTGGGGCGCCGCCATCGTATCTTGAAAGGTGGGCCGGCGCCCCGGCAGGCGACGTGCACACGGCATTTGAAACCCTTGGCGTCTGGGTGGTGACCCGCCGACGGCTGGTGCTGGCCGTCTGGGCGGTGCTCCTTGTACTGGGCCTCGCGTTCGCTCCTCGTATCCAGGAAGTGTTCGGGCGCCAGGAGGTGACCGGCGGCACCGGCGACTCGGCGAAGGCCCTGAGCATCATCACCGACAAGTTCGGCGGTGAAGGCGCCTTCACCCAGCTCCTGGCTCTCCACAGCGACGACGTCCCCGTCGATGACCCCCGCTACGCCGAGGCTGCCCGCTCCCTCCTCGACACTGCCCGCGCGACGGGGGTGGTCCTGGGCACCTACAGCTTCTTCGAGAACGGCGACAGCTCCCTGGTGGCGCCGGACGGCCACACCACCTACGCCTACCTGGACCTGAGCTCCCGTAGCCGCGAGCAGGCCTTCCACGACGCCGACAAGCTCATGAAGGCGGTAAAGCGCGCCTCCAAGCCCTCCTGGCTGACCGCCTATGTCACCGGCCAGGAGTCGGTCAACGCCGAGATGTTGGACATCAGTGAGAAGAGCCTGCTGAGGGCGGAGGCCATCGGCTTCCCGGTGGCGCTGGTGGTGCTGGTCTTCGTCTTTGGGGCACTGGTGGCGGCGGGTCTGCCCCTTTTCATGGGGTTGCTGGCCATTACGCTCACCCTGGCCGGCGCCTTCCTCCTCGGCCACCTTGTGCCTGTCTCCGTCTTCGTCGAGAACATCGCCAGCATGATCGGGCTGGGCGTGGGCATTGACTACTCGCTCTTCGCCGTCAGCCGCTTCCGCCACGAACGCCGCCTGGGCAGAGACCCGGAGGCAGCGGCGGTAGCGACGGTGGCCCACGCCGGCAAGGCTGTCGCCTTCAGCGGCCTGACGGTCATCATCGCCCTCTCGTCCCTGTTTGTGCCCGCAAGCTCCATTCTCCGCTCGGTGGCCATGGGAGGGATCATGGCCGTCCTGGTCGCGGTGCTGGCCGCCCTCAGCCTGCTGCCCGCCCTGCTCGTCTACCTCGGCGATTGGATCGAGGAGCCGCGGCGCCTCACGCGGCTGATGAGCCGGCTGGGGCGGGCTGGCTTCTGGCACGGCTGGGCGCTGTGGGTCATGAAGCGTCCGGCCCTCTTTATCACGCTGGGGCTGGCTGCCCTGGTGGCGCTGGCTGTGCCTGCCACGGGCATGCGCACCGGCGCCCTGGGGGTCAAGATGCTGGGGGAAGGCGCCCAGTCTCGCCGTGGCTACGACATCGTTGCCAAGGCCTTCGGCGCCGGCAGCATCGGACCCGTGCAGGTAGTGGTGCAGCCGCATGGCAGCCTGACCGATCCGACAACGATAGCCGACGTCTACCAGCTCAGCGCCGCCCTGGCCGCCGACCCGCGGGTTCAGCAGGTGCGCAGCTACGCCTACTTCAACCCGGACTGGACGCTGGCGGACTATCAGCGCACCTTCGCCGCTGGCTTCGATGCCCTGCCGGCGGAGTCGAAGCAGTTGCTGGCCCGTCTCGTCAACCTGGACAGCGGCGCCGACACCGCCCTGGTCTTCGCCACCCTCTACGCGGACCCAGAGTCAAAGGAGGCGGACTCACTGGTGGCGCACGTGCGGTCGGAGATTGTCCCCTCAGTCCAGGGGCTTGAGGGGGCGAAGGTGCTGGTGGGCGGGCCCACGGCGGTGGAGCGCGACCTGCGCCTCGAGCTGTACAACAAGTTCCCCGTGGTGGTGACGCTGGTCCTGGTTGCCACATTCATCCTTCTGACCATCCTTTTCCGCTCCCTGGTCATCCCCGCCAAGGCCGTCTTCATGAACCTGCTGTCCCTCTTCGCCGCCTACGGCTTCCTGGTGCTGGTCTTCCAGCACGGCTACGGCGATAAGCTGCTGGGCTTCACCTCGGCTGGCTACGTCAACTGGATCACGCCGGTGATGCTCTTCTGCATCCTCTTCGGCCTCAGCATGGACTACGAGGTCTTC
>CAZSSQ010000005.1:32179-42346 GCA_964609465.1 uncultured Dehalococcoidia bacterium
CTGAAGAAGATCCTGCCGCCGCTCAGCCTGGAGGCCGAAGAGGAAGAGCGGCCGCCGACGCGCCGCGGGTAGCAGGGTGCCGAAAAAGTCGCCGCTCGCCCTTCGACCCTTCGACTGCGCTCAGGGCAGGCACGCTCAGGGTGAGCGGTTCTTGGATTCCGCTCGTGGTGAGCCCGCCTGCCGGCAGGCAGGCCTGTCGAACCACGAACGACCCACTTGGGTTCCTCCTAGCAGGCCGCCTTGCGCCCCAGGTCGCGGCGCCGCCGGGGCACCCGCTCGCTCAGCATCTCGTCGATGAGGGGCAGGGCCTCTCGTGCCGCCTCTTCGCCGCGACGGAGGCTGAGCTGCATGTGGAAGGGGGAGTTGGCGTTGAGGTGGGCGACCCGCGGCCGGATGATGACGTCGGCGTCGGTGGTGGCCGGCCGCACCTCGGTCATGGTGTAGAGGAGGAAGGCAGCGCAGGCCAGCAGCCCCGGCGGCCTCCGCCTTCCGTCCCTGCCGGACCGGCGGGCGTGCCCCTCGAGGATAGCGGCCAGGCGCCGCACCCAGGCGCGCCGGCGCTCCGACACGACCACAGGGTCGCCGAGGACAACGGCGATCACCCTCTCGGCGCCCAGGGCGCGGGCGGCGCTCACCGGCGCCGACTCCCAGTAGCCGCCGTCCACCAGGTAGCGGTTGCCCCAGCGCACCGGCCGGGCCAGCACCGGCAGCGATATGCTGGCCTGCACCGCCGGCAGCACCTCGCCCTCGCGGATGAGCACCGGCTCCCGGCGCAGCACGTCGGAGGCGACGACGGCGAAGGGAACCTCCAGGTCCTCGAAGCGGACGCCATCCAGCGCCCGGTGAAAGCGCTCCCCGAGCGGGTTCTCAGGCCCGATGGCCAGGCGGTGGCGGAAGAAGCGCAGCACGTCCTGCGGCGAGGTGCGGCGTATGTTGCGCTCGATCTCCTGGGGGCCGTGCCCCAGGGCGAAGGGGGCGCCGTATAGCGCGCCGATGCTGGCGCCGGCGATGCAGTCGATGGGCACACCGGCCTCGGAGAGCACCTTGAGCACGCCCACGTGGGCGCTGCCCTTGGTGCCGCCGGCGCCCAGGGCAAGCCCAACACGTGTACGGAGGGCGGCGCGGGCCAAGGCTTAGCCCTGAATCAGCGGCGCGCCTGCGCGTCGCCCACCACCGGGCCCGGGGCCACCGCCGCCTCGGCCTTGCGGCGGCCGGGAGCCTGCCGCAGGCAGTAGGCGAACCCCAGGATGGAGATAGCGATGACTACCAGCGCTATCACCTGGGCCATCTTGAACTGCCAGAGGACCTGGTCGTCGAGGCGCAGGGCGCTGGTCCCCATCCGCATGACCGAGTAGAGGAAGGCGTAGCTGAAGAAGACCATCCCATCCCTCTTGTAGAAGCGCCACAGGAGGAAGAGCAGCCCGAAGATGAGGAGGTCGCCCAGGAACTCGTAGGCCACGGCCGGGTGCTGCGGGTCCAGTCCGAAGCTGGGGCTGCCGGCGTGGGTGTAGACGACAGCCCACGGCAGGTCCGTCGTCTTCGCGAAGTGCTCACCGTTGATGATGTCGCCGATGCGCCCGATGCCCTGGCCCAGGATCGCGCCGAAGGCGGCGGCGTCAAGGCCGGCCCGGATCGGCAGGCGCTGCCAGATGCCATAGGCCAGGCCACCCATCACACCACCGATGAGAGCCCCGTAGATGGAGATGCCCCCTTCGTTGATGCGGAAGATGTCCAGCAGCCTGCCTTCGAAAAGGCTGTGGTTCTCTGCAACGAAGAGGGCGCGGGCACCGACGATGCCCGCCGCCACGCCCACCAGGGCGACGGTGTAGGAGACGTCCTCGATGAAGCCGGCCCGGGCCGCCATCTTGACGGCCACCCAGACGCCCAGGGCGATGCCGATGGCCACGAAGACGCCGTGCCAGGTCAGCAGCAGCCCACCCCAGTGTGCTATCTCGGGATCGATGCCTATCTTGATGGGGTCCCAGCCCTCGATGAGGCCCATCTAGTGCTCTCCTTCCCGCCCCTCGGCATTGGAATTGCCCGCCTCGTCCGCCAGGTTACGCATCTTCTCCTTGGGTGGCTCCTCCACCTTTCCCTAGCTCCGCCAGATGCGAACCTAGGGTGAGAAGGCCTTCTCGTAGAGGGCCCTCACCTCATCGGGCGGCAGGGCCTGACCCAGATAGTGGTCTCCCACCCGGATCTCTAGGTGTAGATGGTCCTCAGTGCCTGGGGCGGTGAGCGACTCCGGCGTGCCGGAGTCGCCGACGTAGCCCAGCTCCTGGCCTGCCTCCACCGTCACGCCCAGGTCGATGCCAGAAGCTATGCCATCCAGGTGGGCGTAGCGCGTCATCAGGCCGCCGCCATGGTCCACCCACACCTGGCGGCCCCGAAACGTGTCCAGGATGTCGGGGTCACTAGCCTCACCCTGAGCAATCCGCTCATTCAGCGCCTGCAGCTCGTCCCAGGTCAGGTCGTGGTAGTTCAGGGTGGCGCGAATAACGCGCCCCGCCTTCACCGCCCGCACCGGCGTTCCCCGCACAATGGACACACAGTTGTCAACGCCGTAGAAGTCGACCCCCTCATGGATACCGTTGCGGTACTCGCGAGGGGCATTGGGCATCAGGTCATCGCTGCTCGGCAGGCAGGCGCCCTCGATAGGGAAGAGAAGGCCCCGCACCTCGGTGACCTCCACCGTCGGTTCCGCGACCGGAGACGGCGTCGCCGTCAGGGGCATTATCTGTACCTTCGGCGAGCTCTCCCCGGAGCCGCAGGCGGCGACCAGCATGGCTAGGCCCGCCAAAACGGTCGGCGCAAAGGCGATGCGCAGGTCGAAGGCCTCCTTTCCCCGACAACGGAGCATCGATTCAGGATAACCAGCGCCCGCGAGTGGGGCAAGTCTAAGGGCCTGACGGAGTCTCCCCTCGCTGCCAGGCGATCTCGCCTCCCACCACTGTCATCTCCACCCTCAAAGCGTTCACGGCCTCCTCCGACAGCGGGTCGCCTGCCCGCCCGACAGGCAGGCCGGACAGCAGGACCAGGTCGGCGCGCTTGCCGGCACGCAGGCTGCCGCGCTCACCCTCCTCGAAGGCGGCGCAGGCCGCGGCACGGGTGTGCACGGCTAAAGCCTCCTCCGGCGATATCGCCTGCTGGGGTGCCACGGCGGCGCCCCCGGACGAGAGGCGCCGGATGGCTCCCGCCAGGCCGGAGAGGGGGCCGGGCGGCGCTACCGGCGCATCGGAGCCCGCCGCTACCGGCACGCCGCTCTCCAGCAAGGTGCGCAGGGGGTAGAGGTAAGGCAGTTCCTCCGCCGCTACCTGCCTGAGGTAGCGGTCGCCGTTGTAATAGACGAAGGAGGGCTGTGTCACCACCAGCACCCCCAAAGCGGCCAGGCGGCGGGCCAGAGCTGGTGGGCAGACGCCGCAGTGCTCGATGCGGTGCCGGTGGTCGCGGCGGGGCCTGCGCCTCAGGGCACCGGCCAGCGCCTGGGCGGCGGCGGCCACGGCCGCCTCGCCCACGGCGTGGATGGCCACCTGTCGACCGGCCTGGTGGACACGCCATACCGTCTCCGCCAGCTCTTCCGGGCCAGGATGCAGCTCCTCCCCCAGCTCGGCGACCACGACCTTGACGGGGCCCCGGCGCAGCGGCAAGGTGCTGTCGGCCTCGGGGAGCTCACCGAGGTGACGATAGCCCTCCATGAGGGTGACGGAGAGGGGCAGGTAGCCTTCGGCCATGAGACGGCGGAAGAGCGCCCATTCCTGTGGGCCGTTGGTAGCCGTGGCGTCTTGGATGGCCGTGACGCCCTGCGAGAGGAAGGCCTGCGCCGCCTGGCCTACCCCGGCCGAGAGCTCCTCATAGGGCAGGGCCGGCACGAAGGCGTCCACGACATCGTTCATCTCCAGGAGGAGCCCGGTGGGCTCGCCGCTCGTGAGGTCTCGCTCCATGTAGCCGCCGGGCGGCTCCTCGCTGCCAGCGTCCAGACCGACCAGGGACAGGGCCCGACTGTTGAGGACGCAGGCCCGGCCAGTGCGATGGACGAGGCGGACGGGATGGCGGGGGACAGCGACATCCAGGTCCCAGCGCGTGGGATGGCGGCCCTCGGCCAGGTCTGTCTCGTCGTAGCCGACGGCGCGCAGCCAGCGGCCCTCGGGCGCGCGGGCGGCCGCCGCGGCCAGGGCGGCCTGGATGTCGCCGATGGAGCGGACGGCCCTCGGGCTACAGTCGACGGAGAGGAGGGAGGCGGCGTAGGAGAGCAGGTGGCAATGGGCGTCGATGAAGCCGGGCAGGAGGGTCAGGCCGCGGCCGTCGATGAGGCGCGTCCGGGGCCCGCGCTGGCGTGCCACCCAGGCCTCTGAGCCCACGGCCAGCAGGCGGTCGCCGGCGGCGGCCACCGCCTCTGCCAGTGGTCGGGACGGCTCCATGGTGAGGACGCGCACGTTATGGAAGATGAGGCTAGCCGGCAAGGCCGCCCTCCTGTACCGAGGTCCTTCAGCAGGCCCCCCAACCTTGGGAGATGAGTAAGGCCGCCCGGAGGTTTCCCCGGCGGCCCTGCCCATAGGGCTCAGAAGTCAGATCGGGTAGCGGGATGTCAGTCGGCGGAGGGAAGGACCTTGGGCTGCATCAGCTTCATGGGGGCACCGCAGCACAGAACCTCGCCCTGCCCCGGCTTGATGCAGAGCACCTCCGTCCCACAGGTTTCGCACTGAAATCGCTTTCCCAGTTGGTTGGGCATCGACGTTACCTCCTGGCCCCGGGCGGTCCCCCCAACGCCCTCAGCTCTTGAGCTGCATGGGCTGGCCACAGCAGACCAGCTCACCGCTACCTGCTTTCGTGACAATCATCTCCGTGCCGCACTTGCTGCACAAGTACCGCTTTCCGACCTGGTTGGCCAAGGTGCCGCCACCTCCACGAATCGAGGAGACAGGCTCCTCTCTGGTTTGGGAAGCCGTTCACAGTCTAGCCAGTGGCTTCCAGGCAGTCAAGCGCTGTGGTGGCCGTCGCGTCCGCTCTCGTCAGGACGGCCAGTCTGGTCGATGACGCCGCCGCCCACAACCTCTTCGCCCTGGTAGAAGACGACGGCCTGGCCGGGGGTAATCGCCCGCTGCGGTCGCCGGAACAACACGCGGGCGCCGTCGCCCTCCGAATGCACCTCAGCCGGGGCTGCCGGCGTCCGGTAGCGGATCTTCGCCTCGACGGCGGTGCCGGACGGGGGCGGCTCGCCGGCGACCCAGTTGACGTCCTCGGCCCAGAGCTCGCCGGCCAGGAGGTCTTCCTCGGGGCCGATGGTCACCAGGCTGCGGCCGGGGTCGATGGCGGTGACGAAGCGCCTCTCGCTCAGGGCCACGCCCAGGCCGCGGCGCTGCCCTACCGTGAAGGCGGCGACGCCCTGATGCCGCCCCACGACACGCCCGCCGGCGTCGCGGATCTGACCTTCGCACTGCGCCAGCCGGTCGGCGAGGAAGGAACGGTAGTCGTGGTCAGGTACGAAGCAGATGTCGGCGCTGTCTGGCTTGTCAGCCACGGGCAGGCCCATCTCGGCGGCCAGACGGCGCACCTCCTCCTTGCGGTGGTGACCGATGGGGAAGAGGAGTCGGGAGAGCTGGTCCTGGCCCAGGGTGAAGAGGACGTAGGACTGGTCCTTGTCGTCGTCCACGGCGCGCAGGAGGCGACAGCGTCCGTTGGAGCGGTCGATGCGGGCATAGTGGCCGGTAGCCAGGAAGTCAGCCTCCAGGGCCAGGGCGCGGGCGAGCAGCGAGCGGAACTTGACGTGCTCGTTGCAGGCCAGGCATGGGTTGGGGGTGCGACCCCGCTGGTACTCCCGGCAGAAGTAGTCGACCACCGACTCCTGGAACTCGCGCTCTAGGTTGAGGACGTAGTGCGGTATGCCCAGCGCCTGGGCTGCCTCCCGGGCGTCGTCCGTATCCTCCACCGAGCAGCAGCGGCGGCGATGGCGGGGCGCCTGCGGGTCCTCCAGGGTCCAGAGGCGCATGGTGACGCCGATGACCTCGTAGCCCTGGCGGGCCAGGAGGCCGGCAGCGACGGCGGAGTCGACGCCGCCGCTCATGGCGACGATCACGCGCGAACGCTTCATAGCGATTCATTATGCCACGTGGGGATTGGGGCGGGCCAGCGTGCTATAATGCTGCCAACGATAGTCGGGAGGGAGCCTTCTGGGGGGAGCCGACCTCGCGCGCCGCATCGTTGACCTGCTGGCGGAGAAGCAGGCGGAAGACGTGCTGCTTCTTGACATAAGCCAGGTCACGACCTTTACTGACTACTTCGTCATCGCCTCGGCGGTGAACGTCCGCCAGATGCAAGCCCTGCGGGAGGCCCTGGACGAGGCGCTTGCTCGGGATGAGCATGGCCCCATCCGCAGCGAGGGCGACATCGACTCCGGCTGGGTGCTGCTGGACCTGGGCGACGTGATCGTCCACCTCTTGTCTCCCGAACAGCGCGCCTACTACGACATCGAGCGGCTATGGAGCGCGGGCACGCCGGTGGTGCGCATCCAGTAGCCCCTTGCCTATTCCACCAGCCAGCGGTCGATGGCCCGCTCGTAGCTGAGGATCTCCTCTTCCTTGAAGAAGATGGGTATCTCGTGCTGGGCGCTCTCCGGCGAATCGGAGCCGTGCACCGTGTTGCGGCTGATCTCCAGTCCCAGGTCGCCGCGGATGCTGCCGGGGGCGGCCGCCGAGGGCGCCGTCTCCCCCATCGTGCGCCGCACGGCCTCGATGGCGTGGGGCCCCTCGACGACGGCGGCTATGATGGGGGAGGAGGTGATGTAGGAGACCAGGCCCTCGAAGAACGGCTTCCCTTCGTGCACCGAGTAGAGGCGGCGGGCCTGGGCCTCGTCCACCTGGAGCAGGCGGAGGGCGGCGATGCGCAGCCCCCGGCGTTCCAGGCGCCCCAGCACCTCCATGGCCAGGCCCCTCTGAATGGCATCCGGTTTGACCAGGACCAGGGTTCTTTCCATCGCCTTTTCTCCTCCTGTGCTCAGCCGCCGCCTGTCTGGGGCCCGATGGCGGGCTCTCGAAGGTAGAGAGGGACCAGGCTGCGCGGGTCGTCGCTGAGGCCGGCGGCCAGCCGGCGCCAGCCCAGGACGGCCAGGTGGCTGGGTCGACGCAGCGCGGGCGCCATCCTGGCCGGCTCGATGCCTCGCTGAGCCAGCTCCGGCGCCAGGCGTTCGATGTCCTCGCCGCAGAAGAGGGCATCGCCGGGTGCCAGCCGCGGCAGGTCGTCGATGGGGCTCAGGCGCGGCGCCGACACCTCCTGCCACGCGGAGGCAGGGCCCCTGTAGAGCGCCCAGGCGACCTCCCGCCGGCCGGCCCGGTGCAGCGGGCAGAGAGGGCCGGGATGCGGGTGCGAGCTGTGGGCGAATGCCTCCACCTCCAGCCGTCCCACTCCTACCAGGGGGATGCTCAGGGCGAAGGCGAGGCCCTTGGCGGTGCTGACGCCCACCCTCAGGCTGGCGTATCCCCCGGGGCCGGTGCAGACGAAGACGGCGGTCAGTTGCTCCTTCGAGACCGCCGTGCGTCCCAGGAGCCCCTCGACGGCTGGCATGAGCTCCACCGAGTGCCGGCGCGGGCAGTGCCAGGTCAGCTCGGCCAGGGCACGCCCCTCCTCTGACAGAGCGATGCCCGCCCAGTCGCTGGCTGTGTCCAGTGATAGCTCCATACGCACTCCTCTTAGGACAGCGCACAAGCCGGCGCTCGTCCTTCGACAGGCTCAGGACGAGCGGCTCTCAGATTGCGCTCGTGGTGAACCTGCCTGTCCTGAGCGTAGCCGAAGGGTCGAACCACGAGCGCCCCTGGCGTGAGAGTGCTTCGTCGCTGGCGACAGGGCGCGCACCAGTTCCTCGTATCGCTGACCGCGGCCCTCGAAGGTGAGGCGCCGGCGGCGTTCGTCCTCCCACTCCAGACGGACCAGCAGGTGCTCGGGGGGCAGCTCGTCCCAGGCGCGCTCCGGCCACTCGACCGCCAGCACGCCGTCGGCGGCGGTCTCCTCCAGGGCCAGGTCCATGACCTCCCTCGGGTCCTCCAGGCGGTAGAGGTCGGCGTGGTACAGCTTCAGCCTTCCCCCGTACTCGTTCACGAGCACGAACGACGAACTCTTCACCTGGTCGGTCACCCCCAGGCCGCGCCCGATACCCTGGGTGAGGCAGGTCTTGCCGGTGCCCAGCTCCCCCAGGAGGAGGATGACGTCGCCGGGCCGCAGGTGGCGACCGAGACGGGCGCCGATACGGCGGGTGGCGGCGGGACTGTCGCTGCTGAGGGTGAGGGGGCCCACTAGCGCCGCCGCCCCCTGACCGCGAAGTGGTCCCAACCGGCCTCCGCCAGGGCTATCTCTCGGCCGCGGCTGTCGAGGAAGCGCGGCCGGTGCGGCTCCTCCGCCACCATCTCGCCGATGATCGTCAGGGGCACGTTCACCTGGCGCCGCAGCTCTTCCAGCGTTGCAGCGGGCCCGGTCAGGACCAACTCATAGTCCTCGCCGCCGGCGGCGGCCAGGGCTGTCGCCTCCTCAGGGAAGGCACGGCGCAGGTCGTCGCTGACCGGCAGGCGATCGGCGTGGACGGTGGCTCCCAGGCCGCTCAGCTCGCAGATGTGGCCCAGGTCCTGGGCCAGGCCGTCGCTGATGTCGATGGCGCAGCGCAGGCCAGCGGCGACGGCCGCCCGGCCCAGTTCGACGGGCGGGTCGGGCCGCAGGTGGGCGCGCCGCAGGCGCTCCGCCGCCTCCGGGGGGCAGTCCACGCTGCTGGTGAGGAGGCGCAGCCCTCCCGCCGAGTCGCCCAGGCGGCCGCTCACGGCGACGGCGTCGCCGGGGCGGGCGCCGTCGCGGCGCAGCAGGAGCGGCGTGCCGTCGTCCGCCACGGAGGGCCGGCCGCTGAGGGCGACGGTGACAATGAACCGCGGCGCGCGTACGACGTCGCCGCCGGCCACCACCACGCCGAAGTGCCGCCCCGCCTCGGCCAGACCGCGGTAGAAGTCCAGGGTGTCCTCGACCTGGAACTCGGCAGGGAGGGCCAGGGTGATGAGGGCGTACTCAGGCGTGCCACCCATAGCCGCCACGTCGCTGACGTTGATGGCGAGGGACTTCCAGCCCAGGTCGCGCCAGGGGACACCGGGCGGGAAGTGGATGCCTTGCACCAGGGTGTCGGTGGTGGCGATCTGGGCCGGCGACGCGCTGACCCAGACCGCGGCATCGTCGCCGATGCCCAGCAGGAGGCGGGAGCCGGCGGGCTGCGTCGCGAGCGCCTCTCGCTGGTCACCCAGCTCCTCCTGGAGGCGGGCTATGAGGGCGAACTCGCCCAGCTCGGAGACCCTACGGGCGTCTGCCCTACGGGCATGTGCCTTCATGGCCCCGATTATAGCCTCGCCAGGAGGGGGCCACAATGAAGGGTGGGCGACCGGACGCCTCTCAGGGTGTGGACGCAGATCAAGCGCGCCGCAGGGATCGCAACGAGTGCTCTCATGGCGTGGAGCGAACAGTCGGGACTCCGGTCAACCAAGCGAAGACACTGGAGACACCCACGTGAACCGGTTGACAACCTCCCCATAGAAGCGTAGTTTGTGCCCGCTCAGTCCGGGAGCGTCAACGACACCACAGGAGTGAGCTGAAAGGGGGCACTATGCGCTGGATCGTCTTTCTGTTGCTGCCGGCCGTCGTGCTGCTGGCCACACCTCGTGCTGATGCCGAAGGTGGGCCAAAGGTTCTCGTGGCCGGGTCACCCATCCACGGTGCCAACGGAGTCCTGTTCGACGCTTCCGACCGGCTGCACATCGCTTCCTCCGTTGGCAGGGAGATCATTGTCATGGACCCGGAAACGGGCGAGATCCTCGACAGGCTGGGGCCCGACCGGGGCATCGAATCGCCCGACGATCTCGCTTTCGGACCCGACGGGTCACTTTACTGGACAGCTATCCTTGCCGGTGAGGTGGGCCGGCTCTCACCGGATGGTGTCATGATCAGCCAACCCGTCGCCCTTGGCGTCAACCCCATCACCTTCTCCGATGATGGGCGCCTGTTCGTGGCCCTGGATTTCCTGGGCGATGCGCTATACGAACTCGATCCCGACCTCGTGGATCCGCCTCGCCTCATCGCCGAGAACCTTGGGTTCCTGAACGGCATGGACTGGGGCCCTGACGGGTTCCTCTACGGTCCGATCTGGACCAA
>CAZSSQ010000006.1:0-28109 GCA_964609465.1 uncultured Dehalococcoidia bacterium
CCGGGACGTGCCCATTGTACAGCCTGCCGTCGATGGGAGGCAGCCCCGCGACAGCGCCCCAGGGCCGCATCGGGCGCAGACGATGGGTTAGGATCAGGAAGGGCGCCTGCCACCCAAGACCTGGAGCTTCAGAAAGTTCGTGTGCACGCCCTTAACCAAGGGCGTCGAGCCGATGACGATCACCCGTCCTCCCGGCTGAAGGAGGCCGGCTCGCAGGAGCTCCTCATCGGCATGGCGAACCAGGGCATCGGTGCTCTCCTGATAGCGGGCCAGGCAGGGGCGCACGCCCCACCACAGGACCAGCTCGCGGAGTACGTCCTCGTCTGGAGTGAAGGCGAAGATGGGCACCCGCGGCCGGTCCGCGGAAAGAAGCCGGGCCGTGCGGCCGCTCCGCGTCCAGGCCACAATGGCTTCGACATCCAGGTCATGGGCCAGGCTGCGAGCGGCTCGGCTTAGAGCGTGGGCATCGGAGATACGCCCCACTCCCTGGATCTCTTGACGAGACCACCCGGCCTCCGTCTCCCGGATGATGCGGTCGAGCATGGCGACCGCCTCCACCGGGTAGGCGCCGATGGCCGTCTCGGCCGACAGCATAAGGGCGTCGCTGCCGTCGATCACAGCGTTGGCAACGTCGCTGGCTTCGGCGCGCGTGGGCACGGGCTGGCGCACCATGCTGTCCAGCATCTGAGTGGCGGTGATAGCCAGCACGCCGCGCTGGTTGGCGGCACGGATGATCTCTTTCTGAAGAAGCGGCACCTTTTCAAGCAAGATCTCCACGCCCAGGTCGCCGCGGGCCACCATCACCCCATCGCAGGCGCGAAGGATCGAGGTCAGATGCTCCACGGCCTCCGGCTTCTCGAGCTTGGCGATGAGAGCCGTCCGGACCCCTAGAGAGCGCAGGAAGCTCCTCGCCCGCCGTACGTCCTCAGGCCCGCGGACAAAGCTGAGGGCCACGTAGTCCACCCCCATCTCGACGCCAGCCCTCATGTCCGACAGGTCCTTGTCGGTGGGCACGGAGATGCTCACCGGAACCCCCGGCAGGTTAATCCCCTGGTGGGGCCTGAGGACACCTCCGCGCACCACCTCCGTGCGCACTTCGAGGCCGTCCGTGGAGAGCACCCGCAGCTCGATGGTGCCGTCGGCCAGGAGAAGGTGGTGGCCGGGACGCACGTCCTTCGCCAGCCCTCGGTAGGTCGTCGAGACGACGCTTTCGTCACCCACCACAGGCCGGCCGGTGATAGTGAACCGAGTGCCCGCCACCAGCTCTACAGACTCGGTAGCCAGGGACCCCGTGCGGATCTTGGGACCCTGAAGGTCCTGGATGACAGCCAGAGGACGCCCCAGCTCGGAGGCGACCCGGCGGCCCAGCACCAGCGACTGACGGTGCTCATCCGCCGTCCCGTGCGAGAAGTTGAGGCGCAGGGCATCGGCGCCTGCCAGCAGGAGGTCGCGCAGCCGCTCCTCCGACGCCGTGGCCGGTCCGACGGTGGCGATGATCTTCGTCCTGCGCATGGCAAGCCAGAACTCCTTACCAAGCCCGCAGGCGGGGACCTCCGACAGTATACGACGCCGGGGCAACCGAGGCTTAGCAGCGTGCGCTTGCGACAGCGGCAGGCGTCGTATATCTTGAGGGCACCGGCGGCACCAACGGCCCTGCTGATTAGCCTGGAGGTCTGACATGCGACAGGTAGCCATCGTCGGTGGCGGGATGACCAGGTTCGGCAAGTTCCTGGACCGCAGTCTGAAGGACCTGGGTCGCGAGGCCGTCGAGGAGGCGCTGCGCTCGGCCGGCATGGAGAAGTCCCACATCGAGGCGGCCCTGGTCGGCAACGCCGCGGCGGGCCTCATCACCGGCCAGGAATGCATCCGGGGGCAGGTCATCCTGCGGGAGATGGGCTTCGGCGACATACCCATCATCAACACAGAGAACGCCTGCGCCAGCTCCTCCACCGCCTTTCAACTGGCCTGGCTCTACGTCGCCTCCGGCATGTACGACGTCGCTCTGGCCTTGGGCGTCGAGAAGCTCTACCACGAGGAGAAGCGCCGCTCCTACCAGGCCATCGGCGCGTCTGTGGACGTGGAACTGGTGCAGCAGATCCTGGCCCGGATGCAGGAGGTGGCAGCCGCCAAGGCCAAGGAGCCCGCCGCTACCGCCTCCGGCGGCGCCGGCCAGTCGCGCAGCATGTTCATGGACATCTACGCCGCCCTGGCCCGCAACCACATGCAGAAGTATGGGACGACAAAGGAGCAGTTTGCGAAGGTGGCGGTGAAGAACCACTACTTCGGCAGCCTCAACCCTCACGCCCAGTACCGCGAGCGCTACACCCTGGAGGAGATCCTGAACTCGCCGCTGGTGGCCGAGCCCCTCACCCGCCTCATGTGCTCCCCCATCGGCGACGGCGCCGCCGCCCTGATCGTCACCACGGCCGAGAAGGCCCGCCAGTACACCACCAAGCCCGTCCTGGTGCGGGCCTCTGTCCTCGGCTCCGGCAAGGACCTGGCGCCCGAGGAGCCCACCGCTGGCGCCCGCGTAGCCCGCCGGGCCTACGAGGCCGCCGGCATCGGGCCCGAGGACGTGAACGTCATTGAGCTGCACGACGCCACCGCCCCCGCCGAGATCGTCATCTACGAGGAGCTGGGCCTCTGCGCGCTGGGCGAGGGCGGCCGCCTCATCGACAGCGGCTACACGGAGCTGGGAGGCAAGGTGCCCGTCAACACCAGCGGCGGCCTCCTGTCGAAAGGCCACCCTATCGGCGCCACCGGCACCGCCCAGATCTGCGAGATCTTCTGGCAGCTCCGCGGCGAGTGCGGCGACCGGCAGGTCGAAGGGGCGAGGGTAGGCCTCACCGAGAACGGCGGCGGCATGGTCCGCGGCGAGCCGGCGGCCCTCTCCGTCCACATCCTCAGCGTCTAGACGCCCCACGACCGAAGAGCAGCGCCGGCTCCTCTGAGGGGTCTGTTGTCCTCGTGCCTCAGGCCGAATGGCACTTGTCGACCCTTCGCCGCCCGCACGATAATCAGCCACCTTCAAGCCAGGTTCGACAGGAGGCCGGCTATGTTCGTTCCTACCCTCGATCTGCGCGCCCTCCAGCAAAAGCCTAAGCCGGCAGCCAAGCCTCAGAAGGAGCAGCCCTACCGCGCCTGGGAAGACCTCTACCGCCAGAAGTGGCAGTGGGACAAGGTGGCCTGGGGCAGCCACTGCGTGGACTGCTACCCGGGCAACTGCCCGTATCGTGTTTATGTCAAGGACGGCGCCGTCTGCTGGGAGGAGCCGGCTGGCACTTTCCCCTCCATTGAGGAGGGCGTGCCCGACATGAACCCCATGGGCTGCCAGAAGGGCGCCTGCTGGAGCCAGCTCCTCTACTCGCCAGAGCGCGTCCTCCACCCCTTGAGGCGGGCCGGCGCCCGCGGCGAGGGCAAGTGGACCCGCATCTCCTGGGACGAGGCGATGACTGAACTGGCCGACGCCATCATCGATGCCATCCAGGAGGCGGGCTCTCACTGCGTCGTGCTCGAGGGCACTCCCGCCCAGGGCGGCATGATGGCCACCATGGCATTGAGCCGCATCATCAACTACCTCGGCGGCGTCCACAACGACGTCAACGCCGTCATCAACGACTTCAGCCCCGGCATCTACCTCACCTTTGGCAAGTTCAACCCGGCCAACAGCAACGACGACCTCTTTCACACAGAGTTCCTCATCACAACTCACGGCAACCCCGTCTACACCATGATCCCATCCCACCACTTTGCGGCCGAGGCCCGCTACAAGGGCGCTGAGATGGTTCTCGTAGCACCCGACTGCTCGCCCTCCCACATCCATGCCGACTACTACGTCCCTATCCGCGTCGGCACCGACGCCGCCCTCGGCCTGGGCATGGCCCAGGTCATCATCGCCGAGAATCTATACAAGGCGGACTTCGTCAAGGAGCAGACCGACCTCCCCCTGCTGGTCCGCCTCGATACCCGCAAGTTCCTCCGCCAGAGTGATCTGGAAGCCGGGGGCCTTGACGACCACTTCTACTTCTTCGACGCCCGGACCGGTCAGGTCGTTGAGGCGCCTCGGGACACCCTCGACCTCGGCGAGATAGACCCGGCCCTGGAAGGCCGCTACCGCGTCCCCCTCGCCGGTGGCGGCGAGGCGGAGGTGACGCCTGCCTTCGAGATCCTGAAGGAGAAGCTCGGCGACTATGAGCCCGAGAAGGCCTCGGCCATCTGCGGCGTCAACCCCGACGTCATCCGCATGCTGGCCCGCAAGATGGCTACCAAGACGGCAGCCATCTTCTCCGGCGGCACCTCCTTCAAGTACTACCACGCCGACCTCCAGGTGCGGTCTTACCTGCTGGTCATGGGCCTCACCGGCAACTGGGGGAAGAAGGGCACCGGGCCCATCGAGTGGTCCACAGGCTCGTTCGACGGTCCCTTCCTCTTCGCGGCCAAGAGCCGCAGCGGGGTGGAGGAGACGCAGGAGATCCTCAGCATGCGCGCCGAGATGATCGCCCAGCTCAAGGCCGAAGACCCCAGCCTCACCGAGGAGATGGCCACCATCGAGCTGGCGGCGCGGTCCATGCCTAACCAGTCCATGACGCCGCCGGTCTTCTTCTGGTACTACCAGTGCGGCTACCAGGACAACTGGAACCGTCGCGAATGGAACGACCCCTCCATGCGCCGCACCTTCGACGAGTACATGAACGAAGCCCTCAGCAAGGGCTGGTGGGAAGGGGTAGCCCGGCCCACGGACCAGGCGCCCACCCGCGTCTACATCGAGTGCGGCGGCAACTCCCTGCGTCGCACCCGCGGCGGCCAGGTCCAGCTCCTGAAGCACCTCTGGCCCAAGGCCAAGAAGATCGTCACTATCGACTGGCGGATGAACACCACCGGCCTCTACTCGGACCTCTTCCTGCCGGCGGCCCAACACTACGAGAAAGTGACCTTCCACATCCCAACGCCGCACCTCCTCAACCTCACCTTCTCCGACCAGGCGGTGGACCCGCCGGACGAGGCGCTGCCCGAATACGAGATCGCCCGCCGCCTGGCCGAGAAGATCACCGAGCGGGCTCGGGACCGCGGATTCAGCGAATACGTGGACGGCAACGGCTTGCCACGCGACCTGAGCAGCCTCTACGACGCCTTCACAATAAACGGCGAGTTTGAGGACTCAGAGCGGGTGGCCGAGGAGTGGGTCCAGGACACGACGGCCGTGGGCACCCTGCCCAAGGGCACCACCCTGGAGACCCTACGCCAGAAAGGGTACATCCGCTTCACCGACTGGGGGCTCTCCCCCATCAGCCTCAACCAGGCGTCGGACCTGAAGCCGGACGAGACGCACGCCGCCTTCCGCTGGCACACAGAGAAGAAGATCCCCTATCCCACTCTGACCCGCCGCGCCCAGTTCTACATCGACCATGACTGGTTCCTGGAGGCCGGCGAGGAGCTCCCCGTCCACAAGGAGGACCCCGCCCAGGGCGGCGACTACCCCTTCGTCATGACCTCCGGCCACAACCGCTGGTCCATCCACTCCATGAACGTGGTGAATCGCATTATCCAGCAGACGCACCGCGGCCGACCCCACGTGGTGATGAGCAACGACGACGCCGCCGCCCGCGGCATCTGCGACAACGAGGAGGTCCGCGTCTTCAACGACATGGGCTACTGTTGCCTCCCCGTGAAGCTATCGCCCTCGGTGAGGCCGGGACAGGTCATCGTCTACAACGGCTGGGAGCCGTACCAGTTCCGGGAGTGGCAGGACGCCGCCAATGTCGAGCCGGGGATGGTGAAATGGCTGCACCTGGCAGGGGGCTACGGGCACCTGCGCTACTGGCCTCTTCAGTGGCAGCCGGCCCACATCGACCGCGGCGTGCGCGTGGACGTGCAGAAGATGGAGGCAGACACCTAGGCCCCACGGCCCAGGGAGCGAACTAAGAAGCCTGCTGCCGGACCCAGGTCCGGCAGCAGGCTTTCAGCGACAGAGCGGTATCGCTCGGTCCAGGCCGACCCCCCATCGGCTCCTACGCAACCGCCTCCCTCGAGAAGCTACTACGGACACCCACAAGCTCTGGCTCGGCAGCGGCGCCGACGGCCACGTCGCGCAGCTCCTCCAGTTGCTCACTCATCCAGGTCAGCAGGGACCGCTCGGCTATGGCGGCGCGCAACAGGCTGGCTCGCTGCCTCCGCTCCGAGGCCGGCATCTCCAGGGCCTGCCAGAGGGCCTCGGCGGTGCCCTTCACGTCCTGGGGGTTCACGGCCAGGGCACCCTCTCCCAGTTCCTGGAAGGCGCCAGCCCGGGTCGAGAGCACGAGGACGCCGTCACGCTGGTTCACCACCGGCCCCTCCTTGGCCACCAGGTTCATCCCGTCGGCCAGGGAGTTCACCAAGAGCACATCGTAGAGGGTCATGCCGGCCAGCGCCTGCTCGAAGTTGTTCTCGTAGAAGACCTCGATGGGCCGCCAGGACTCGTCCCCATAGCGGGCGTTTATACGGTCGATGAGGCGGAAGACCCGCCCCGTGTAGCGACGGTACTCAGGGACGCCGGTCCGCGAGGGCACCAGGAAGGCCAGGAACTTCACCCGTCCTCGCAACTCGGGGTGTCGGTGCAGGAGCAACTCGAAGGCCTGGAAGCCACCGAGCACGTTCTTGCTGGGGTCCACCCGGTCGACGCGCACGATGGTGCGCTCGCCGGCCAGCGGCTCCAGCTTCTTCAGGTAACGCTGCGGCTCAGGTGATGCTGCCTTTCGCTGGAGGTAACGCGGGTCCACCGAGATAGCGCCGCTGCGCACCCTGATGCGCCGTCCCTCATAGCTCACCACCGCCTTCTCAAAGTCGACGAAGGCGCCGCGGATGTAGGCAAGGCAAGTGAGGAGGAAATTGTGGGCGGACTTCCGGGTCTGGAAGCGGACGACGTCGTTGGCCAGCAACCCGTCGCAGATGGCCTCGGTGATATGCCAGGGGATGTCTAGCCAGGCATGGGGCTCCGGCCAGGGGACATGGACGAAGTGCTGGAGGACAGCGTCCGGCGCCCTATCGCGGACATAGCGGCCGGCGAGGTAGAGGTGGTAGTCCTGGATAAGGGCGACGCCGGCGCTCCCCGGGCGCCGCAGCTCCTCGACCATGGCGTCGGCGAAGGCGCGGTTCACGGGCACGTAGCCCTGCTCCCAGGCCTTCTCCATCTGGCCCCAGAGGTTGCCCCTGTTCAGGCCATCCAGCATGGAGTGGTGAAGGAACCATAGAATAGGATTGCTGAAGACGTTGTAGTGAAGGTGGTAGGCTCGCCGATCGGGCACAATGAAGCGCACCTGGCAGCCGACAGTCCGGCTGCCCTCCGGGGCGGAGCCGTCGCTGGCAGCGACGTGCCGGTCTGCCTCAGTCAGGGTCGCTGAAACCCAGGTGACGTCGGCCAGGCGCGCGCTCGCCAGAAGCGCGGTCACCAGGCCGCCGCACCCGATGCGGTACGTGAGCTTCTGACCGTCCTCCATTTCGTATTCCAGCGGGCCCCGGTTGCTGGCGATGACCAGGCGTTTGCCACCGAACAGGTCGGCGCACTTGTGTCGCACACCCGACTCTCGGTCCATGGTGACGTTCAAATCAAGGCCTCCCTTCCTTATCGCGCTGGCTCCTCACCACCGTTGCGCGCCCTATGATCATTCCTTCGTCGGCGTTGTCGCCTGTACTGGATGAGCGCATCCAGAAGCGAGCGGAGTTTGGGACGGGTTTCGAGGATAGGGCGCAGCTTGTCCCGCAACTCCAGAAGCTCGCCCGTCGAAAGCTGAAGCGCGTATGCCAGGGGGTCACCCTCCGGGAGGACAGCCACCTCCTCCTCATTTCTGAGGACCACCGTCTCCATCACTTCGCGCTGCACCTTCTCGGTCAGAGCGCTCCTTCTCGTCCGGATCTGGACGCCGTTCACGATTGACACCTCCTACCCCGCCCAGGTTCATAGATGGTCAGCCCAAGGTTTCGACCAGCTCCTGCAAGAAAGCTTCTACCTGCTCAGGTCCCGCCAGCAGCACGTCGGCCCGGTCTGCCAGCTCGGAGGGAGACTCCGGGCCGGCCACGCCGACGGACAGTGCCAGAAGATCCTCCCACTGCCGCAGGTGAGCCAAAGTCTCAAAGGCATGCAGGTCCGGGTAGTCGTCGCCCAGGTAGACCAGACCCCGCAGGCCGCAGCCACGGGCCAGCTCCCCCAGCCCGGCCCCCTTTCCGGGCCAGTGCGAGGGCCTGAGCTCTACCACCTTCTTCCCCTCTCCTACGGCCAGATCGTGGCGGGCGACCGCTTGCGCTGCCGCGGCCAGCACCAGCGATCGGGCCGCTTCCGGATCCGGGGCCGAGCGGTAGTGAATGGAGATGGTCGCGCCCTTGTCCTCGAAACGCAGGCCTGGCTGACCGGCCAGGGCCTCTTTCAGGTCTTCCAGGGCCAGCCGGACGCTTCTCCAGGCCGTTCCCGCCTGCCCGGCCTCCCTGTCCGGCAGGCAGGTGGGCGGGCCCGCCAGCCTCTCCGGGCCTATCCAGCGGTCGAGGCCGTGGTTGCCGAGATAGACGACGCCGTCGACGCCCAGCAGCCGTTTCGCCTCGCCGCCCGGTCGGCCGGAGACGACTGCCACCAGGTCAATCCGGTCCAGGAGCCTCTCGAGCGCGCGCCGGCAACCCGGCAGCACGGAGGCCTCCTCCGGTGTAGCAACGATGGGGCTGAGAGTACCGTCGAGGTCGCTAACGAGAGCCGCAGGACGAGCACTCAAGACCTGGGCCGCCAGGGCGCAGGCCTGCTGCACAGAGAGATCGACAGGATGCCGTTGCATCGTTTTCACGGCGGGCTGCGGCGGACTTCCTTCCCGACCGCGGCGGGGCGACGCGAGCCGTGGCGACGCCGGACAAGAAAGAAGGCCGGAGGACCAGTCCTCCGGCCTTAGGCCTTGCGGGAAGCCAGTCCTCTTTCAGTGGCCTACGGGGTTAGCTGTCGGGTTAGGGCTGAAAGAGACTGCCCCTCCTGCCCTGGCAGGATTCACCCCTGTTTGCCTTGGGTCCCCCGTTCCCGCTTTCGCGGGATTCGGCCGTGAACCACCAGCTACGTTACCACGGCGGCTCCGGCCTGTCAAGCGGCGCAAGCCCTGGATATGGCCGCCAGACAGGCCGCACAGGCCCTGAGAGAACGATAGAGCCGACCAGCGGGGCAACCCTGAACACACTGAGGGGCCCATTGTCCGAAAGATGGACGATCTCACCGGTTTTCTGCCGCATACGCCTTCGAGCCTGGCTCCCCTATCAGGCGTTTCCAACTCTTGACCGCTCGGCGGGCCACGCGCATACTCATACCGCCTGCCACCCTGCCTGCCAGCAGGCAGGCAGACAAGCCCGTTCCCAAAGGCCGCTTCTTGAACCCCGAAAGGTTGGTGGAGCAATGAAGGCTGTCCTATCCAGCATCAGCCCTGCCCGCGTCCTCTTCACCAGGTTCATGCGACACCTGGGCCGTGCCCCTTACTTCGGCCCGCTCTCCACCATCTACCTCCGCGAGGTCCCGCCGCCGCCTTCTCCCGGCCCGGGCCAGGTCCGGATCCACAACCGCCTCTGCGGTATCTGCGGCTCCGACCTCCACTTCGTCCTCGGCGAGGGCGACTTCCGCATTGCACCCGCCGCCATCACGACCACCACCTACCCCTACATGGGCCACGAGATCGTGGGCGAGGTGACAGAGGTGGGGCCGGGCGTCACCCGCTTGAAGGTGGGAGACCGGGTGGTCCAGGAACGCGGCAGCAGCTGTTTGGGCCTCGGGCGCCAGCCGTTCTGCCGCCAGTGCGCCGTCGGCAACTACAACCTCTGCGAGAAACCGGTCGAAGAGCTGCGGAGCCAAAGCGTGGGCGGCGGCTGGAGCGAGGAACTCGTGACCGAGGAGGGCTACCTCTTCCCCATCCCTGACGAACTGAGCGATGAACAGGCCGTCCTCATCGAACCCATCGGCTCCGGCATGCGGGCGGCCTGTCGCCGCATGCCACAGCCGGGAGAGAAGGCCCTCATCATCGGCCAGGGCACTCAAGGCCTCGGCACTCTGCTCTCCATCCGCGCCCTGCAACCCGACTGCCACGTCACCGTCCTCGCCCGCTTCCCCTTCCAGGCCGACATGTCCCGGCGCTTCGGCGCCGACGAGGTCATCATGCTGGGCGCCGACCTCTACCAGGAGGCGGCCCGCCTCACAGGAGGCAAGGTTTACCAGGGCATGTTCGGTAACCGCGTACTCCTGGGCGGGTTCGACGTGGTCTACGACTGCGTCGGCATCCCCAGCACCCTCAAGGACGCACTGCGACTGGCCCGGGCCCGAGGCACCGTGGTCCTGGTGGGGGTATTCCTGGAGCCCATGAAGATAGATCTCACCCCCGTCTGGTACTGGGAGGTGGACCTCATCGGCGTGCTGGCTCACGGCGCTGAAGAGTGGCAGGGTGAGCGCTCGAGCACCTTCGAGCTCATCGCCCGCCTGATGCGCGCGGGGAAGATGAACACGGACGGCCTCATCACCCACAGCTTCACCCTGCCCGAGTACCGTAAGGCCGTCACCGCCGCCGTCCAGCAGCCGCGCACCCACTCCATCAAGGTCGTCTTCGACTACCGCTAGCACCGATCGAGAGGAGGTCCCATGAGCACCTACACGGACCTGCGCTTCCCCAAAGACTTCCTCTGGGGGTGCGCCACCGCCGCCCACCAGGTGGAGGGCAACAACACCAACAACAACTGGTGGGAGTGGGAGCAGCAGCCAGGCCACATCAAGGGAGGCGACGTCTCCGGCCTGGCCTGTGACCACTACAACCGGTTCGACTCCGACTTCGCCCTGGCCCAGGAGCTAGGCCACAACGCCCACCGCCTCTCTGTCGAGTGGAGCCGCATCGAGCCCGAGGAGGGCCGCTGGGACATGAAGGAGGTGGCCCACTACCGGCAGGTCATGGAGTCCCTCCACCGCCACGGCATGATACCCATGGTTACCCTCCACCACTTCACCAACCCCATCTGGCTTGAGCGCCAGGGCGGCTGGGCCAACCCCCGCTCCGTCGAGCTCATCGCCCGCTTTTCGGGCTTCATCGCCAGGGAGCTGGGCGACCTGGTGCCCTTCTGGCTCACCATCAACGAGCCCATGATCATCGTCGTCTCTTACCTCTTTGGTGACGGCCCACCCGGCCAGAGCGACTGGAACACGGCCATGACCGTCTCCCGGCACCTCCTCCAGGCTCACGGCAGCATGTACCGGGCCGTCAAGGAGTCGACCTCCCACAACCCCCAGGTGGGCCTCGCGCACAACATGCCCTACATCGAGCCCTATGACCCGAACTCCGAGGACGACCGGAATGCGGCCCAGCTCGCCGACCTGCTGATGAACGAGTACTTCCTGGCCGGCATCGACACCGGCACGGTGGGGCCGCCGGCCGGCCAGGGTGAGGAGGTCCCGGGCCTCAAGGACTCGTGGGACTTTATCGGCATCAACTACTACAGCCGCCACCGGATGGCCCACGACCAGCCGCCGGACATTGGGGGCCTGCCCCCTCCGGACGCCGAGCTCACCCTCATGGGCTACGAGGTCTACCCGGAGGGCTTCTACCACGAGCTGATGCGCCTGAAGAAGTACGGCCTCCCCGTCTACGTCACCGAGAACGGGATCTCCACCAAGGATGACACCCAGCGCTGCCGGCACCTGCTGCGCCACCTGGCGGAGGTGCACCGCGCCCTCCAGGAAGGCACCGACATTCGGGGCTACCTGCACTGGACCCTCATCGACAACTTCGAGTGGGCGGAGGGCTACCAGCAGTGGTTCGGGATGGTGGCCATGGAGCCCGGCACTTTGAAGCGGCGGCCCCGGCCCAGCGCCTATCTCTTCCGCGACATCGCCCGCGGCAACGCCGTAACCGCCGCCCAGCTCAAGGAGTACGTGGGGTAAGGGGGTATCACATGTCCAAGGTCCTCTACGACAAGCAGGGCCACGTCGTCACCATCACCATCAACCGGCCCGAAGTGATGAACGCCCTCGACTTCGAGACCGGCGACCTCCTGGTGGAGGCCTGGTGCCGCTTCCGGGACGACGATGACGCTTATGTAGCCATCCTCACCGGCGCCGGCGACCGCTCCTTCTCGGCCGGCGCCGACCTGAAGATGATCTCCCAGCTCGACCCGCGCCCCTGGACCGTGGACCGGCTGCGCACCCGCATCTACAACGCTAAGGGCGACGTGGGCTACACACGCGGCTTCGACATCTTCAAGCCGACCATCGCCGCCATCAACGGCTACTGCTTCGCCGCCGGAGTGGAGACGGCCACCTGGTGCGACATCCGCATCGCCGCCGAGCACGCCGAGTTCGGCTGCCTGGAGCGACGCTGGAACGTCGGCCTGTCCGACGGGGGCACCGTGCGCCTGCCCCTCATCGTTGGTCTGGGGCGCGCCCTGGAGCTGATCATCACCGGCCGCCGCATCGACGCCCAGGAGGCGCTGCGCATCGGCCTCGTGCACGAGGTGGTGCCGAAGGAGCGCCTGATGCCCCGCGCCCGCGAGCTGGCCGAGCACATCTGCACCCTGCCCCAGGGCGCCATCCGCAGCGACAAGGAGTCGGTCCTGCGCTCCTACGGCCACACCCTGGAGGAGCGCTACCGCATCGAGGCGGAGATGTTCCACAACCAGCTCTGGTTCCGGGAGGATAGCCCCCAGGAGGGCGCCGCCGCCTTCATCGAGAAGCGAAAGCCCCGCTGGAAGAAGCAGGGGCTGTAGAGATGGGGATACGAGTCGTAGGCGGGGGTCTTCAGACCCCCGCGACTCCTGTCGGGGTCTGAAGACCCCGACCTACGAAGAACGAGCTTTGTGAGCCCTTTGGGGCTGGCCTCCCAGCACCGTCTCCAGCCAGAACTCGGCGAAGGCGCGCGCGTCCACGTCCGTCACCACCTCCACCTCTCGACCGGCCGCCGGGTCTATGAAGGTGCGCGCCCAACCGTCCACGACGGCGACGGTCGTCTTCAGCCGCTCCGTTTTCACAAAGCGTCGGTCCACCACCGTGGCCACGGCGAGCGGGTCGTGAAGGATGGCCACCACCTCGGTCTGCACGGGCAGCCCCAGCGCCTCCAGAAGGCGCCGCTGGACGGGCGTCCAGATGCGCACCAGCCGGGCCAGCGCCTGGGCCAGGGGATCCTTCGACTTCTCCAGGCGGCGCAGGTCCCTTTCTAGGAGCCAGGCCCGCATGGTGATATCGGCGGGGACGAAAGTGGTCGGGATGGGAGCGGAGAGGGCCCGGACGGCGGCCTCCGGGTCGGCGTTGAGGTTGTAGTCGACTGCGGGCGGCACCGTGCGCCCTTCCAGCTCGCAGGCATGGAAGAAGCCGCCCATCACCGTCAGGCGCGAGATGCGTTCGGCGATGGCCGGCTCCCTGATCAGGGCCTCCGCCAGGTTCGACTGCGGCCCGACGGTCACCACCTCCGTCTTCTCCGCCCGCAGGGACTCCACCAGCAGGTCCACGCCGTGCCGTGGCGAAAGGGGCAGCTCTTCCCCCTCCTCCAGGAGCCCCCGTCCCTCGTGACCGGCCCAGAACATGCCTGTGGCGGGCCCCCTCCGCAGCAGGGGCTCGCGCACGCCGGCCGCCACCTCGATGTCGCTGCGGCCCGCCAGGGCGAGGAGGCGTGCCGCTATCTGCCCACGCAGATGGGTGTCGCCGGACACGGTGGTGACGGCGGCCAGGTCTATTTCCGGGTGACGGAGAGCGAAAGCGAGGGCCAGGGCGTCATCGACGTCCGTCCCGATGTCGGTGTCGAGGATGATCCGATGCGGCAACGGCCCCCCGGAGCCGCTACCCGCCGCCGAGCCCTTCGGTTTGTAGCTGCTGGGTCAGGGCGGTCTGGTTCTTGAACAGCAGGTCGTAGTACTCCCAGAACTTGCCCTGCTCATGGGCGCACTCGCTAGCTTCGGCAGCCTTGAGGGCGTAATCATGCATGCTGGTGAGCGGAAAGTCGCGGTACACGAAGCGAACGCGGTCGCCGTAGTTGCTCAGTATCTGGGGCAGCGTCTCCACGTCGAAGCGAGCGCAGTAGGGACACTGGAAATCACTGAACTCTATGATCGTGACGGGGGCATCGTCAGCGCCGAGAGCGGGGTCGTCGTCCGCAGACACCTCGACGGGCGCAACGGTGGGTGTCGGCGCCGGGGGCTGGACGGCCCCGCCTGCCAGCGCGGCCTCGATGGCGGCCTGGAACGCCGAGTATGGCTGCGCGCCCGAGATGAGGACACCGTTGACGAAGAAGGCGGGCGTGCCCTGCACCCCGACCGCGATACCGTCCTCCTCGTCCTTCTGTACCTCCGACGCGTACTTGTCGGAGTCCAGACAGTTGTTGAAGGTATCCGTATCCAGCCCTATCTGGTCAGCGTAGCTCTTTAGGCTGCCTATCACCCCTTGTGCTTGCTGCTCACCCCCTCCCCCTCCGTCATCAGAAGCTACCATGGCGTGGGTGAACATCCCCAGGACAAAGATGCCGACCGCGGCGAAAGCCACCACGGCGGCGGCAACGGCGCCCGGCAACAGGTAGCGCTGCCTGTCGAAGGCCGGCCCCGTGGGACCCCCAGGAACCCCCGCCTCTCCCGGCTGTCCCTCAGCGGGCGCATCCTGGCCCGGCTCTGACCCAGTTGGTTCCATCCCCGACGAGGCCGGGGCCTCCTGCGGCCCCTCCTGCCGTTGCTCCTTCGACTCCTCCACCGGTCACCTCCGCTGAACCCATCCGCGTAATCGACAAGCCGGAGGCCTGCCTGCCCGTCCGGCAGGGGGGCGGACCTGCTTTCCCTACCGGCCCCCAGTATCACCACTCTAGCGAGGAAGGCACCCCCTGTCAATCACAGCATCCCGTTCGAATCTGTCGACGGATAGCGAACGGCCAGGCGGATGCAAGCCCATCCGTCAGTCCGTCCTCCTATCCGTTGACCGATCTCCCCGACAGGAGACAGCCTGCGCCTCAGCGTGTATCCTGAAGCCATCCGGTAAGGGGAGCCGCCTCCGACACGTCGATGAGCCGCCAGCCGTCCCCTCCGCCTCAGAGCTACAGGATGCCGCTCCTCTACCTCCTGGCGATGCTCGTCTCCGTCCTCACAGGACGCCGCCGCTCCTTCTCCGCCGACACTCGCTGGTTGCTGGGCCAGCTCCCTATTCCACCGCGCATCGCCGGGGAGGAGCACATACCGGCGCAGGGGCCCTTCGTTGTGGTCGCCAACCACTATCAGCGCCCGGGACTATGGGTAGCGTGGGGCGTCTGCCTCGTCTCGATGGCGGTGGCGCCGCGCCGGCTGGAGTCGCCGGAGATGCGCTGGGCGATGGCCGGAGAGTGGCGGGCGCGCCCGCTGGGCCCGCTGCCCTGGCCGGCTCCCTTCCTGCGCTGGCTCTTCCGGCGCGTCGCCGCCACCTACGGGCACATCGTCGTGCCGGCGGCCGACTTCATGTTGGCGGGCCGAGCCCAGGCCGCCCGCGCCATGCTGCGGGCCCTGCGCTCACCCGCCGGCGAAGGCATGCCTGCCCCCTTGGGGCTCCTACCAGAGGGGCGCAACAGCCCGGACCGCTCCCTACAGCGGCCCGACCGCAGCATCGGCCGTCTGCTGCTCCACCTCTGCCGTGGAGACATTCCGGTGCTGCCGGCAGCCATCCGTGAGGTCGAGGGCGCGCTCACAGTCACCTTCGGGCCGCCGGTCAGCCTGGAGCCTTTCCAGGCCGCTGGCGATGAGGCCGCGGACACCGTCCTGGACCAGGTCATGCTGGCGGTGGCCCGCCTGCTGCCGTCCTCCATGCACGGCGCCTACGCCGGGCGCCATCAGTGCTAGTCTGTGTCAATCTGTGGCAGGCAAGTTCTTCTGCTGACGGCCATCAGGCGACGGTGGCCATTGCCCGCCAGCAGCCAGACAACCACGCCAAGCCCGCCATCCTTTACGCTACCTACGCTCTCGGCTAAGCTACGGGCGCCGGTTCCCGGACTCGGGCCGCGTGACCTGTGCACGAGACCACAATGACGACAGTAGCGAAAGCCGGCGCTATGGACTCCGAGGGGCTGCGCGCCGTCGAGGCCCTTTTCCGGCAGCAGATCGATGAGGGCCTCCATCCTGGCGCCTCCCTGGCGGTCTATCGCCATGGACGCCTGGTGCTGGAGCTGTTCGGCGGCGTGGCCCGCCTGCCTCCCCACCGGACAGGCAGCCCGGCCCGGCAGAGATCGGGCCGGCCGGTGACACCGGAGACGCTCTTCGTCCTCTTCTCCTCCACCAAACCCCTCTCGGCCGTCTGCCTCCACATCCTCCTGGAACGGGGCCGCTTTGCGTTAGACGATCCCGTGACCCGTTACTGGCCGGATTTCGCCCGAAACGGCAAGGCTGCCGTCACCATCCGCCATGTCCTCACCCACAGCGGCGGTTTCCCTCAGAATCCGCCTCAGCTAGTGCCGCGGAGGTGGGGTGACTGGAACGCCATCGTGCAGGCGATGGAAGAGATCGAGCTCATCTGGGAGCCGGGACAGGACACAGGCTACCACCCCCTCAACTTCGGCTGGGTAGTGGGCGAGCTGGTACGGCGCATCGACGGCCGGCCCATTTCGCGGTTCCTGCGCGAGGAGGTGACGGGCCCCCTCGGGATGGACGACACCTACCTGGGCCTCCCGCCGGAACTGGAGGGGCGCGTGGCCCGTCTCTACGCCATGGACAAGGAAGTAGATCCCCAGGCCGTGGCCGCCTTCAACCGACCGGACGTCCACCAGGCGGTGGTCCCGGCCGCGGGCGGCATCAGCACCGCCCACGACCTGGCCCGCTTCTACGCCATGCTGGCCGCTGGCGGGACGCTCGACGGCCTGCGCATCCTCTCGCCTGAGAGCGTCGAGCGGGCCATAGCCGTGCAGGTGGAGGTGCAAAGGGACCGCTCGCTGGGCATCCCCATGCGCTGGGCCCTGGGCTTCCACCTGGGCGGGAACCGCGTTGACCTGTTCGGATACGATACGAGTCCCCGTGCCTTCGGCCACGGAGGACACGGCAGCTCCGCCGGCTGGGCCGACCCCGATCTGGGACTGGCCGTGGCCATCATCACCAACGGCCTCCGGAGCCCGGCCGGCCACGCCCTGCGGATGGCGGCTCTGTCCGCAGCCATACGAAAGGCCTGTCTCTAGGTGCTACCCCAGCGGATTGACACCCGATCGAGCCGGAGCTACCATTTCGCACGTCAAGGGCGGTACCCATTTCGGTGTCACCAGGCTGAGATTAGGGAATCCTGGTTGGGATGAAGAGAGGGACAGCGAAGTCAGAGCAAAGAGGCTTTACCGTTTGGTTCACGGGCCTGTCTGGCTCTGGAAAGACCACCATCTCTTGCCACCTAGAGGCAATCCTCCGGAAGAGGGGCCTCAAGGTGGAGGTGCTGGACGGCGATGTCGTCCGTACTAACCTCAGCAAAGGCCTGGGCTTCAGCAAGGAAGACCGCGACACCAACATCAGGCGCATCGGGTTCGTGGCGCACCTGCTAAGCCGCAACGGCGTCGCCGTGATCTGCGCCGCCATCTCCCCCTATCGCGAGATCCGCGACGAGAACCGCGCCCTCATCGGCGACTTCATCGAAGTCTATGCCGGGTGTCCCCTGGACGTGCTGCTGAAGGAGCGCGACGTGAAGGGCCTGTACGCCAGGGCTCTAAACGGTCAGATCCCCAACTTCACTGGTGTGTCGGACCCCTATGAGGAACCGCTCAACCCTGAGGTTGTCCTCGATACGGACCGCGAGACGATAGAGGAAAGCACAGGCAAGGTCGTGGCCAAGCTGGAGGAGATGGGCTACGTGCCCGTGCTCGAGGGCGAGGTATGAGCCAAACGGAGCATCCAGGCCTTATTCCGCCCCACGGCGGCCCTCTCGTTAGCCTGCTGGCCCAAGGCGAGCAAGCCGAGGCTCTTCGCGAGGGCGTCCGCTCCCTGCCCAGACTGCGCCTCTCGCCACGGACCGTCGCCGACCTGGAACTACTGACCGTCGGGGGCTTCAGCCCCCTGACCGGCTTCATGACCCGCCGCGAGTATGACTCCGTCCTCGAAGACATGGGCCTTCCCAACGGCACTGTCTGGTCTATGCCCGTGACTCTGGCCGTCTCAACGGAGGACTCCGCCGCCGTCAAAGAGGGGGGCCAGGTGGCGCTGACCATGGAGGAAGAGCCGCTGGCTGTGCTGACGGTGGAAGAGAAGTACACCTACGACAGAGCCCGAGAGGCACGGCTAGTCTACCGCACTGAGGACCCCTCCCACCCGGGCGTCGCTGCCCTCTACAGCCAGGGCGACGTGCTCCTGGGAGGCCCCGTGGCCGCCTTGCGCTTGCCGCCCCACGAAGACTTCCTCCGTTACCGCCTGACACCGGCCCAGACGCGCGCCGCCTTCGCCGAGAGGGGTTGGTCGCGCGTGGTTGGCTTCCAGACCCGGAACCCGGTCCACCGCGCCCACGAGTACATCCAGAAGTGTGCCCTGGAGATCGTGGATGGGCTCCTCCTCCACCCGCTGGTGGGAGAAACGAAGAGCGACGACATTCCCGCTGACGTACGCATGCGCTGCTACGAGGTGCTCCTGGAAGGCTACTATCCCCGCGACCGGGTCGTGCTCTCCGCGCTGCCGGCCGCCATGCGCTACGCGGGTCCCAAGGAGGCCATCTTCCACGCCCTGGTGCGCAAGAACTACGGCTGCTCCCACTTCATCGTGGGGCGCGATCACGCCGGCGTCGGCGACTACTACGGCCCCTTCGACGCCCAGCACATCTTCCGCGAGTTCCGCTCGGAGGATCTGGGCGTCACCCCCCTGTTCTTTGACAACACCTTCTTCTGCCGCGCCTGCGACGAGATGGCCAGCGCCAAGACGTGCCCTCACGGACCCGAGGACCGGGTCATCTTCTCGGGCACGCAGGTGCGCGAGATGCTGGCCGCCGGTCAGGCGCCACCCAAGGAGTTCACCCGTCCCGAGGTGGCGAGGGTACTGCTGGATGCTATGGCCGCCCGGAGGGTGACGTAGTGGGCCAGCAGGTCATGAGCGCCCCTCTCTCGCTCCCGCCGGGTGACCCTCCATTGCGGTTCCTTGGCGGCGCTCCCCCCGCCTTCACGGAGGCCTAGTGCGCCGACCTCACGGTCACCATGGGCCGTGGTAACGGCGACGATATCATGGACGGAGAACGGGGAAATGACCTCTAGCAGCCATACTCGCTTCGTTGTCCTGGCCCATCCGAGGACAGGGTCTACACTGCTGGCCCGCGCGCTCAACTCGCATCCGCGAATCATGTGCTTCGGCGAAGTGTTCAATTGGGTTCTCACCTACGTCAGCTTCGCCATGGAGGGGTACGACGAGTCAAATGCAGACGACCTCAACCTGCGCACTAAAGACCCTGTCGCCTTCCTGGAAAGGCGAATATTCTGCCAGCCCCCTGGCATGACCAGCGCCGTCGGTTTCAAGCTACACTACTCCCATTGCAGCCCGCCTTGGGGGTACCCTGCACTTCTGGATTACCTTGTCCAGGACAAGGGGATACGGATCATCCACTTGCGGCGGCGCAACATGCTCAAATCGCTCGCCTCGGGGAAGATAGCGGCAATAACGGGAAAATACATGAGCATTCGCGTCGCGACGCGTCTAAGTAGCCTGCCGAAAGCCTTCATCCATCCTGTGAGAGCATTCAGAAGAGCGAGAGTGATCATCGCCCAGAACGTCCGCCGTGACCGTGGGCCCAGACGTGTAACGCTATCCGTAGAGGAGTGCAAAGCCTACTTCGAAGAGACCAAATCGGCTGTGAAGCAGCACGACGGACTATTCAGAGAACACGACAAGCTGTCGCTGTTCTACGAGGAGATCTTGTCCGCGCGTGACGATGTCTTTGCGAGGGCTCAGTCGTTTCTGGGGGTCGAGCCCCAGATGCTCACTGTCGCTCTCACGAAGCAAAGCCCCGATAATTTGCGGACTATCCTCGAGAACTACGACGAGCTTCGGGAAGCATTCGCTGACACGGAATACAGTGAGTTCTTCCTGTGATGGCTTGCTGGCGGTGTCTCACGTGGTGCAGGTGTGGCAGGCTACGCTGTGACGCGTCTCTCGCTTCCCCTAATGCGGTGACTTTCCCGAGGTCCTGAGTCCTATGGGCCTGAACGGCGAATCGATCGGTCATCAGCATTCCGGCAGCCATACTCGCTTCGTTGTCCTGACCCATCCGAGGACAGGGTCCACACTGCTCGCCCGCGCGCTCAACTCGCATCCGCGCATCACCTGCTTCGGCGAAGTGTTCAATTGGGTTCTTACCTACGTCAACTTCACCGTCGAAGGGTACGACGAGTCAAATGCAGACGACCTCAACCTGCGCAATAAGGACCCCGTCGCCTTCCTGCAAGAGCGAATCTTCTGCCAGCCCCCCGGCATGAGCAGCGCCGTCGGTTTCAAGCTACACTACTCCCATTGCAGCCCGCCTTGGGGGTTCCCTACACTTCTGGACTACCTTGCCCAGGACAAGGAGATACGGATCGTCCACTTGCTGCGGCGCAACATGCTCAAATCGCTCGCCTCAGAGAAGATAGCGACAATGACGGGTAGATACATGCACGTTCGAGCCGCAGCGCGTCTACGTAGCATACCGAAAGCCTTCATCCATCCTGTGACAGCACTCAAGAAAGCGAGATTGATCATCGCGCAGAACGTCCGCAGTCGCCCTAGGCCCAGCCGCGTGACGCTATCCGTGGAGGAGTGCAAAGCCTACTTCGAAGAGACCAGGTCGGCTGTGAAGCAGCACGACGAACTATTCAGAGAGCACGACAAGCTGTCGCTGTTCTACGAGGAGATGTTGTCCGCGCGTGACGACGTCTTTGCCAGGGCTCAGTCGTTTCTGGGGGTCGAGCCCCAGGTGCTCACTGTCGCTCTCACGAAGCAAAGCCCCGATGATCTGCGGACTATCCTCGAGAACTACGACGAGCTTCGGGAAGCATTCGCTGGCACGGAATACAGTGAGTTCTTCCTGTGATGGCCTGCTGGCGGCGTCTCACGTCGTGCAGTGTCGCGGGCGAGCAACGATCGGCGCCCCGCAAGACCAATAGGACTGCCATTGGTGACTTTCGTCTCTGCCCAAACAGTCCCTTTGCTCCTATCCACCCCATCCACCAATGGCGTTCCCTAGGGCAGGAAAACGCGCATGACCTCTAAGAACCCCTGGGACGCTGTCTTGCGCCGGCGCCTCTCCCGGCGTCGTCTGCTGGCCACGGGCCTTGCCGTTGGGGCAGCGTCGGCGGCGGCCGCTTGCGGCGGCGGCGAGGAGGCCAAGCCACCGAAGCCGACATCCACTCCCGCTGCCGGCGGCCTGGCCCTGGAATCCATCACTGTTACTTATCCCGGCTTTCCCAATTGGACGGCTGCCCATGGCCCACGAGCACGAGCTCGTCGAGTCGCGCAGCGCAGGTTCGAGTCTTGCCGAGGGCACTAAAGACCCAATTTCGGCGTTATAGCCGCTATTCCCTCCCACCAGAGCGTAGGCCCACCGTTGAGGCGGCAGGGGCTAACGCCCACGCCGATAGCGACCGGCCTTTCTTGACGAGTGTTGTCGACAGGGTAGGTCGAGCTTCCGACGGCACGGATTGTGGGGCGAAGGGATCGGCTGGCTGGCCTTCACGCTGTGGCAATGCAGAAACGAACAGGCTACACTAAGCCGGATTCTGCGTGGAGCGAAAGGATGGGTCTCTGAGCGGCGCAGGCAAGCGAGGTGCATGACCATGGTACCAAGATTCCGAAGCGGATTACTTCTGGCAGCCATACTTCTCGCTGGTCTCCTCCTGTTGAGCTGCGGTGGGAATGAGAAGACCGCAGAGACGCCCGTGGCGGCCCAGCCAACAGGCGGTGGGACGCCGGGCGCCCAGAAGGTGCCAGGCGTCACCGACACGGAGATCCTGCTGGGGACCCATATGCCCCTGAGCCAGACGCCGGCGGCCGCCTACGCGCCCGTCGCCGACGCCATGCGCGCCTACTTCGAGTACGTCAACTCCAAGGGGGGCGTCCACGGCCGCAAGATAAGGTTCATCGTTGGCGATGACCACTACAACCCGGCGGACGCACTGGAGGTAACCCGCAAGCTCGTGGAGCAGGACGGCGTCTTCGCCATGGTAGGCTGCCTCGGCGACCTGACCCACGCGGCCGTCTACAAGTACCTGGAGGACGAGGGCGTTCCTGACATGTTCATAGGCGGTGGTAGCATCGCCTTCACGGACCCAGTGGCGAAGACCCGTTTCGGCGGCAATCCTGACTACGATACCGAGGGAAGGATGCTCGGCAAGTACATCGCCGATAACTACAACGGGAAGAAGCTGGCCTTCCTGCTCGAGAACGACGCCACCGGGATGGACGGCAAGGCAGGGGTCCTCAAGGGCCTGGAGGGCAGCGACGTCGAGGTCGTCGCCGAGGAGACCTACGAGCCCGTCCAGTGGGACGTCACCGCGCAGACGCAGCGGTTGAAGGCGGCCAATCCGGACGTCATCGTCGCCTACGCCGTCGCGCCGCCGGCCGCCAGTCTGGTCAAGACAGCCCGCGAGGTCCTCAACTGGGACGTGCCGATAGTGGTAACGGGCGTCGTCATCAGCGACATCTT
Source organism: uncultured Dehalococcoidia bacterium (assembly GCA_964609465.1). GTDB lineage: Bacteria > Chloroflexota > Dehalococcoidia > DSTF01 > JALHUB01 > CAVSBT01. Next base: position 22,583 of record CAZSSQ010000006.1, read on the forward strand.
CATCCAGTTGGCCGGGCCCGAAAACGCGGAGGGCGTGGTCAGCGTCCTCTTCGGCAGGCAAGTCTACGACACGGACGACCCTGCCATCCAGTTCCACTACAAGGTCATGGAGGAGTTTGGCCAGGGCGTCCCGGTGAGCAACTTCACCCTCTACGGCGAGTTCATTGCCGAGATGATAGTGAAGGCGCTGGAGAACGCGGGCCGCGACCTGACCCGGGAGAGCCTGGCCGAGGGCGCCGAGGCCATCCGCGACTACTGTTGCCCCACCTGCCGGATGCCGGTGAACTTCAGCCCTAACGACCACCGCCCCTGTGAGATGGAAGTCAATATCAGGGTGGAAAACGGCAGGTGGGTGGAGTTCGGCGAGCCGATCAACTTCGAGTCCACACCGGGGAAGGTCATCGGCTGCAAGGATGTGGGCGAGCCCGTCTACGCCGACGAAGGTCAGTGATGCCGGTCCAGGCGCAGGTTGGATGAGGGATACCAGCGCGAGACTTTGGCCTTCCTGCGCGAGACCCTGGGGCTCACCGTGGAGGGCGACCTGGACCCGACCGGCTACACAAAGATGGCCCAGGGCGCTCTGGAGAAGCGCCTGGTCTTCACCCTCAACTACGACAACGGCTGGAACGACCTGGACGACTGGGTTTACCCTCACTTCCACTCCCAGGGCTACAAGAACTCCTTCAACCTGTCGGACCCCGATCTGGACGCCATGCTGGAGGCCCAACGCGCCGAGTTTGACTACGACCGGCGGCACGAGATCGGCCTGGACATCCAGCACTACCTCCTGGACAATGTCCTCGCCCGCCTGGACTGGGTGGCCCAGATAAGCCTGGCCCTGGACTGGCCCTACGTGAAGAACCACTAGCTCCAGCCCTGGTTCGGCTACCTCTACGTCCACCCGCCCAACATCTGGCTGGACTCCACACACCCCGCCTTCGCCGGCCGCAGCGCCTGACCCCCGGCTTGAGAAGCCAGCAGGCAGCGTTAAGACTCGCACCTCGCCGGCCCGGCCCGTGGCACTTCCTTTGCCTGGGGTTAGACGGCCGCTCAGCCAGTGGGAGTAGGCGTGGCGGTGGGCGTAGCCAGAGGCGGTGCAGGATTTTGCGAGACGGGTATCTCCGGTAGCGGAGACGGAGGAGGACTCTTCGGCACAGGGATCTCCGACGACCGGTCACTCGGGTAGATCCACCAGGTAGGCATCAATGTCGGCGTTGCCGTGGGCGTAGGCGAGGGTGTCCGCGTGCTGGTGGCGATGGGCGTCGCGGTCGGAAGACGGGCGCGCTGCGCGAGCAAGGAACGAGACGGCGGCACGTAGATCTCCTGGCCGCGGGCGGCCCGATCCGGGAACATGCGCATCAGCGCACGGGCCAGAAGGCCCCGCGGCAGGTTGGCCGACACGTAGCTCCTGCCGGCCACAGGCGTATCCCCCTTCAGGTCATCGAATGTGACGGGAATGGTCTCGCTCCAGGAGTTCCCCGGCACCGTGCGCTCGACCTGGAAGTGCAGGTGGGGCCCCGCCCAGCCGCCGTCGCCACAACTGAGGCCGCTGCTCCCCGAGTAGGCGATGGCATCCCCCTGGGCCACCAGCGCCCCCTCCTGCACCAGCGCCCCTTGGTAGTCGATGTGCAGGTAGAGAGCGGATGTCCCATCGCCGTGGTCGATGAGAATGTAGTTGCCACGCCCGCCCAGAGCAGAATCGCACCCTCCGATGCGTTCACTATCACGAACCATCGAGACCCGGCCGCCGCGCGCCGCCAGCACCAGCTCGTACCGGAGGTCGAAGTCCCAGGCATACAGCGACTGATGAGTGGGCTTTCCGCCCGGCCCCTGCGACACGGCGTGGCTGAGGCCGGCCGCCCAAGGCAGCCGGTAGCCCGCCGGCGCCGGGAAGACAGGCTCGGAGCCCTGCGTCAGGGAACGGCGCAGTTCCAGGAGCTTCTCGAGCAGGGAGGACACCGACGGACGCACCGGCTGCGAGCTGGGGATGCGCTCCAGCCCGGCGGCGGTCGTTGCCCCCAGGAAAAACGGCGTCAGGCAGAGCAGAACCCCAAAGGGGAAACACAGGGAAGCGCGGGCCCTTCTCAGCAGTCCTCCACCTCCATCCCGCTCAGCGAATCGCGCCCGGCTCCGCACCGACAGACGCCTCATCCTCAGCACAAAAGATCAGCACGCCAGCCGCGTCTCCCAAAGGGCGCGGCTAGCCCTCTCAATGGGCGCATCGCCCTATATTCTTTTCGGCTGATCTCCCGCAGGTCTGATGGTGCTCAGGGGCTACTCGCCGAGCACCTTCACCACCACTCGCTTGCGCCGCCGGCCGTCGAACTCGGCGTAGAAGACCTGCTCCCAGGGGCCCAGGTCGAGCCTGCCGTCAGTCACGGGCAGGAGCACCTGGTGGTGGATGAGGGTTCGCTTCAGATGGGCGTCGCCGTTGTCCTCGCCGGTGCGGTGGTGTCGGTAGTCGGCTCGAGTGGGGGCCAGGCGCTCCACCCACTCCCAGAAGTCCTCCCAGAGGCCGGGCTCGTTGTCGTTGACCCAGATGCCGGCGGTGATGTGCATGGCGCTGACCAGGCACAGGCCTTCGCGGACGCCAGACTTCCTAACCACCTCCGACACCCGGTCCGTGACATTCACAAGGTCCCGACGCCGCGGGGTATCGAACCACAAGTACTCGGTAGAGCTCTTCATGGTCACCTCCGTCTCAAAAGCTTCATGCCGTCGAAGGAGGTCAAGGCCCTTCGCCGCCCCGGCCGGGCCTCTACCACGCTCCGAGCCTTTGCTGCCAACTGTCCCGGCCTTTCCAGTCCAAACGGCCCTAGGTTTCGCAACGCCGTCCGGATACCATCATCGGCGGTCAGAAGCCGCTTTTCAAGGAGAGCACCATACCGCATGGCTGAACCTATCGAAGCGGTAGTGATCGGGGCCGGGCTCCGGGGGCGCGATACCTACGGCGCCTACGCCCTCGAGAACCCGGAGCAGCTACGCGTCGTCGCCGTGGCCGAGCCGGATCAGGAGCGCCGGGAGGTGTTCGCCAGCGCCCACGGCCTGCCCCGCGAGCGCTGCTTCCAGGACTGGCATGACTTGCTCAGGCGCCCGGCCCTGGCAAGGGTGGCCATCGTCGCCACGCCCGACCACCTCCACGTGGGCCCCGCCCTGACCGCCATCGACCGCGGCTACGACGTGCTCCTGGAGAAGCCCATCGCGCCCCGACCGGCGGACTGTCTGCGCGTGGTAGAGGCCGCCGACGCCGCCGGCCGCCTCCTCCAGATCGGCCACTGCCTGCGCTACACCGCCTTCTACGCCAGAGTCCACGAGATCATGGCCTCGGGCCGCCTCGGCCGGCTCATCACCCTCTCTATGGCCGAGCACGTGGGCTTCTGGCACATGACCCACGCCTTCGTGCGCGGCAAGTGGGGCAACACCAAGGACGCGGCTCCCATGATCCTGGCCAAGTGCTGCCACGACCTCGACCTGATGGCCTGGTTCGTGAAGCGGCCCTGCCTGCGCGTCGCCTCCTTCGGCTCCCTCCGCCACTTCCGGCCCCAGGACGCGCCGCCGGGAGCCCCCGAGCGCTGCACGGACGGCTGCCCCGCGGAGGAGACCTGCGTCCACTACGCCCCCCGCTTCTATTTGAAGGAGTTCCCCGGCTGGCCCTGGTCGGACGTATCTCTGGCCACCGATCTGGAGACCCGACGCCGGGCCCTGGAGACTGGCTCCTACGGCCGCTGCGTCTACCGGGCCGGGAACGACGTGGTGGACCACCAGGTCCTTGCCCTGGAGTTCGAGGACGGCGTGACGGCCACCTTCACCATGCAGGGATTCGCCGCCGTGCCTGCTCGAACCATCCGAGCCAGCGGCACCCTGGGCGAGCTGCGGGGGACCTTCGAGAAGGGCGAGATCGAGGTCCACATGCACGGCCAGATAAGCCCGGAGGTCATCAGGATCCCCTTCACGCCCGTGGGGCACGGAGGAGGAGACGAGGGGCTCCTGCGCCATTTCGTAAACGTGGTCCGCCGGGGCGCCGCCGACGAGGTGCTGGCCTCCGGCCGGGTTGCCCTGGAGAGCCACCTGATGGCCTTCGCGGCCGAGCGGTCCCGCGTAGAGGGGCGGCTGGTCGAGATGCTGGACTTCCGGGCTGAGGTGGCTGCCGCCCTCGCCTCAGAGACGGGAAAGACACCGGGCGGCTAGTAGAGGAGCATCAGCCCATGTTCGTCGAAACGCTCTGCAACTTCTGTGGCGACTGTCTGGCGCGCTGCCCCTACGTCGACTACGACCAGGAGCGCGCCGCCGCCGAGATCAGGAGCCTCATCGCCGGCGACGAGGCACCGATCCTCTCCTCCTGCGTCACCTGCTTCGCCTGCAACGAGTTCTGCCCTACCCAGGCCCGCCCCTTCGACCTCATCCTGGAGCGACAGGAGCAGTTCGGCTCCCTGGGAATCGCGGCGGAGACCATCCAGGCGCAGGAGGCTCTCTTCGCTACCGACTCCCCGGTGCAAGTTGAGCGCACGGGCGGGCGGGTGCTCTCGGCCTGTGTCTTCAGCCGCAGTGACCCCGCCCTCTTCGAGGGGCGCCTCTTCCAGGGGCTGCCGGTGGTCCGGGGACGGCACTTCTTCTGCTACATCCTCTTCGACCACCTGGGCGCCGGCTCTGTGACGCGCCGTCACGCCCAGACCTTCGTGGACAACCTGGCCGCCACCGGCGCCGAGGAGGTGGTCCTCCTCCACGACGACTGCTACACGATGCTGGTGGACCGGGTGCCCCAGTTCGGCATCGAGGTGCCCTTCCGGCCTGTCCACCTCTTCCAGTACCTGCGAGACTTCCTGGAGGAGCACCGCGCCGAGCTGCGGCCCCTGGGCCTGCGCGTCGCCTACCAGCGCCCCTGCGCCTCCCGGCTTTCGCCGGGCAAGGAGGAGGCGCTGGACACCGTCTTCCAGCGCCTCGGCGTAGAGCGGGTCGAGCGGCGCTACGACCGCGAGGGGGCTCTTTGCTGCTCGGGCGCGGTCTCCTTCCTCCAGCCCCAGATGGCGGCCGAGGTGCGGGCACGCAACCTGGACGACGCACAGGAGGCCGGCGCCCAGGCCATGTGCTACCTCTGCCCCATCTGCCGCCTAACCCTGGCGCCGGACGCCCAGGCGCGCGGCCTGGGCAATTACCACGTCATCGAGCTGGTGCGGATGGCCCTGGGGGAGCTGCCCGCACCCGGCACCTGAGGCACCAACAACCCTGTAACGAGAGCCCTAGCAACGAACGGCCCCGCTTGGGTTTAGGCGCGGCTTGACAAGCGTACCATGCAGGTATACAAAGGGGCCGTCTGGTGGCCGTCTCTCACTTCCCCGCCGTTAGCCGCCGAGCCGGAGTTAGCGCGATGCTGCTCAGTAGCCACTGTCGGCTGGTAGGCCACGCGACCCCCGCTGGGCGCGCCCCCGCCGGCGGGGCTGGTTCCTGAGAGGAGGGAATGTCATGAAGAAGCTGGCGATTATGGTCGGGCTGGCGATGCTGCTGGCTCTGGCCGTGCCGTACGGCGCTG
>CAZSSQ010000007.1:0-28004 GCA_964609465.1 uncultured Dehalococcoidia bacterium
GGAGTGACCTTCGTTCATGTGGTAGAGCCGCACCCCACCGTGCCCCAGGGCACGCAACATGGCCACGCCCCCCAAGCCCAGCACGGTTTCCTGACACAGGCGATAGTGCTCGTCTCCGCCGTAGAGGTAGTCGGTGAGGGCCTGATCCCGGGGGTCGTTTTCCGCCAGGGCAGTATCCAGAAAATAGACGGGCACAGAGTGCTTGGACAGGCCTCGCACAAGGTAGCGCCACGCCCGCACCTGTACCTGCCGGCCCTCGATAGTCACAGACACACGGGGTGGTAGCGGTTGCAGGAACGCCTCCGGAGACCAGACGGAAGGGCTCTCGGTCTGGTTCCCCTCGGCATCCAGATGCTGGTGGAAATAGCCCTTGTGGTGCAGGAGTGTAACAGCCGCCATGGGCACCCCCAGGTCGGCGGCGGCGCGCAGGGTGTCCCCGGCCAGCACGCCCAGGCCGCCGCTGTATGTGGGCATGGCCGGATCAAGGCCAACCTCCATGGAGAAGTAGGCAACTGCCGGTGGCTGAACTGGCGTCTCAGGCTCCGATGCGACCATGTCTACTCCCTGCAGTTTCGGTACTGTCCTCCCGGCTCGCGACCTCAGTATCCGGCGCCTCGGGGAAGGCTGCAATGCTGAGGCCCCGACCGGTCTAGATGATCACCCCCTCTGGGGAAGCCCTACCTTCCAGGGCCGTGAGCTCTTGCGGGGTAAGGAGGTCCTCCTGGGACAGGCCAAGGACCCGGCCAACCTCCGATAGCACGTGGGCCCAGGTGCAGCGGTTGATGAAGAGCAGGCCCGCGGTGGTCAGGGTGCCGCCCTGATTCACGAAGCCGAGGGCGCAGGTTTCATGGCCCGTGTTCAGGGGCTGAAGCGTACCCACGAGAGGCGCCGGCCGGGTGTGGGTCACGAATATGCGGGCTGGCACGGCGTCCGGATAGAGCTCAGCCGCCAGGGCGGCCGGCGCCGCGTGGGCCCGCTCGGCCTCGCTGCGTGGGGCACGGAACCTCCCCGGCTCCAACATGTAGACCACGGAGTGCGGGACCTCCTTCTCTGCCAGCCTTCGCGAGGCCCGAAGCACCTCCAGCAGTTGATAGGCCCCGATGGCAGTCAGCACGACCCGCTGTCGGGCCGCTTCATAGCCCGCCCAGTCCAGACGCAGGGCGCCCTGTTCCAGGAGACGAGCCGACTCATCCGGGGTGAACAGGTCTGGCACCGCATCGACCTTCGGCACAACGAGCGTCCAGATCTGGCCCTGCGTCTGGTACACGCCACGAATCGCGACCGAGGCGGTGTTGTAATCGGCGACGAACAGCACCCTGGAAACGTGCGCCGGCTCGCCCATCATGGCCTCGGCCATGACCGGGTCCTGGTGAGACTGCTCGTTCTTAGCGTTCTCCCAGACATGGGAGGTCAGCACCAAGGGCACGGAGAGCCAGCGAGGCTCGCAGCCCGCAGCCCGCTGGTGGTTGGCAAAGATGACCTCCTGGCGCACCACACCGTGCATCTTGGCGCCAAACGCCTCGTAGGTGACGATGATGTTGATACCGCCCTTGTTCGCCAGGGCAGCCGAGGCCACCGCTTCCTCATTGAGGGCCGTGATCACGGCGCCCTGGATCGCCTCCGGGACGCTGGGCTCTGGATCGGTCACGCGGAACTTGAGGGCGTCGAGGGTCCGCAGCATCCGGTTGGAGCGCATCTCATCGGGGTTGCCGACCCGGGGCCGGAGGTGCGGATTGGCCTGAACCAGGGTGAGAAATCCCTGATCGACGGCGGCCATGGGGGATGCCCTGGTCCACGTGGAAGGGTCGCTCCGGCCATCGGGCACGGCCCGGAACACGGGCGGCGGCACCACCTCCAGCCGCACGTCCCTTCGGGCCAGCGGATGGTCTCGCTCCCGGGGCCGACCTGAGTCCTCGTGATGCCGCAGCCTGCCGACGGCGTCGTTCATCTCCGCTACGGGCACCCAGAGACGGCGGGCGCTCTCGTTGAAACGCTCGGCCGCCACGAGGTCGGTGTGGGGGTTGGACCCCAGGGGCAGATTGTGGGCCAGGTTGGTCCCCTCGCCGTAGAAGCCAGCCCCCTTGGGCGCAACGGCTATGCCGTAGGGCAGCGCCAGGGGATAGTGGTCGGCTCCTGAGCGCACGGCCGCAGCGGCAGCCTCAAGACGGCACTCCATCTCGAAGATCGCCCAGGCGAAAGCCGCCGGGTCCCTGCCATCGAACACGATGGGGTCAAAGCCGTTGAGCGCCAGGTGCTCAACGAACCAGGACACCCCTCCCTCCTGGGACATCGTTGTGCGCTGGTCAATGCGGCGGCCGTTGTTGATCATGATGGGCATCGCCAGACCACTGTCTTCGGCCCGCCACCAGCGGGGCGCCCAGTCGCTCCCCCGCTGCTCCTCGAAAGCGCCGTCGCTGAGGAAGACGACCAGCCGCTCGCCGGGCAGCGGCATGTGCACGTACTGGAGCTCGGTGAAACCAAGGTAGCCGCCCTCGGCCAGGCCCCCGGCCGTGTGAGCGTTGACGTGGCTGCCCAGGGGCGAGTCCTGAGTGCCGTCCGCCCGCAGCCGGTAGGAGTAGAAGTCCCGGACGTAGCGGGTGAGCCCTTCATCGGTCAGCGAGTACCTGGCGGCATGGGCATCGCTCATGTTCTCCAGCAGCAGGTTGACGGAGTCGATGGCCGCCACGGTGTGCCCCTGCCCCATGATCCAGGAGCGGGTCTGGCCGGTTATGGCGTTGATGGCCATGTAGCCGGCATAGGCGGGCACCATGTTGAGGGCGCCGCCCGTGTGTCCCTCTGGGTCCGGCTTGAAGTCGTCGGGCGAGAGGTCCCGCCCGTCCAGATAGACGTTGCAGGCGTAGGTCTCGTGGGCCACCAGCCACATGCCGGCGCTGGCGACTCGGTCCGCCGCGTAGAGGACGTCGAACAGGGGCACGCCGTCTCCCCGCACATCGCGGGCCGCCAGGAGCTCCGCCATAGCGAAGACCCTGGCCTGGGTCTCCACCGTGTGGTGGATGGACCCGTAGCCCACCGACCAGTGGTCCGCCGCCGGGTTCCTCTTCCGGTAGAGGACTGCCCGTTCTTCCGCTCTGATGGCTTCGGCGTTGTCGCTTTGAGGCATCTCTTCCTCCCGTTCCCTCGCGTTGCCGTTTTTGCCCGTTTTCGAGGATGCCCGCTCATTCCTGCTGGCGGCGCAGACAGCGAACGGCATCGTGGGCGATAATGCTCTCCTCATCCACCGGGATTACGTAGGCCTGAACGGCGGAATCGTCCGTGCTGATCCGGCCCTCGGAGCCGATGGTCCGGGCGTTGCGGTCCTCATCAAAGGTGAGGCCACACCAGCCCATGCCGGCGCAGACTCGGGCCCGCACCGAGGGCGCGTTCTCGCCGATGCCGCCGCCGAAGACTACGGCGTTCGCCCCACCCAGGGCAGCCAGGTAGGCCCCCACGTACTTCCGCACCCGGTAGCAGAACATCGCCACCGCCAGGGCGGCGCGCTCGTCCCTCCGGGCCTCGCCCTCAAGAAGCTCGCGCATGTCCGCGGAACGTCCCGACACCCCCAGGAGGCCCGATCGTGTGTTGAGCCAGCCCTCCACCTCCGCGATGTCCACCCCTTCTCTCCGGGCGAGGAAGCCCGCCAGGGAGGGATCGACGTCCCCAGAGCGCGTCCCCATCATGAGCCCTTCCAGCGGCGTGAAGCCCATGGACGTATCGATGGAGCACCCGCCCTCGATGGCCGTCGCCGAGCAGCCGTTGCCCAGTTGCAGCGTCACCAGCTTCACCTTCTCCAGCGGCGTCGAGGTGATAGCCGCGTAGCGCTCGGTCATGTAGCGGTGGGCCAGACCGTGGAAGCCATAGCGGCGGATGCAATGCTTGTCCGCCAGTTCCAGGGGGATGGCGTAGAGCGAGGCCCGCTCGGGGAGGGTGCGGTGAAACGCAGTGTCGAAGGTTGCCACCATGGGGACGCCAGGGCCCAACAGCGCCCGCGCGGCCCGAATCGCGCTCAGAGACGGGGCGTTGTGCAGGGGGGCCAGGCCAGTTAGCGCCTCGACGGCGGCCACCACCTCTTCGTCGATGAGCGTCGGCTCAACGAACAGGTCTCCGCCGTGGACGACCCGGTGGCCCACGGCGTCAAGGCCCCGCGGCGCCAGGACTCCGGCCGAGGCCAGCCAGTCGAGCACGTGACGGGTCGCCTCCGCGTGGTCGGCCACTGCGGCCGTCCAGTGAAGGCGTTCGCCGCCCTCGACGGCAAAGTCGACGGCCGCCCGCCCCCCAATGCGTTCCACGATTCCGCCGGCCAATCGCCGCCCCTGCCCAGGTGCCGCAGCTTCCGAGTCGATCTCGATGAGCTGGAACTTGAGGGTCGAGCTTCCGCAGTTGAGGGCGAGGATCTTCATCGCAGTCGAACGGGCACCAGGCCATTGTACGCGAGCTGCGCTCCCGCAGCCACGGTCTGCGATTATAACCGTCCGGCCGCCCCGGCGAAAAGCTTCCTCGTGCGGCTGCTCTAAGGTATCATGCGGCCGCGCGGCGGGAAGCGACCGATAGGACGTGGGGCTGCCGCTGACGGAGGTACGTCATGTCGGAGCTGTGGTTCACCCCTGCTTACGAGCTCGCGGAGCGCATGCGGTCGCGGGCCCTCTCCCCCGTTGAGCTCATGGAGGCCTGCCTGGCCCGCATCGAGGCGGTGAACCCAGCCTTGAACGCCTTCATCGCCCTGCGCCCGGAACAGGCACTGGCGGAGGCCCGCGCCGTGGCCGACCGCATCGCCCGCGGCGAGGACCCTGGACCCCTGGCCGGCCTGCCCCTGGCAGTCAAGGAGCTGGAGGACGTGGAGGGCTTTCCTTCCACCCATGCCTCCGTTCCCTTCAAGGACAACTGGCCGGACAGGGACTCGGTGCAGGTGGAGCGCCTGAAGAGGGCGGGCGCCATCGTGCTGGGGAAGACCAACGCCCCGGAGTTCGGCTACACCGCCTTCACCAAGAACCTCCTCTTCGGGGTGACGCGCAACCCCTGGAACCCGGAGCGGACGCCCGGCGGCTCCAGCGGCGGCTCCTCGGCCGCCATCGCCTCAGGCATGGTACCCCTGGCCACGGCCTCCGACGGCGGCGGCTCCACCCGCATCCCCGCCTGCTACACCGGCTGCTTCGGCCTCAAGCCCAACTTCGGCCGTGTGCCCCGCGGGCCCTTCAAGATGCTTACCTGGAGCGACACCGTCTGCCTCGGGCCCATCACCCGCACCGTGCGCGACGCCGCCCTCTACCTGGACGCCGTCGTCGGCCCCCACCCTTCGGACCCCGACTCCCTGCCGCACCCCGGCATCTCCTACGTCCAGACGCTCGAGGGCCTACCACAGCGGCTTCGCATCGCCTGGAGCCCCACGCTGGGCTTCGCGCGCGTCCAGCCCGACGTGATGCGCGAGGTGCGAGAGGCCGCGCGCGTCTTCGAGAGGCTGGGGCACGCCGTAGACGAGATACGGGACGGATTCCCGGACCCCGGCCTCGCCTGGGCGGCCGTCGCCGGCGGCGAGACCTACGCCGAGATCGCCCACCTCATCGATGAGCACCGCTCGGAGTTCGGCCGCGGCTTCCTGGCGGGCGTCGAGCGCGTCCGCGACCTCACGCCGGAGATGTACGGGGCGGCCCAGCGCGCCCGCACCGAGCTGGTGAACTTCCTCTGGCACCTCTTCGAGCGCTACGACCTGCTGCTGACGCCGACCCTGCCCACGGAGGCCTTCGACGCCCGCGGCAGCATGCCCGCCGAGATCGACGGCCGGCCGGTGGAGAACCCGCTGGCCTTCATAGCCTTCACCTACCCCTTCAACCTCTCGGGCCACCCGGCGGCCACCGTGCGCGCCGGCTTCACGGACGCCGGCCTGCCCGCCGGCCTCCAGATCGTGGCCCCGCGCCACCGCGAGGACCTGGTCCTCCAGGCCTCCTACGCCTACGAGCGCGAGCGCCCCTGGAACGACCGCTGGCCGCAGGAGATCAAGGCGGTAGAAGGGGAGTAGCCGGGCCAGCCGTGGATATCCTGCTCAAGGTGCTGATGGTCCTGGCCCTGGCGGCCGTGGAGCTCTGGGCGGCCATCCCGGCGGGCCTCGCCCTCGATCTCCATCCCCTGCTGACAGGCGTCGTAGCAGCGGTCGGCGCCATCCTGGGTGTGTTGATCATCTTGATCCTGGGTGAGGGGGTACGGAGCTGGCTGCTGCGGCGACGCGGCGGAGGCAAGAAGAGGCAACACGGACGTATCTATCGCATCTGGATCCGCTACGGGGTGGCGGGGCTGGGGTTGCTGGCCCCGCTGCTGACGGGCGCGCCCCTTGGGGCGGCGCTCGGCATGGCGTTCGGCGCGCCCACGAGTCGCCTCTTCCTCTGGATGAGCGTGGGCATCGCCGCCTGGAGCGCGCTGCTGACCGTCGCCGGCGCCCTGGGGCTAGCCGGCATCGAGGCGCTGACGCACTGACGACTACTGCTGAAACTGGCTCAGATCAGGCAGTTGCAGGGTGGAAATGGGCACTATTGCCTTGGCTTGCTCGATGCCGGTGACCGGATCTTTCTTCAGTTCCAGGGGAACGGTCAGATTTTGCTCCGTCATCGAAACTGATATGGCTTCCATGACTTGCGTCAGCGTCGGGTCGGCCTCACTTTTCGCAGCCAGCCTCAGAGGTATCCCCTCCGACGAGTCCACGCAGAGCGCGGCTACTGTGAAGCGCGGATCGTCAAACGAGTAGCAAGAAGCTGTCGTCCCGGCGATCTCTTGGTCAGGAAGCCTTTCCTTCACGAAGGAAAACAGCGCCACAACAAGGGCCCCAAATCCACCACCCCCCCAGCCCTCGCTGCACTCGAGGTCCACCTGTTCAGGCAGAGACAGTAAAGTGTACCACATGCAACCCATGCTTGGGTTCCCCATCGCCACTCCCGGTGAGAAGCCTGTCTCGATTTGCAGCTCTCCCCAAACGGGCTGGCCGCCTTGGAGTTGCACGATGTCCCACCGGCGCCTGCCGTTCCCCTGTCTCCAAACGAAGTAATCCGGCTCCTTGCTGTAAGCACTCCAGCTCTTGAAGATCACTTCAAAGGACACGTCAGCAGGGGCCAGGAGAGCCTGAACCTCCTGCCGGGCAGCGGGGCTCGCTGCGCCGTCGGGCGGCGTCGCACCGCTCGCCCCGCTTGACGCCCCATTCTCACCACAACCGGCGGCGGCCAGCGCCACGAGGGCGATCACAACGCCCGCGCCAACCAGTGTCGCCCGCGCATGTCGGACGGGACAACACAGCAACCGGCGAGCCATAAACGCACGCATAGTTCAGGACTGCCTCTGCCGCGCCATTATACAACGTCTTGCATGACTCCGTAGGCCAGGCTTTCCAGCCTGGCCACATGCAGACGCCGTCCGAGGTGTTGACAAGCCGCCGCTCGTCCTTCGACAGGCTCAGGACGAGCGGGTTCGCGGATTCCGCTCGTGGTGAGCCTGTCGAACCACGAGCCGCCCCCTACGGCTTGAGCACTATCTTCCCGAAGTGGTTGCCCGTCTCAAGCATCTCGTGGGCTTTCGCGGCGTCGCGCAGGGGCAGCACGGTGTCCACCACCGGCTTGATCTTGCCCGCCTCGACGCCCTTCAGCCCCTCTAGCAGCTCCGCCTTGTTCCCCTGATGGGAGCCCAGCAGCGAGAGCTGCTTCTGGAAGAGGAACCGCAGGTCAGTCTTGCCCTCGAAGCCGGTGGTGACGCCGCAGATCACCAGCCGGCCGCCCCAGGCCATCGCCTGGATGCTCCGCTCCCAGGTGGCCTCGCCGGTATGCTCAAAGACCACCTCCACCCCCTTCCGGCCGGTGATGCGCCTGACCTCCGCCACCACGTCCTGCGTGTTGTAGTTGACGGCCTCGTCGGCGCCCAGAGCCTTCGCCTTGGCGCACTTCTCGTCCGTCCCGCCGACAGCGATAACGCGGGCGCCGGTCATCTTCGCCACCTGGATGCCCACGTGGCCCACCCCGCTGCTGGCGCCCCACACGAGTACGTCCTCGCCCGGCTTGAGTTGCGCCCTCCCGATCAGCATGTGCCAGGCCGTCAGCAGCACCAGGCCGATGCCTGCCCCCTCCTCCCAGCTCAGGTTGGAGGGCATGGGTATGACGTTGACCTCGGGGATGCGGGCGTACTCGCCGTAGGCGCCGTCGAGGGGCCCCGTCTGGAAGCCGTATATCTTGAACTGACGGCAGAAGTACTCGTTGCCCGAGGTGCAGGCGGCGCATATCCGGCAGCTCAGGCCCGGGTGGATGATGACCCTGTCGCCCACCTTGACGGTGCTGACGGCGCTGCCCACCTCCGCGACCTCGCCGGCGATGTCGCTGCCCGAGATGTGGGGCAGGTCGAACTTCATCCCCGGCAGCCCCTGTCGGGCCCACACGTCGTTGTAGTTGCAGCCGGTGGCCTGCACCTTGATGACGACATCTGTCGGCCCCGGCTTAGGCTCCGGCACGTCCTCGTACTTGAGGACATCCCTTCCCCCGTGCTCATGGAACACAACCGCTTTCATGTCTTGCTCTCCTCTGAACAGCGACCGGCGCTCTCTCAGCCCACCGGCCCGCAGGCGAAATCCGCAGCCAATGATTGACGCCGGGCAAGACAAGCACAAGGGCCATTCGGACGGGACTACGCGCTGCAACGGGCCCGGCAGACCCGGCTGACTCTGCTATGCTGGCGCCGCTGCACGAAGGCCCCAGGCGTATCCAAGGTGAGGTGTCCGATGGAAGATTGATCATCGGCCCCTCGGAGTAGCTCTCCGCGAGGAACCAGAAGAGAGCACTGTCGAGGCTGCGCTGCTGGACAGCACAGACGAGGCACTGGCGGCGTTCCATAGCCCAAAGAAGCGCCAACGCTGTCGAAATGCTAAGGGACTTCCGCTGCGCCGGAGGCACGCTGCCCACCCCAACAGTCCATCGATCGGCACTGGCCTGCGAATGGTCCAAGATGGCACGTGTCGTTGAGTGCCACGATTGTCCAGCCGCTTGGGTGCGTCTCGAAGACGCTGAACGCGGCCGGCGCGTGCGTGATGCGTCTGAAGCGCCGCAGCGGGATGCCAAGGAAGGAGCAGGTGAGACCATGGCACACTACTTGATGCGTAACCAGGGCAACGGTTTCGCCGGGATAGTCGGCAATGAGCTCCCGCACTAGGCGCAGGGCAGTGTCGATCTGCCAAGCGAGGCACCCACCGCCGGGAAGGAGCGTCCTATCCGGAGTTCGCTCCCACTCGCGGTACTGCCTGGGATAGGCGGCAGCAGCCTCCTCCGGGGTGAGCCCCTGCCAGTTGCCGTAGTCAAGGTCGGTGAGCCGAGGCTCGACGACAGTGGGAAGTTCGAAGGTCTTCGCGATGGCGTCCGCTGTCTCGACCGCTCGCCGGAGGGGGCTAGTAAGCAGATGAGTGATGTTGAAGGACATCTTGAGGCGGCACGCGAGGGCGTCAGCCTCAGTCCTGCCGACCCCATCAAGAGGGACATCTTGGCGGCCCCGGAAACGCCCCGCTGCATTCAGAATGGTCCGCCCGTGGCGGATAAGGATGAGCTGCGTAGCTTCCTTGAACTCGTTCATGTTGGGCACCTCGACATGAAAAATGGCTTCTACGCATCTCTCTGTAGAAGCCATCAGCCGTAGTCGGCGGCACCAGATGACCCGGCGCGGCGAGCTTCATCGCCTAGTCTCAGGATAGCACCGGCGGGCTGGGATCACAATGCCCGCAGAGCCTCCACCTGTTAGCCGCCGCTGCTGGGCTTCAGATAGCGCCCCCTCCGTCCGACTCTGTATTGGTGGCGGGTTGCCACCTCTCCAACACTTAGGCCCATGGTTACCCTGCGCGAACAGTGGTCTAGAGAGCAGCATACGGAGCAGGGGCCAGCCCCCGATATCCAGGCGGCCCGCTGGATGAGCCTGCGTCACGCGTCCTGCCGCCTCGACATCTGCCCCAGCACCCTGCGCCGCCGCATCCGAAAGGGCAACCTGCCCTGGCGTATCGTCAGTCACGGCCGCCGCTGGGCCTATGAGGTGCTGGTGCCCGACGGCGCCTCCCCCTGCGCCGGGCACGACCGGGTGGACACCATAGAGGCCTTCCTTCGCCGCCAGGTAGAGGAGAAGGAGCAAGAGATCGCCCGCCTGGAGCGCGATGTCCGGCGCCAGGACCAGCAGATCGAGAATCTCGCCCAGGCCCTGGCCCGGGCGCGGGGCGGAAACCGCTCCGGACCAGAGGAGAAGCCCTTCGCTAAGTACCGAGAGCTGGCGCTCCGGCGCCGGCGCTGGTGGCTCTTCTAGCGCCCATCTCTTCCCAGGCGTTCATCAGCTCGACCTGAGTGCGCTTCCCTCCCCGCTGTCCTTGTTTTCGGGGCGCGTCGTAGCGGGGAAGCGTTACACCTGGAAGGCCATAACGTTGATGCCGCCGATGCCGGCGTTGTGGAGGAGGCCGACCCTGGCCTCCTTCACCTGTCGCGGGCCGGCCTCGCCTCGAAGCTGCCGCGTGATCTCGGCGATCATGGCGCCGCCGGTAGCGCCCATGGGGTGTCCTCGACTGAGCAGGCCGCCGTCGGTGTTGACAGGCTTCTTCCCGTTGATCTCCGTGTTCCCCTCCCAGACGAAGGGGCCGCCCTCGCCGGGCCGGCAGAACCCCAGCTCCTCCACGCCCAGGACCTCGCCGGGGCTGAAGGCGTCGTGCAACTGGACTACGTCCACGTCCTCGGGCCCCAGGCCCGAGGCCTCGTAGACCTTGTCGGCCAGCACCCTGGTGGGGCCCTCGGCCAGAGCGGACTCCCCAGAGACGTATATAGGGGTGCCCGCGGCCCAGGCCGCAAGGTACACGGGCTTCGTGGTGTGCTGGCGGGCGTACCTCTCCGAGCACAGGACCACGGCGGAACCGCCGTCGGTGGTGGGGCAGCACTGGTAGAGAGTGATAGGGTCAGCGATCATGCGCGAGCTCAGGACCTCTTCCAGGGTCAGCTCCTTCTGGTACTGGCCGTTGGGGTTTAGAACGCCATTGCGGTGGGCCTTCACTGAGACCTGCGCGAAGTGCTCTCTCTTCGTGCCGTAGAGGTGCATGTGGCGCTGGGCCATCATGGCGTAGAGGCCGGGCAGGAGGAACATGCCCATCTGCGTCTGGTAGCCGGCATCGCTGCCGCCTCCGAGCATGCCCCGCCCCATCTTCTCGACGCCGATGACCATGCAGACATCGTACGCGCCGCCGCGGATGAGGTCGGCGGCCAGGAGCGCGCCACGGGAAGAGCTGGCGCAGGCCAGCTCCACGTTCGTCACGGGGATGCCGTGCTGGCCCAGCTCCCCGAAGGTGCGCATCCCGCCGCCCACCGCCCGCTCAACGCGCCCGTAGAAGCCCGCCTCCACGTCTCTGAAATCAACGCCGGCGTCCTCCAGCGCAGCCAGGCCCGCCTCCCGTCCCAGGTCCTCCGCCGACTTGTCAGCATAGCGGCTGAAGCGGACCAGACCCACGCCCAGTATCACCACTCGCCTGTCACCCATGACATCTCACCCGCGGGACGGCGGTCACAAAGCCCGCCGCTGGCGTCACTGCATCAACCTGAACTTGAAGGCGACGACGTCGTTGCCTTCTTCGTCCTCCTTCACCTTCTCCAGCACCAGCTCCACGGGCATGTCCACCCGCACCGAGTCGACATCGCAATCGCTGAGGGCGGACTGTACGATGACCCTCTCCGGCAGCTCCACTTGGGCGACGACGTAGGGCGCCTCGATGAGCGACCCCGGCGGCGTCATGCGGGCGATGGTGAAGGTCCAGATCTTGCCGGGGCCCGTCAGGTACGCCTCCTCCAGTCCGACCTGGCCGCAGGCCAGGCAGATGGGCCGCCTGGGGAAGAAGTGCTCGCCGCAGCGGGGACAGCGACCGACGATGATGGCCGGCTTCTCGCCAGGGCCCGTGGGGATGCGGAAGAGACCTTCCCTCAGTGGAACCACACGCTTGGGCCGCTCATCGGCTTGGGGGGCTGTCATGGCGTCCTCCGACAGATGCGCGGCACCTAGCTACCTTAGCGGCCAGTCTGCGCCCGGCCCGTATTGTACCAGTCGGGCGGAAAGCAGAGAATTAGAGGAGAGATCTGCGACGCCCCAGCGCTTTGGTTCTCTTCGACAGTCGGCGGCGCCTGAAGCCCACAGGCCCCGACCAGCGAAGGTATGGCAAGGAGGAAGTCCATGAGCAACGAGTGGCCCCTGTACCTGGCGGGCCGGTGGGAGAAATCATCAGAGCCTCTGCCTGTCACCAGCCCCTACGATGATAGCCTGGTAGGCACCACCTACCTGGCCAGCGCCGAGCAACTGGAGGAGGCGACGGCGGCAGCCCACAAGGCCTTCAAGACCACGAGCCGCCTCGCTTCCTTCGAGCGCGAGGAGATCCTGCTCTCCATCTCCCGCGGCATCGCTGAGAAGCGCGAGGAGCTGGCCCGGCTGATGGCACGGGAGGCCGGGAAGCCGCTCCGCGATACCGCCGTGGAGATCACGCGCGCTGTCAACACCTTCAAGGTAGCCGCCGAGGAAGCCAAGCGCATCGGCGGCGAGGTGATCCCCATCGACTGGCTGCCTCTCGGCAAGGGGCGCCTGGGCATCACCCGCCGGTTCCCCATCGGGCCTGTGGCGGCCATCTCGCCGTTCAACTTCCCCCTCAATCTGGCCGCCCACAAGATCGCCCCAGCCATCGCCGCCGGCAATCCCGTGGTCGTGAAGCCGCCCTCCGATGCGCCGCTGGTGCTGCTGACCGTGGCCCGCATCGTCCACGAGTCGGGACTGCCCGCAGGCGGCTTCAGCGTCCTGCCCATGACCCGCGCCCTGGGCGACCGCCTGATAAGCGACGACCGCTTCAAGCTACTCACTTTCACCGGCTCCTCACCTGTCGGCTGGGGGATGAAAGAGCGGGCGGGCAAGAAGCGGGTGGTGCTGGAGCTGGGGGGCAACGGCGGCGTCATCGTCGACCGCGACGCCGACCTGCCCTACGCCGTCCAGCGCGTGGTCGCCGGCGCCTTCTCCTTCGCGGGCCAGGTCTGCATCTCCGTGCAGCGGGTCTTCATCCACGAGGAGGTCTACGACGCCTTCGCCAGCGCGCTTGTGGACTCCGTGAAGCGCCTGAAGGTCGGTGACCCCCTGGACCCGGAGACAGACGTGGGCCCCGTCATCGACGACGCCAGCGCCGAGCGCGTTCAGTCCTGGATCGAGGAGGCGGTGCAGGGAGAGGGCCGCGTCCTGGTCGGGGGAAAGCGCCAGGGCCGCATGTTCGAGCCCACCGTGCTGGCCGACGCCAGCACGGCCTGCAAGATATGTAGCTTCGAGGCCTTCGCGCCCATCGTCAACATCTACTCCTTCCACGACTTCGAGGAGGCGCTGGCCCGCGTCAACGAGTCCGCCTACGGGCTTCAGGCTGGCGTCTTCACTGGCAGCCTGGACCACGCCCTGCGCGCCTTCGAAGAGCTGGAGGTGGGAGGCGTGATGATCAACGACGTGTCCACCTTCCGCATCGACCACATGCCCTTCGGGGGCACCAAGGACTCGGGCTTCGGTCGTGAGGGGGTCAAGTACGCCATCGAGGACCAGACGGAGATCCGCCTGATGGTCTTCAACCGGCCTTAGCACCCAGCAGCAGACAGATGGAGGCGCGCCGACCGCGGCCGGCGCGCCTCCGCCTGCCGAGCACTCCCCGGCTTGGGGACCATCCCTCGCGCGCCCTTGACCGCCGGTATATGATGGCGGGGACGACTGTCGGTGCGGCGAGAGCGCCTGAGGAAGGTTCAGTGACCCGTCGGCTGCCCCTGGCCGGTCTTCTCGTGGCTGCGGTCCTACTGGCCGCCTGCGGAGGCGGCGAGAAGGCCCCATCGCACACCGCAACTTCCACGGCGTCGCAGCCCGCAACCACGCGCACGCCCGTCGCCCACGCGACGCGCACGCCCCGTCCCCCCACACCGACCCCTGTCCCAGCGACGGCGACGCCCGCTGCCCCTTCGCCTGTCGCCCTGCCCGCGGTGCCGGAGGAGCTTTTGCAGTACGCGGCCGCCATCGCCCGCCACCTGACGGCCACGGACGCGCCCACCGCCTGCCCAGACGCCCTTCTCGACGCCTGGGCCATACCCGTCTCCCCCGCCGCCCGCTGCGCGCCAGGCGACACAGACGCCGACGGCCAGGACGAGTTGGTTCTGGTGCTGGCAGGTCCGCTCGAACAGGAGACGCCGGTCATGGTGGCCGTCCTGGACAAGTCGGCCGGCTCGTGGGGGGTTGGGTTTCAATCACCGGGCACTGCCGAAGGTGGCGGCTTTGTGGCCTCGCTGGGCGGCGGCGGGAGCTTGGATGAGGTCCTGATGGCGGTGCAGGACATGAACGCGCTGCCGGGCGCCGAGATCGTCTACCGGGTTGAGAGCTGCGGCGCCCACACCTGCTACACCACCGTCGAGGTGTACGGCTGGAGCGGCACCACCTACGCCGACCTCACCGACGGGGAGATCAGCATCTCCTACGCCGATGTCGCCCTCGAGGACACGGACAGCGACGGCGACACGGAGATCGTCATGCACGGGGGTTCCATCGGCTCCGTCGGTGCCGGGCCTACCCGCACCCGCACCGAGGTCTACGGGTGGAATGGCCAGCAGTATGTCCTCGCCCAGGTCACCAACGACCCTTCGGAGTTCCTGTATCACAACGTCCTCGACGCCGACGACGCCTTCGCCGCCGGCGATTTCGCGCTGGCCCTGTCGCTGTACACGCGGGCCTTGGAAGACCATTCACTCCTGGAGTGGAAGGAGAACGAACGGAGTGAGATGGACCCCTATCTCCACTTCCGGATAGCCGTCACTTACATGGCCCAGGGTGGAGCCGCCTCCGAGGCAGCCCAGAGCTTGGACGCCGCCGTCAACAGCAATCCGGGGTCGCTGCACGGGGAGATGGCACGCGCCTTCCGCGATGCCTGGTTGCCGGCCGGCGACGCCACCGCCGGCTGCCTGGCCGCCAACGACTACGTCCAGGCCAATCTGCAGGCCTTCGAGGACTTCTGGTACTTCGGCTACGGCAACCGGGAGTTTTCTCCCCAGGGCCTCTGCCCCTTCTAAGCTGTGGCATCTCCGGTCTCTGCCAGGCACGGGCGGCTGAGAGACGGAGAGAGGGATAACACGGGGAGGCCCGCACCCTCTTCGAGATGACGTAAGCTACCCTGCACAAAGTGGCGGCGCGGCGGTAGAATAGAGTGGACGAAGTCCCGCCTGCGGGTCCAGCCCGGCGTCACGGTGAGGTGTTGTTATGTCTCCTTCCCCTACTTCGCGCAGTAATCGCAAGGATCCCATCGCGCTGGGAGACCAGCCCGTGCCGCCGGTTCACTTCCCGGACGAGCTGCGCATCGGCGTGCTGGCTGGCATCGAAGACCACGAGCTCCGCCTGCAGGCCCACTTCCTGAGCTGCGATGCCTGTCGGGAATCGGGGCTGGCGCTGGCCGAGTTCGCGGACACTCCCGAAGGCCGCTGCGTTCCTCAGCAGCCCATCACCTGTTGGCAGGCCCGCAACGCCCTCTTCCGCTACTTCGAACAGGGGAGAGCCCTGGACTCCAACGCGGTAGCGCACCTGAACGCCTGCGAGTGCTGCCGCGACCATTTCCTGGAGCCGGCGCGCGCCGTCCGCGCCCTGGAGGACGAGTCCTCCATCTCCGGCCTGGACTAGTGCCGCCGCACTCCCAGGATGAGCAGGCCCCGGCCGTTAGTGCCAGGGCCTGCGCGCGTGGAGAGGGGCGCCGGTGCAGCGGTCGGAGGTGCCCCAGGGCACCTCGGCCTAGTACAGCTTGACGAGGGTAATAGCCGTCACGGGGCAGCGCACCACGCACTGGTCGCAGAGGATGCACTCGTCCTCGTTGTCGGGGATGGAGTGGGCGGTGTCGCCGTCGTCGCGGAAGAAGATGTCCACGGGGCAGGACTGGACGCACTCACGGCACTGCGGCTCGCGGGCGCAAAGGTCAGCGTCCACCTCCAGCCTTACGAACACAGGCACGCTACAGCTCCCCTACGACCGGCCTCGCAGGGCCCGCTCCACCAGCGCCGGGATCTGCGAGAAGTCGTCGGCCACGACGATGCCAGCCTCGCGCATGATGCGCGCCTTCTCCTCGGCCGTGTCCGCCTTCCCCTCCACAATGGAGCCCGCGTGCCCGAAGCGCACGCCCGGCATCTCGGCCGTGAAGTGGCCGGCGATGAAGGCGATGATGGGCAGCGAGTTACCCTCCCGTTGTACCCGGTCGGCCAGGGCGGCCTCCAGGGGCCCGCCTGGCTCGCAGAAGAGGACGAGGGCTCTGGTCTCGGGGTCCTCCTCCCACAGGGGCAGCAGCTCGGCGAAGGTGCTGCCCACGATGGGGTCGCCGCCCATGCTGATGGCGGTGCTCTGGCCCAGCCCGCTCTGAGTGAGCAGGTTCGACAGCTCCGTGGTCATGCCGCCGGAGCGCGACATCACTCCCACCGGGCCAGGCAGGAAAGACTTGCGCGTATCCTCGGCGGGGCCGCCGATGGAGCCCACCTTGGTCTTGCCCGGCGAGATGATCCCCATGGTGTTGGGCCCGATGACGCGGCTCCCGCGCAGCCGGGCCAGCTCCAGCACCTGCACCACGTCCCGCCGCGGCACCCTCTCAGTGACGATGACCAGCAGCGGTACGCCGGCCTCGATGGCTTCGAAGGCGGCGTCGCGCACGAAGGGGGCCGGCACCGCCAGCACCGAGGCGTCCACGCGCTCCTTCTCCGTGATCTGGCGGACGCTGTCGTAGACAGGGACGCCCAGGACATCGCGGCCGCCCCGGCCAGGGGTCACGCCGCCCACCACCCTCGCCCCGTAGTCCAGCATGTCGCGGGTGAAGGAGACGGCCTCGCGGCCGGTGATGCCCTGGACGATGACGCTGGTATCCTGATCGACCAGGATCGACAACTCGATTACCTCTCCTGTGACATCCCCGCTATGGCCTGCCTGCCGAGAGGCAGGCCCGCCGCGCCGCCTCGTCGATCGAGACGGAGCGGTCGAAGTACTGGACGCCGTAGTGGCGCAGCAGCCGGAAGCCCTCCTCCTCCCAGGCACCGGGGACGCGGAAGGCGGCGATGGTCCTCGCCGGGTCGCGCCCCGACTCGACGCAGCCTTTGATGACGCCCCGCGCCACCAGGTCGACGCGTGTGTTGTTCACCACGTTCATGATGACAGCGATCCTCTCCACCCCCGGCTTGGAGAGGATGAGCTTCGTGAGCCCGGCGACCTTGCGCACGCTGGGGTTGCCGCCGATCTCGCAGTAGTTGGCGGGCTGGCCGCCGTGACAACGGACGGCGTCGAAGGCGGTGAGGCTGGCGCCGCCGCCGCCGATGATGAGCCCCAGGGAGCCGCCGAACTCCACCAGACGGCCGGCCACGCCCCGGTGGTCGCTGGCGTCCACCTCGGCGGCCCGCAGCTCCAGGGGCGACGGCTCGCGGGCGGCGCGGCCGCCGGGGTCGGCCCCCAGCGCCTCCAGCAGCGCCTTCTGCCGTACTACCGCCTCGTCCTCCATCTCGATGTGGCAGTCCAGCGCCACGTAGGAGCCGTCTTCCAGACGGGCGAGAGGGTTGATCTCGGCCAGGGTCAGGTCGTGCTCCATGAAGGCACGGGCCAGGCGGAAGAGGACGCCTGCGAGGGTGGTGAGCTCGCCGCCGGAGAGGCCCAGCGCTGCCACGCATTCCTTGAAAGGGAACTCCGTGAGGGGCAGCAGCGAAGAGAAGGTATGGCGGGAGATGTGCTCCGGCTCCTTCTCGGCCACCTCCTCGATGTCGATGCCGCCGCGGTCGGAGAGAATGGCCACGGGCAGCTTGGCCAGAGTGTCGTAGGTGACGCCCAGGTAGTACTCCTGAGCGACGGCGGCCCGCGGCTCAATGAGCACGCCCACGGGCTTCCGGCCGCGAACCTCCAGCCCCAGGATGGCCCCGGCCGCCTCCCGCGCCCCGGCCGCGCTCTCAGCGAAGCGGATGGCGCCCGCCTTCATGCGGCCTCCAGAGAGGACCTGGGACTTCAGGACGGCCGGGAACCCCACCGACGGCACCGCGTCCGCCGCTTCGTCAGGCGTGCGGGCCAGGCGGCCGGTGGGGATGGCTATCCCCTGACGGGCAAGGAAGGCCTTGGCTTCAAACTCGTAGAACCGCACCGGACGTTGTCCTTGCGTAGCCTCGGCGTCTATTCTACCTTGACGCGCTGGCGCCAGCACCTGCCAGATGCACGTGCCACCGTTGGCGGCTTGCCCGCGGCGTCCCGCGCGCCGCCGCCCTTACGCACCCGGCTGCCCCACTCTCTAGACCACGCCTTCACTCTTCAGCCACCCGATCTCCGCGTCGCTGAGGCCGACCTCACGGAGCCACTTCTCAGTGTGCTCCCCCAGACGGGGCGGCGGCTTCTCGAGGGCTGGCGGCGTGGCCGAGAGGTGGAAGGGCGGCGCCACCACGTCGATGTCCCCGGTGACAGGGTGGTGCATGCGCCGCCGCAGGCCCAAGTGCCGGACCTGGGGGTCGGCGAAGACGGCGGCCAGGTCGCGCACCTCGGCGCAGGGAACACCCTTCTCGTCCAGGCGACGCACCGCTTCCGCCGTCGTCAACTCCGCGAGGCGCTTCTTCACCAGCACCTGAAGCTCATCGCGATGGGCCACGCGCGAGGCGTTGTCCACGAAGCGCGGGTCCTTCGGGAGGTCGCCCAAGTCCAGGGCCAGGCAGAAGCGCTCCCACTGCGGCTGGTTCACGACGGCGATGGTCACCCAGCCGTCGGACGTGCGATAGCTGTCGTAAGGCACGATGGACGGGTGGGCGTTGCCCAGGCGGGCCGGGTTCTGGCCGGTGACGAAGAAGAGGCTGGCCTGGTAGGTGAGAAGGGCCACCGAACTCTCGATGAGAGAGGTGTCCACAATTTGCCCTTCTCCCGTCCGCTCCCGGTGGAGGAGGGCGGCCACGATGGCGTAGGCGGCGAACATGCCGGCCGCGATGTCTGACACCGCCGCCACCGAACGCATGGGGGCGCCATCGGGCTCGCCGGCGAGGAACATGAGACCTGAGAGGGCCTGGGCCATCATGTCCAGCGACGGCTTGTCGCGGTCGGGGCCTGACTGGCCGAAGCTAGAGATAGCGCAGTAGATGATGCGGGGGTTGACCTTCCTCACCTCTTCGTAGGAGAAGCCCAGCCTCTCCATGGGTCCGAGCAGCGAGTTGTGCAGGAACACGTCGGACCGCTCGATGAGGCGCCGGAGGACGTCCCTGGCCCGCTCATCCTTGAGATCGAGGGTAATGCTCTCCTTGTTGCGGTTCAGACTGAAGAAGTAGAAGCTCTCTCCCTCCACGAAGGGAGGGCCGTAAGCGCGGGACTCGTCGCCGCTACCGGGCACCTCGACCTTGATGACCTCGGCGCCCAGGTCGCCCAGCATCTGGCCACAGAAGGGGGCGGCCAGCACCCGCCCTAGCTCCAGCACCCGTATTCCCTCCAGAGCCTGCCTCATGGCTTCACCCCCAGAACAGCCGCCCGAAGAACCGCCTCACCCACGCCGCCAGCGCCCCAGCGCCTCGCTCAGGGCGGCGTAGGGGCCCCCAAGCGCCTCCTGCCAGTCCCCAGGCACCAGGATGACCGTGGGCGATTCCCGATGGAACTTCATCCGGTAGTAGAGGATGCCCAGCAGGTAGCGCTGGACACCCCCTACCGCCAGGTTGGTGCCCGCGAACGAGAGGATCTCCTCCGCCCGGCGCACCACCTCCTGAGGAACAGGCGCCGGGGCATAAGAGTCGCCCAGAAGCATGGCGGCGCGGGGATCGTCGAGCTGAGCGCCCAGGAGCCATTCGTGGCGGGCGCGCTCCAGGTCCCCAGCGCTGGAGTACCACTCGCCGAGCCCCCGCCGCGCCGGGCCGTCGTCCGGGTGCCGGGCCACGGCATCCTCCAGGATGGCAAGAGCCTCCTGGGTCTGACCGGCGGCCATCAGGATCGTCGCCAGGTCTACGCGGGCGCCCACGTTCTCTGGCTGGCCCAGGATGAAGAGCCGGCAGTCCTGGGCGGCCTGCTCCAGATCCAGATTGGCGGAGGTCTCAGGCAGCAGTAGCTGCTGGCCCACCAGGCACGGGTTCAGGGGCAGGATCGAACGGCCTATTATCTCCTCGAAGTTCTGGCGACGGAAGTCGCTGCCGGACCAGAAGGGAGAGAAGGCCAGGCTGGCGTCGAGGGCGATGGCGGTGGCATAGGCTTCCCGCGCCTCTTCGGCCGTGCCCGCTTCCTCCAGCACACTGGCCGCGGCGATCGCCACCACCGGATCGTGCCCGGCCCGCCGCATGGTTTCCAGTGCCGAGTCGCGCGCCTCCTGACCGCGACCGGCCAGGAGGTAGGCACGCGCCAGGTTCGCGTGTCCGACGGCGCTGCGGGGCTCCAAAGCCACCCCACGTTCCAGATGCTCGATACCCTGCTCGAGGAGCGGTCCCGGCGCCCCGCCCAGGTAGGCCATGGTTTCGCTTAGGCCCAACTGCAACTGGTAAAGGGCGAAGTCGGAGTCGCCGTCCGCCGCTCGCTGGAAGTGAGGGACGGCCTCCAACCAGCGACCGGCATCGGCGTCCTCCAGGCCCTGGGAGTAGCGATAATGGGGCCCGTCCAGGTTGCTCCAGAAGAAGAGGAGGGCTACCAGGGCCACCAGCACTGTGACCGGCGGCAGGAGGACGAGACACCGGCGCCAGGGCCCGGCCCACGGCGCTGCTGGAGGCGGGTCATTGTCTTCGTCAGGGCCAGGGCCCGCCCCCGAGCCATTGGGCGCCGGGACAGCCCTCACCATCATGGCGAGCACGATAGCCAGAGGCACGAGGACCGTCTTCGACGCGTTCGGGGCATCGGCCAGGCTGTGCACCAGGAAGCCGGCCAAGGAGGCGCCGCAGGCCACCAGCAGAAGGCGCCCTTCCGGCGAGGCGCGTCGGAAGCCACGCCAGAAAGCGCCTCCGGCAGCCACCGCCAGGATGATCATCACCCCGACGCCAGCCACGCCCAGGTCCACGGCGGTCTGAAGGTAGCCGTTGTGGGAGTGCACGGCCTCAATAGGATAGGACCCGCTGTACTGCGAGTAGATGAGCCCGTAGGTGCCTGGGCCCGTGCCCAGGAGCGGCCGGTCGCGGAACATCTCACCACCGGCGGCCATGGCATCGAGGCGCGGTGAGAGGGAGCCGCGGAAGAGCCACTGTGGCCGGGACTGCCAGCTAGTGGCCAGGAGCAGCGCCGCCACCAGCACGCCCGCCAGGACGGCGAGCGCCGCCGCGAAGACCGCCAGTCGCACGCCACGCCGCGCCACCTTCCCCAGACGCGGCACCCGCACCACGTCCGGGCGCACCACGGCGACCCACCCCGCCGCGGCCAGGGCGGCGGCGATGGCCGCCGCTACCCAGCCCGCCCGCGAAAGGGTGAAGAAGAGGGCTGCCCCCGAGAGCGCTAGCGCGCCGGCCGCCGCCAGGCGCGCCATTCTCCGATGACCGCCCAGGAGACCGACGACGTAGAAAGGAACCGCCAGGACCAAACTCATGGCCAGCAGGTTCGGGTGTTCGCCGACACCGTGAACCCGCGGCACCGTGGGCGGCAGCAGGTCGCTGGGGCCCCAGGAAGGGTCAACGGCTCGGGCCAGCCGCAGCCAGTCCCAGTAGTCGCGCCCCACCCGGAAAAGGGCGTAGGCGGCCGCCGCTGCCATCACCAGAAGGAAGACCTGTCGCACCTGGCCGACATTCAGCAAGTCATTGTCGGCAGCGACGTAGAAGACGAGGGCTACCATCACCACCTGCAGGGTCGTCTCCAGGCTCACCCGCCAGTTGATGGAGGCAGCCGTGGCGGCGCCGTAAGCCAGGAGAAGGGCGAAGACGGGCCAGTCCAGGGAGGTTCGCCCCGGCAGCCGACGGCGGAACGAGAGGTAGAGCAGATAGGCGATGGCCGCCGCCGCCGTCAGGGCATGAAGGGCCACCGTCGGGCCAAACACGCGGAGGCTCAGATAGGGAGCGCCGCTGACTACGTAGTACCCCAGCCACGCCGCAAAGGCGAGCATGAGCCCGCCCCGGACAAGGGATTGGCGACGGCCGGACGGCGCCTCGACGGCTCGCCTCAGCGAGAGCTCGTCGGAGTCTGACACCAAAGCACTCACGGTTACCCAGCCCTTGGCGCCTTCAGGAGTCGGGAGACGGGGTTCTCCGCACCGGGGTGGCTGCCTGGAACGGCCCCTGCGGGCCAGGGGTCATTCTAGCACAGGCGCGCCGTAGCGCCTGGCCCTCCCCGGCCGCCCACACGACAAAGCCGAAGCGGCCAATGCTGGACTACGGCCTTGTCGCCCGGTGATGCGGTGTTGTTTTCGGCCAGGGTGCCGAAAATCACAGGGGAAGGCATCATCGCCGGCCAATGTCAGAGACGCCGCACTGTAAGACCTGGGAATAGCGCATGCGCGAGACATCGCGGGAGACAGCGCCTCAAATCCTGGAACCCGGCACTGATGCGGAACGCATGGCGGCTGCCCTTGCCGCCTGGCGCCAGTCGCTGGAGTCGGCGAAGAGGAGCATCGACGAGGCGACGACGGCTGTCGGCCTCCTGAACTCCACCCTGCGAGAGATGGCGCCGCTCTGGCGCAGCCTGGGGCAATTGCAGAGCGCGCTGACCGACGTCGACTGGGCGCAGGCGATGGACGAGGCCGCCGCCGCGGCCGAGGAGGCGCTGGCGAAGGCGACCGGTCTTCGACCCTCGCCAGTCGCTGTCTCTCAGGCGACCGCCGCGCCGGAGCTGGAAGAGCCGGACACGGAGGCGGCCCCGGAAGCGGTTCCCACCATCAGCGGCACCGACCGGCCTCTGCCCAGGCTGGAGGTTCCCACCTCAGACGGCGGCGCCCCTTACTCTTACACCGTGACCGTCGAGGAGGTGGGCTCAAGGGTGAAGCTGGTTCCCCTCCACGA
Source organism: uncultured Dehalococcoidia bacterium (assembly GCA_964609465.1). Taxonomy (GTDB): domain Bacteria; phylum Chloroflexota; class Dehalococcoidia; order DSTF01; family JALHUB01; genus CAVSBT01. Next base: position 22,932 of record CAZSSQ010000007.1, read on the forward strand.
ATCGCTCAGCCAGGTGGAGGGCGTCCGGGAGCTATCGTTGAAGAGCTACACCAACGGCGTCGCCGTGGTCTCCATCGACTCTGAGGTCGAGCTGGAAGCTCCAGTCCTCGAGGAGGCCCTCTCCACAGGGATGCACCAGGCTTGCCGAGTCATATCCGGTGAGGGCCCTTCGTTCCTGGCACGGATGGGCGGCGACGCCGCATCCAACGGACGGCACCAAGATGACAGCGTTAAGTAGGAGAGGTCATCGCCATGCGGATGGCGGAGTGGTGGTCCAAGCACACCGCTCGTCGCGAGGCCCCCGGCGGTCGCCGCGTCGACGCGCCCCGAGCGTCAGGTAGCGACGTGCCAGAGGACGCGGCAGAAGCCGGTCGGCAGTCTTGCGACCACCAGCGCCGGCTGAACGTGCTGGCCCTCCTTCTCCACAGCACCGGCAGCATAGAGGAGATGCTGTCCGTACTGGCCGAGAAGGGCCCCAACGTGACGGGCGCCTCGGTCGTCTACCCTTTGCTCCTCGACAAGAGACGTGACGTCCTCCACGCGAAGCCGCTGCAAGGGAACAGCATCCCATCGCTGGACACGCTCAGCGCCGCCCTGGAGATGGAAGCCTCAGAGCTGGAGTTTCCGCTGCCGGTGCAGAGCCTCCGGCGACGGACCCTTGAGGGCGGCGAGGTGGAGATGGCGGCCAGCCTCCATGACCTGCTCGAGGACGTGGTCGGCAAGGCCGCCTGCGAGGCTGCCCAGCGCGCTCTCGAACCGAAGCACGTGGTGCTCGCTCCCATGGTGATGGACGGCGACCCCCTGGGCCTGCTCGTTTTCCTCTTCGAAGAGGAAGATGTCGACCAGGAGCTCCTGGAGCTGCTGGCTGGCCACGCCACCCTGGCCCTCAAGAATCTCGCAGACCTGGAGCAGATGGGGCGGTTTGGCGAGGTGGACCAGGTTACGTGGTTGTACAACCGCCGCTACTTCATGGAGGCCGTGGAGCGGGAGATATCGCGGGCCAAGCGCTATCGCCGTCCGCTCTCCCTCATCTTCCTGAGCATCGACCGCTTCTCGACGTTCAAGGAGAGCTATGGCCCCCACCTGGGCGACCGGCTCCTGCGGTCTGTGGGGATGCTCCTGGCTGAATCGGTGACGGAGCCCGAGGTGGTGGCCCACCTCGATAGCGACGAGTTCGCTCTGCTGCTGCCGGAGGTGAACCGCACCGCCGCCGTCCCCATCACCACCGACCTCATGGCCCGGCTGGGCCAGGTCACCGTCTTCGGCGGCTCCGGGTCGCCGGAACCCATCAGCGCCAGCGTGGCCATTGTCTGCTACCCGGAGGACGGAGCGACCCCACGCGACCTCACCGCTGTTGCCACGAGCGGCCTGGAGGAGGCGAAGAGGGAGAAGGCGCCAGCGACCCCCGACTCAGATCCAGTCGAAACGGCCTCCAAGCCTGCAAGGCGGGCCAGCTAACCCCAGCCCTGCCTCTGCATCCCTATCAGCGCCCCCCTGGCTGATTGACACTACCCCCGATTCATGCTAATCGTGGGTCGCCTTACATAGCGCCCGAGACATCCCCTTCCCACCGACCGCTGCCGGAGGTTGCGCTGACTGTGACAGGCGGCGAGGCCCCCACACCCGAGACCGTCGAAGCGGGCCCCATCCCCGTCGCGGAGGGCCTCTTCACCTTCCCCGTCGCCGAGGAGCTCCCACGGTTGCTGGCCTCCCGCTGCAACGCCTGCGGCGAGACCTTCTTCCCCCAGCGACGCTTCTGCGCCCGCTGCTCCAGCCCGGACCTGGCCCAGGTCCTCCGGGGCCCCCACGGCCGTCTCTACACCTACACGGTGGTCTACGAGCTGTTCGCCGGGCTGGAGGGCCTTGGCCCCTACGCCGTGGGGCAGGTGGAGATGGAGGGCGGCCTGCGCGTCCAGGGGCTCCTCACGGGCTCCGACTTCGAAGACTTGAAGATCGACATGCCTCTGGAGCTCACCCTCCTCACCATCAGCGCTGACGAGCGCGGCCGGCCCACCGTAACCTATGCCTTCCGGCCAGCACCACCCGAGGGAGATGAGCCATGAGGGAAGTAGCCGTCGTCGGCGTGGGCATGGTGCGCTTCGACCACTACCCGCAGCGAAGCATCACGGACCTGGCCGTCGAGGCGGTGCTGGCCGCCCTGGCCGACGCCGGCCTCGCCTGGCCAGACGTGCAGGCCACCTGGTGCGGCGCCGCCGGGCAGGGCATGACCGCGGGCACCCGCGTCCTGGCGGAGCTGGGGCTCACCGGCGCGCCCATCACGACCGTCGACAACGCCTCCGCCAGCGGCTCCACTGCCTTCCGCGAGGCCTACCTCGCGGTGGCCTGCGGCCTCTGCGATGTCGCTCTGGCGGTCGGGGTGGGCAAGATGACGGGTGGCGGCGGCGCTGCGCCGCCGGTGGACCGGAGGGACATCCTCCAGACGCAGGCCATGGGCTTCCTGCCCCCGGCCGGCGTCTTCGCCATGCGCACCCGCCGACGAATGCACGAGCACGGGGCCACGATCGTCCCCTACGCCCGCGTCTCCGTGAAGAACCACCGCCACGGCGCCCTCAACCCCTTCGCCCAGTTCCAGAAGCAGGTGACCCTGGAGGAGGTGCTCCAGTCGCGCCTGGTGTGCGACCCCCTCACCGTCCTCCACTGCTGCCCCATCAGCGATGGGGCGGCGGCCGCCGTCGTCGCCAGCCTGCCCAGGGCGCGGCGGCTGGGCGCGAGGCCCCTGGTACGGGTAGCTGCCTCGGCCTTCCGCAGCGAGCTCCACTCCAGCGACGGCCACCTGGGACCCGCCATCACGGAGCTCACCGCCCGCCAGGCCTACGAAGAAGCCGGCACCGGCCCTGAGGACATGCACCTGGTGCAGGTGCACGACGCCTTCACCGTGGAGGAGATCGACTATTATGAGAGCCTGGGCTTCTGCCCTCGCGGCGAGGGGGAGCGCCTGGTGGAGGAAGGAGCCACCACCATCGGCGGGCGCATTCCCTTCAACACCGATGGCGGTCTCCTCGCCCGAGGCCATCCTATCGGACCCACCGGGCTGGCCCAGGTCTGGGAGACGGTGCTCCAACTGCGCGGCCAGGCCGGTCCCCGGCAGGTCGAGGGTGCCACCACGGGCCTCTGCCATATGATCGGCGCCGGCGGCGTGTGCGTCATCCACATTCTGAAGCGCTAGCCATCCGCCCGGTGGCGATAGCTATAGGGAGGTTTGAGTCATGGACCTGGGACTTAGGGACAAGGTGGCCATCGTCACGGGGGCAGGTCGCGGCATCGGTCGCGCCATCGTCCTCACCCTGGCAGAGGAAGGGGCGAAAGTAGCCATCAACGACGTCTTCCAGGAGCGGGCCGAGGCCGTGGCGGCCGAGGTGAAGGCGAAGGGGGGACAGGCCCTCGCCGCCGTCGCCGACGTGACTGACGGGGAGCAGGTGGCGGAGATGGTTTCCCGGGTCGTGAAGGAATGGGGGACCATCCACATTCTGGTGAACAACGCTGGCATCCCCGCCCGCAGCGCCGAGGAGATGGGGGGCGGCTTCGGCGGGCCTTTCTTCAGCCAGCAGGACCAGGCGGCCTGGGACCAGGTGATGAACGTCGTCACCTATGGCGTGCTCAACTGCACGCGTGCCGCTCTGGACCACATGTCGAACCAGGGCTGGGGGCGCATCATCAACATTATCTCGGACGCAGGGCGGGTCGGAGAGCCCCGCCTGGCCACCTACTCCATGGCCAAGGCGGGCGTCACCGGCTTCACCAAGGCCCTGGCCAAGGAGATGGGCCGCTACCGCATCACCGTCAACTGCGTCTCGCCCAGCACCACGGAGACGGAGACCACGGCCTCCCTCTTCGAGGCGGCACGCCAGAGCCAGGAGGGTGCGGCCCGCCTGGAGGCCATCGGACGCCAGTACCCCCTTTACAAGGGATTGGAGCGCCTTGGCCAGCCGCAGGACATCGCCAACGCCGTCGCCTTCCTGGCCTCGGAGCGGGCCGAGTGGATCACCGGCCAGGTCCTGAGCGTCAACGGCGGCTACTGCATGGTCTAGGCCCTGTCAGACGTGGGGCGCGACGCGCGGGCAGGCGGGGCCCGCGTGCCGCGCCCCTCCAGAACGCGAGCAGGACCTTCGGCCAGGCCCGCCTGCTTACCCGCAGGCAAGCCTGGCGGCAGGCCCACCGTCGCTCCTTCACATCCCTGAGGAGGTCCCACATGGAAACCGGCGTCGCCTACTTCAGCAGTCGCACCCTGCGCCATGTTCACGCCGACCTGGAGGACATGGCCGCCCATCACTGCACCTACGTGGTGCACTGCCTCACAGAGACGGACCTCCTCTACCACCGAGAGGCCATGCGAGAGATCGTCCAGGCTACCCACGAAGCCGGCATGGAGGCCTGGCTCGACCCCTGGGGGGTGACAGGCATCTTCAGCGGCGAGACCCTCTCCCGCTTCCCCTGCGACCACCCGGAGGCCTGGCAGGTGCTCTCCGACGGCCGGCGGGTGGCTGCTGGCTGCCCCAATCACCCGGAGACCCGCCGCTTTCTCATGGAGTGGGTGAAGGCGGCGGCGGAGACAGGCAGCGACATCCTCTTCTGGGACGAGCCCCACTTCTACTACGGGCCCTGGCGCGGCGACCTGAGCGGCGCCTGGGCCTGCCGCTGTCAGCACTGCCAGGACCGTTTCCGGGCCTCCACGGGCCGCGACCTCCCGTCGACCCTGGACGACGAGGTACGCGCCTTCCGGGAGTCGTCCCTCCTCGAAATGCTGGGCGAGCTGTGTCGAGAGGGACGGCGTCTGGGGTTGCGCAACGCCCTCTGCCTGGTGCCCACCGACCTGGAAGCCGTGGGGCTGCCGGAGCTGGCCCGCCGCATCAGGGAGCGGTGGGCCCACGCCATCGGCCGCGACCCGGAGGAGACGGCCAACCCGTTGCTGGAACTGGGGGTGAGCGACTGGGAGGCAGCAGCCTCTCTCCCCGACCTGGACATCTTCGGCACGGACCCCTACTGGTACCTCTTCGGGGGCGAGCCGGAACCCTTCGTGCGCGCCTTCACGACGCCCGCCGTGGAGGTATCGCG